>JAOPZY010000150.1 GCA_025963875.1 Actinomycetota bacterium
AGGCGAACACCTCCCAGGAGAGGCGGTCAGGTCGGGAGATGAGCCCGCCAGCAATCACCCCGACCAGGGTGACGATACCGGCCGCCAGCGAGATGCGCCGCTCGCTGCGTGTGGCCACCGTGTAGAGAGCGATGAGTGGCCCGAACGCGGCCATACCGGGGGTGTCCCTGGTCACGATCAGCGTGAACGTGGCGACCCCGGTGATGCCCAGCACGAGCAACGGCGCGGAGCGCCTCCAGGCCAACGGCACGATCGCCAAGACCCCGAGCGGGAGGGCGACGGCCAGCCCTAGGGAGCCTCGCTCCGACCTGACCAGAAGAGTCCCCAGGAAGAAGATGAGCAGGAGCGCGGCAACGGCGACGTCGAGCAGCTGACTCCGCCGGGGCGAGGAGTGGGGGATCTTCATGGTGGCCACGCACATGACGGTAACGACAGGCGACCCTCGGCACAACATCCCCGGGGGTGACCCGCACGCTCATCTCTGAGGATGAGACCGCTGGTCGGTCTCGTCCGGACGTCTCGGCTGCAAATCGTTGCCACGCCTGATGACCGCCGAAGGCGCGATCCCTAGCCTGATGAGGCAAGCAATACCGCCCCGGTGGCACTCGCCGGCGGCGCCCTCAAGACGGAGGTGATCGCAGATGATTCAGGCAAGGAACCTCACGAAGCGGTACGGGTCGACGACCGCCGTCGACGACCTCTCTTTCGATGTACTGCCCGGACGGGTTACCGGATTCCTCGGTCCCAACGGAGCCGGCAAGTCGACCACCATGCGGATGATCCTCGGGCTTGACGACCCCACTCGGGGGCAGGTCCTCGTTAACGGGACCCCGTACCGGCAACGGCGCCATCCCCTCCGGGAGGTCGGCGCCCACCTGGACGCCCGGGCATTCCTGGACGGTCGGAGCGCCTACGACCACCTGCTCGGGCTGGCGGCCAGCAACCACATCCCGCGCCAGCGGGTCGAGACGGTGCTGGACCTGGTCGGCCTGTCCAACGTCGCCCGCAAGCGTGCGGGCGGCTTCTCCATGGGCATGGGCCAGCGGCTGGGCATTGCCGTCGCTCTCCTCGGCGACCCGGGCATCCTGATCCTGGACGAGCCGACCAACGGGCTCGACCCCGAAGGCATCCTGTGGATCCGCAACCTGCTCAAGGCCATGGCGGCCGAGGGCCGGACTGTGTTCGTCTCCAGTCACCTGATGAGCGAGATGGGCCTGACGGCCGACCACATCATCGTTATCGGCCGGGGCAAGCTGGTCGCCGACGCCAACCTCGACGACTTCCTCCGCCACAGCGCAGGCAGCTACGTGCGGGTCAGCTCCCCCCAGGAGGATCGCCTGGCCGCTCTGCTCACCGAAAAGGGAGGCGCGGTGCGCCGGGCCGGCGATGGAGCCCTGGCCGTGAACGGCCTCGACCGCGACTTCATCGGAGACCTGGCGGCACAGCACGACCTGGCTCTGCACGAACTTACGATGCACGAGCCCTCCCTGGAGGCGGCGTTCTTCGAGCTGACCGAAGGCGCCGTCGACTTCCATGCGACGGCCGCCTCCCACTGAGCCCCAACTCTGCCAGCCCCGCAGTTGACCCGCATCCAGCCAAGCGTTCACCCAGAAAGGACCTCATCATGGACACGCTCACCGAACCCGTTGCTGTTCCTATGACCGCCGCTGTCCCCGTGTACCCCGGGGGGCGGCTCTCCGACTTCGCCGGCACCCTCCGTATGGAGTGGATCAAGCTCCGTTCCGTCCGGTCCACCTACTGGTCGCTGCTCGCCCTGATCGGTGGCATCGTTGCCATCGGCCTGCTGATCTCCTTCACCACGGTCAGCCGCTGGGGTCAGACCACCGCCATTGAGCGGGCGGTCTTCGACCCGACCTTCCGCAGCCTGACGGGCATCTTCCTCGGCCAGATGGCCATCGGTGTGCTCGGCGCCCTGGTCATCACCGCCGAATATTCGACCGGCATGATCCGCTCCACGTTCGCGGCGGTGCCCCAACGGGTCTCCGTCCTCGCAGCGAAGGCAATCACGTTCGCCGGGGTGGCCCTGGTGGTCGGAAGCGCTGCCTGCCTGGCCGCCTTCCTCGGTGGACAGGCGATCTTCGCCGGCAAAGGCATCGGCGTCTCCCTCGGAGCGGCCGGTGAGCTCCGGGCCGTCCTCGGTGGCGGTGTCTTCCTGGCTCTCCTGGGCCTGTTGGCGCTCGGGATCGGGGCCATCGTCCGCCACACCGCAGGTGCCATCGCAGCTTTCGTGGGAATCATCCTGGTGGCGCCCGCGCTGGTCAGCGCTCTGCCGAGGCCCTGGAGCGGCAACATCGCCAAATTCCTCCCGGCCAACGCCGGTCAGTCCCTCATCAGCGTGCATACCTCGGCGGGCCAGCTTTCACCCTGGGCCGCCCTGGCGGTGCTCGTGGGCTGGGTGGCCGTGTCTCTGGGAACGGCAGCGGTCCTGATCCGCCGCCGGGACGCCTGACGACCGTCCCCCCCCGGGGGTGCCCTGCGTAGGCCGGCCGTGGCCACAGCCATTTCCGTCCCCCCTCACGCCAGGCACCCCGGGGGGTGGGCGGAAAACTCGTCGCTAATCGGGGAAAATCTCACCCACCGCGACGCGTTGTGGGCGCCAACATGCCCGTGATGAGCCCGCCGGCAGACGGCCCCGCAACGTTGCGCCCGTAGCGAGACGAGCCTGTGGCCCGGTCGTGCCCGTTAGACGGCCGGCGCCGGCGCCGGTCCACGGCGACCGGGCAGCATGTTGATCGAAGCCGCCGTGGCCCGTATGGCCGAGTCGCTCAGGCCGCCCTGCGCAACGGGGTGGGGTGTGTACCCGGTCTCGAGCTCGGCTACCTCGTCGTCGGTCAGTTCGATGTCGAGCGACGCGATTGCGTCGTCCAGATGCGTGGCCTTGCGTGCGCC
>JAOPZY010000199.1 GCA_025963875.1 Actinomycetota bacterium
CCACCGAGCATCGGACCGAGCGGCGGTGATTGATTGCCGGATCCCTGAGCGGCTTGGGCTCCCGCCTCGTTGACCGACCCGGTGTTCGGGAGAGCCACGTACGGGAAGGAGGCCGCGATCGGGTTTGCCGGAACGTTGACGCCGTCACCTCCTGCGAGTGCGATCACCAGCTGGCCGACCCCGGCTCCCTCGAGAGCCTGGACCTCGATGTCGACGACGTCGTCGGTGAGCCGGCGCCCGTTCGGGTAACCGGCCAGGTCACCGGCAAGCACCCCCATCCGGTTGGGATTCGCGGTCGGTGCGATCGACGTGTTGAGCCGGAGCTCTTCGGCGGGCACGAAGGATGCCGCATCGACGTCCTGGTTCATCTTCTGTGAGTTCAGGTCGGCAGCAATGGGACCGCAGGCCTTGCAGATGCCCGTGAGGAAGATCTCCGCGAGATCATTGCGTGGCGCTGCCGGTGCCGGGATGCCGTAGATGGACTGGACGAGCTTGGGCACCTCCGGGTTCTTCACCCGATCGACGAGTGCAGCGATGGTGTGGTCCTGGGACGGAGGCAGGGCGTTGAAAGCATCCTTGAGCCCTGCCGGCACGACGACCTCGTTGACGAGCGGGCTGCCGAGACGGGAGACCTGCACGAAGTCCCCGCTGGGCGTCGCCTTGCCGGGGGTCAGCTTGAGGGTGCGCTTCGAGGTGGCGCTCCAGATCCCGATCACGGGATTCCTTCCCCGGTCGCCGTTGAGCACCAGGTCGGACGTGGGCACCTGGAGCACGATGGTGTTCACGTTGAAGCCGGCCAGCGTGCTGTGGCCCGTTTCCTTCAGGTTCGCCCCGTAGAGCAGGTCGAAGACCCGGAGGTCGAGGAAGAAGGGGTCGGCCGCCTGTCCCGCCAGCGTCTGCGCCCGGCCGTCTTCGAATGTCGACACGGCCTGGCTGCGCAGCGAGGCGTAGTCGGGCATGGAGGCGGGCCCCACGTCGGACGGGGCTGCCACGCCATTGCTTACCAGGGTCGTTGTCCGGCCGCCCTGGATCTCCTGGAGCGTATAGGTCTGCTTGAACAGCAGGTGCGGGTCTCCCAGGCTGGTCACGGGGCCGTTGTTGTAGAGGAAGGTGCCGGTCCCGCGGGTGTCCTGGTTGGAGAAGGTCCAGCGGTAGGTGATGTCGGGCATGCCTCTGCCGCTGTTGTCGATGTTGATGTCGTAGTGGGAGCCTGCGGCGAACGGGTAGAAGTTCGGCCCGCCGTTGGGCTCTTCGAACGGGATCCAGTTCGCGACGAAGGTGGTCGTGTCCGGCTTGTCCGGGCTCACGAAAGCGTACAAGTCGGTGTTGTCGTGCTGAGGATCGGCGGCGATCAGGGGCGCCTCCCGGTGACTGGAGGCGCTCGCCTCCTTACCTCGGAGGCCCGGTGCCGAGACCGCCAGGGCGGCCATGAGCGCGGACACGAGGCTGACGGCCAAGGGCCGTTTGAGCGCGCTCGGCAGAGCAGTTCGATACTGCATTCTTTCCTCCTTTTGTGCGACTCGAAGATGTCGGGTCGATGGCGAATGACTTCAGCGCCGGTGGCCGGGGGAGGGGCCCGGGCCAGGCCGTCCAACGAACCGGCAAGGTTTTTGTGCAGCAGGGAATAGGCCACGGAAGCCTCGGGGGGAGGGGATGAAGCAGGGTGGTTTCAGTCCGGGAGGTTCGATTGAGCGTTTTTGTCTAACGAACTGTCTTCGTGGCCTGCGTCAAGATCGGATTGGTTCGGCCTTGCGATCCGCTGTGGGCGGCTCCGAGCACCCGGCATGGCCGCGGGCGATGTTCTTTGGGTGGTTAACGATGTATTTCATCGTTCACCACCCAAAGAAGACCTGGAGAAGGGCCTCGACGGCACAAGCGCGTTCGGCAAGCGGTGGCAATGACGGAACTTGAGGGGGCCCTTTAGAATGATGCCCGCGAATCAGAGATGTGAGGTCGCAGGGGGATGCAGATCATCGAGTGCCGGTACCCGGGAGGAGACTCCGTCCCATGACCGGCCCCACGTCCGGAAGTAGGCACGTCGGATCCCTCTCGCTCGATGAGATCGAGGAGGAGCTGGCCAGGACCGAGCGGAGGCTGGCGGCCTTCCGCGACGCCTCGAGGCATTCTCACGCGGAATCGGCGGCCCAGGCCGCGGCGTTGCGCGAGATGGGGGATCGGGCGAAGGAGATCACGAGCCGGCCTAAGACCTGGCGGGGAGGGTTGAAGCGGTCGGACGCGGCAGAGCTCGAAGCCCTCAGGGGGGAGATGCGGTTGAGAGCCGAGGCCATGAGCCGCACGGTCGAGGGGATGAAGTCCACGTCGGCCGAGGCGAGAGAGCTCGGGAAGCGCCAACAGGAGTTGAGCAAGCGGCGCACCGAGCTGGTCGCGCAACGGGGCCACGGGTAACGTAACGACCTTCGCCCGGTGTCACGACGTCGGCTGCCTCGTCCCCGGTCGTCACTTCCGGAGTCTCACTCCCAGGACGTTCGCACCCCTCGTTGCAGGGCCGCCGCCAGGGCATCCATCTCGTCGAGCGTGTTGTAGAGGGCAACCGAGGCCCGCACCGCTGCGGCGAGGCCAAGGCGCCGGAGCAGGGGCTGCGCACAGTGATGCCCCGCTCGTACGGCGAGCCCTTCCCGGTCGAGGAACGCACCGATGCGCTCGGCGGCCACCCCGGGGATGACGAACGACAGCATGCTGACGGCACCAGGGTCATGGGTGAGGTGGCGAAGGCCCGGCACGGCCGACAGGGCCTCCCGGCCCCGGGACATGAGGCGGTGCTCCTGGGCTGCGATGGTCTCCAGGCCCACGGCCGTCACGTACTCGATGGCCGCCGCCAGCCCGGGAGCCCCGGCCAGATGGCCCGTGCCTGCCTCGAACTTCGCCGGCAGACCGGCGTAGGTGGTCTTCTCGAAGGTCACCCGGTCGATCATGCTGCCCCCGCCCTGCCAGGGCGGCATCTCCTCCAACAGGTTCCGCTTGCCGTAGAGGACGCCGATGCCGGTCGGACCAAAGAGCTTGTGGCCCGAGAAGGCGTAGAAGTCGGCATCGAGGGCCGTCACGTTGACCGGCATGTGCTGAACCGCCTGGGCGCCGTCCACGAGCACCTTGGCGCCGACGGCATGCGCCATGCCGGTGACCTCGTGGATGGGAACGACGGTGCCGAGGACGTTGGACACCTGCGTCACGGCGACGATCTTCGTTCGGGAGCTGAGCATCTTGGCGTACTCGCCGAGCAGGAGCTCTCCTTCGTCGCCGATCGGGACGATTCTGAGCGCCGCGCCGGTCGCCTCGCAAAGCATCTGCCAGGGGACGATGTTCGAGTGGTGCTCCAGCGTGGTGATCATCACCTCGTCGCCGGGCCCCACGAAGCGCCGCCCGAAGGACTGTGCGACGAGGTTGATCGCCTCCGTTGCGCCGCGGACCCACACGATCTGCTCGGGCGAGGGGGCCCCGATGAAAGCCGCAACCGTCTTCCGCGCCCCCTCGTATGCGTCGGTGGCGCGCTTGGCCAAGGCGTGCGCGCCCCGATGGACGTTTGAGTTGTCGTGGGCATAGAAGCGGGCGACCGTATCGATGACCGCCTGCGGCTTGTGCGTCGTCGCCGCGTTGTCCAGCCAGACGAGGGGCTTCCCGTTGACGGTCTGGTGCAGCGCCGGGAAGTCGCCGCGCACCCCGGGCAGGGCGCTGTCGCCGGCCTCCCGCGTCTGGCCCTCGAGCGCGGATCCGGCCAGGAAGTAGTAGGCCTGCGTCTCCCACTGCGGCGAGTTGGCCGGAAGGGTGGAGATGGCCTTCTTCTCCGATATTGCAGCGCCGTTGGACGAGCCCGAAGCTCGCATGAGATCTCGAAGGAGGGACGGCCCAGGGCAGCGGTCGGCCTGCCCGTCGAAGGCGGCCTTCAACGAATCGCCTGGCTCACCCGCCGGAGCGGCCCGGAAGGCTTCGCTGGCCAGCCGACCGATCAGCTCGGGAGCAGGAACCCCATCCGGCAGGGGAGTCTGTTGCTCACGCATACGTGTGGTAGTTGCCGACCTCGACGTCCTCGAGCAGTCCGACGGCGTCCCCGGTCAGCACGGCCACGCCGAAGTATGCGGAGATCAGGTAGTGGGCGATGCCCTTCGCGTCCACGCCGTTGAACATGACCGAGATGCCCGGCGTCTTCTCGAACTCGAGTCCGGTGTGGTGCAGCCCGACGACACCCCCCTGATTCTCACCGACCCGGATCAGCAGGATGTCGCTGACCAGCCGGCCCTGACTGGAGAAGTGGACGCACAGCTTGTCCGTGGGGACGAGCGGAATGCCGCGCCACGTCAGGAAGGGGGAGCCGGCGATGAGCACCGTGGGCGGTGGGACGCCCCGGCGTGTGCACTCCCGGCCGAAGGCCGCAATGGCTCGGGGGTGGGCGAGAAAGAAGGCGGGCTTCCTCCAGACAAGGGCGATCAGCTCGTCCATGTCGTCGGGGGTCGGCGGTCCGGTCTGCGTGGGGACGCGCATCTCCGGCAGCGCGACGTTGAGGAGTCCGAACTTGGGGTTGTTGATGATCTCCCACTCCTCGCGCTCCTTGATGCTCTCCATGGTCAGGCGGACCTGCTCCTCGAGCTGATCGTAGGGACTGGAGTAGAGGTCGCTGACACGGGTGTGCACGCCGAGGATCGTCTGCACCGCGCTGAGATGGTGCTCGACGGGCTCGGGGTCGTAGTCGACGAAGGTCGTGGGCAGGACCGGCTGCCCCTCGTGCCCCGACTGCAGGTCGATGACGGCCTCACCGTAATCGTTGCTCTGCGCCTCGGCCTGCCTGCGCCGCGCGACCGCCTGCTCGACCTCAAGCCGGAAGCGCGGCTCGGTGTCGAGCGCGGCCTGAAAGGCCGACCGATCGAGGGAGAGCAGGGTACACGGGGTGAGGGCCTGGATCCTCGGCGTTTCGGCGAGGTGCTGGAAGAGGGCCATCTCTCCGAAGTGGTCGCCGTGTGTCAGCAGGGCCAGGCGCTGCTTGTCCCCGTATGCTCCGGCTTCGGAAAGCTCCACCTGCCCTCGTACGATGAGGTAGAGCTTGTCGACGCCCCGGCCGTTGTCCGTCAACACCTCGCCCGCGGGACGATCCTCCACGACAAACAGCCGCGCTAGCTCCTGGAGCAGCCTGTCGTCGGCGTGCTCGAGAACCGAGATGGCCCGGAGCCCAGCCGGCTCGGCAGCGGTGAGCCCGTCATGCTCGGAGAATCGAACTCTCCCCGGGCCGGTCTGCGCCATACGGCGACGGTTGACGCGGTACACACCTCCCTCGACCTGTACCCACGGTAGAAGCTGGAGCAGCCAGCGGGGGGTGATTTCCCGCATTTGCGGGCGGGTCTTCGTCGTGGAGCTGAGAAGGCGCGCGGCATCCATCCCGAGGGCTGGGGGTGTTTGCACGAAGCTCTCTCGTATATCGATCTCGATCGCCATCGCGATTCCCTTCTCGCTCGATCAAGTCTCGGCGAGCCACCACAGGGAGGAGAGCCTGGAACGCGGGCTCAGGTCAGTCCTTTTCGTCCTGCCCAGCCTTATCTAGGGAACAGTCCAATACCATGGCCGGGGGTGCGCTCCTTTGGGAATGGTGCATTGCCCAATTGGGCAACCGACCACGACTAGCTTTGGTCCCTCCGACTCCTCCGCCACGCCGCGCCTCCCGCCAGCAGGGCGATCCCGCAGAGGAAGGCAAGCACGGCAAGCGACAGCCATCCGGTGGCATCGCTTCCCGTGACCGGAAGGGCCTTCCCGAAGAGAGTCGGCGTCGGAGTGGGCGCTGGCGGCGTCGGGGTGGGCGTCAGCGTCGCCGTGGGAGTGGGCGGGGCAGCCGGGAGGAGTCCGATGTTGCCGTGAGCCGTGGACGCCTGGTATTGCGGGGTGCCCGCAAAGGTGGCGTTGAAGCCGCCGAGCGGACCGAGAGCGTCGTGGGGAGCCCGAGGGCGGCGTCGCACGTGGCCGTGCCGGCAGCATCCGTGACGGCGCTGCACAGAGGGGTGCCGTCGGTAGCGGTGAAGGTGATGGTCTGACCGGAGACGGCGGAACCGTAACCGTTGCTGGTGAGCGTGGCGCTCAGGCCGGACACCCCGAGTGTCAGCGGCGACACCGTCGCGGTCCCGGCGGTCAGGGTCGTCTGTGCGATCGCAGCGGTCCGTTCGCCCTTCAGGCAGATGCCGAGGAGCTGGCCGCCGCCCGACCCGACGTTGATGGGGCCAAGCTCCTTGGCGCCGGTGGCGATGTTGAAGCGGTAGAAGTTGTTGGTCGTGAAGCTGCCGGACCAGAACGACGTGCCGTTGGGATCCAGGTTCAGCGCGAACCAACTTGACTCACCGGGGGCGTTGTAGCTCTGTACCACGTGGCCCGATCCGTCCAGGCGCTTGATGTCGGCGCTCACAGCCACCAGGAGGCCACCGGTTCCGTCGCCAGGAGGCAGCAGCCGAAGCGCGAACGTATTGGCGCCGGACAGGCCGGTGGCGAAGTCTGGCAGCGCCGCGTTCGTGGAGACGTCGAAGCGGTGGATCGTATGGCTGACCTCGTCGCTGAAGAACATCGTCTTCTGGTCGCCTGCCAGGTCGAGCCAGTCGGTACGGACGCCGTGTGCAAGATTGGCGATCAGACTGCCCGCCGCGTCGTAGTGGTCGATGGAGCCACCCAGCGAGTGCGACACATAGAAGGTCTTGTCGGCCGCGAAGACGGGTGATTCATTCCGGCCACTACTGGTGGCGATGGTCTGGAGAATCGGGTGAGGGTCGGCATTGTCGAACACGACGACCCTGTTGCTGCTCCAGTCGGTGGTGTACAGCTTGTCCTCAGCCGCATTGAACGTGCACCCGGTGGTGACGCCGCCCAACCCGTCGTTGATCGTCTGCTTGAAGTTTCCCGAATTGTCGTAGACCTTGTAGGCGCCGTTGCCCACTGCGACGAACACATCCCCGCCGTTCCACGACGTGGCTGCGCCCGCGGGCGGCAGAGCACCAAGCTGCAGGGCGGCCAGAGCCAGCAGCGCAGCAAGCGAGATGCAGGTGCCGCCATATCTGTGAGCGAGGGTCTTGTGCATGGAGGGTTCCGTTTCTCTTGCCGAGTCGTTAGCGTGGACCGGGGTGCGCCGGAGAGGTGGGCCGACTGGACGGGGCCGTGCCTCCCCACGCTGACCCCATCCTCGTTCGTAGTGATTGAACGTCTTCTCATAGAAACGGACACGGGCGGAGAAACCCCATTGAGCGTGTGTCTCTTGGCTCACCTCCGGGCCGTCAACCAGGCGCCCTGCGGGACGCCGTGCAGAGCGGCCAAGGTGGCGGAGGCCACACCCACCGCATCCAGACCGAGTTGCGACAGGATGTCCGCGGCCTTGCCGTGGGGGAGGTAGGCGGTCGGTACGCCGAGGGTCAGCACCCACCGGCTCTGGCGGTGCCGTTCGGCATCGGCGAGGCTCTGGGCGATGAAGGCCCCCGCCCCGCCGACTCGTATGCCGTCCTCCAAGGTGACGACCAGGTGATGCTTGGCCGCATCGGCCAGCATGACCGGGTCCAGTGGGCGCACTGCCCGCACATCCCACACTGTGGGATCGATCCCCTCGGCGGCCAGTACTGCGGCAGCGCCGGTGGCTGCATCGAGCATCTTGCCCACCCCCAGCAAGCAGACCTCCGGCCCACCCTCCAGGACTCTCCGGGCCGAGAGGCCGGAGCCCACCGCAGCCTCCGGGGTGGCGCCGGGCGATCCCTTGGGGTAGCGGATGGCAGCGGGGCCGTCCAGATCCAGCGCGGTGCGCAGCATGACGGCGACCTCGCGGGGCGTTGAGGGGGCGAGGATCGTCAGCCCGGCGATCTTGAGGCAGAGGGAGATGTCGAGGATCCCGTGGTGGCTGGGGCCGTCATCGCCGGTGATGCCGGCTCGGTCGAGGGCGAAGACCACCGGCAATCCGTGGAGGCCGACATCGAGGTTGGCCTGGTCGAAGGCCCGGCTGAAGAAGGTGGAGTAGAGGGCCACCACGGGCCTGAGCCCGCCCATGGCCATCCCGGCCGCGGAGGTCACCGCCTGCTGCTCGCCGATCCCCACGTCGAAGAGTCGCTGTGGCCAGCGGGCACCAAAGGCCAGGAGTCCCGTCGGGCCCGCCATCGCGGCGGTGACCGCCACCACCTCGGGGCGCTCCTCCCCGACCTCGAGCATGGCCTCGCCGAAGGCGCGGGCGTAGCCCCTCGGTGCCCGCTCCGCCGCCGTGGGGCCTGCCACAGGGTCGAAGGCCGAGACGTCGTGCAGGCACTTCTCGTCGTCATGCTCCGCAGGCGCGTAACCACGACCCTTGCGCGTGAGCACATGGACGACGATGGGACCCTCGGAGTCGGCCGCCTCCCTCAGAGCTTGCTCGAGGCCGAGAATGTCGTGGCCGTCGAATGGGCCGGCGTAGCGCACCCCGAGACTCTCGAAGAACGACGCCGGGTGGTGGGTGCAGGTCTCCGGGGTGCTCCCCGAAGGGGGACGGATGGGCTTGAGCCTGTTGGGACGCAGCTCGGTCCAGCTCTGCGACAGGCGGGACACCGTGGGAGCGTAGGAGCGCCCGTTGTCGTTGAGGACGATGATCACCCTGCTCGCCGCGTGGCCCAGGTTGTTGAGGCCCTCGTACGCCATCCCACCAGTCAGTGAGCCGTCACCGACGACCGCCACGATCCTTCGGCCCGGGTCGGCGCTGCGAACGGCCGCGGCGGCCAGGCCGTGGGCATAGGACAGGATGGTCGACGCATGGCTGTTCTCCACCCAGTCGTGCTGGGATTCCGACCTCGAGGGGTAGCCGGCCAGGCCGCCCTGCTGACGAAGGGTGGCGAACTGGACGCGGCGACCGGTGAGGATCTTGTGGGCGTAGGTCTGATGGCCCGTGTCCCACAACAGGATGTCGCGGGGGGAGTCGAACACCCGGTGCAGCGCCAGCGTCAGCTCGACGACGCCCAGATTGGAGCCGAGGTGCCCCCCGCGCAACGCCACCGTTTCGATGATCAACCCCCGGATCTCCGCTGCCAGCGCCTGGAGGGTATCGCCGTCCAGCCCGCGCAGGTCAGCGGGGGCCTGGACGCCCTCCAGGAGCGTGGGTGGTGGGCAACCGGCCGGCGCTGGAGATGCCGGGGTGAAACGCACGGCGCTCATGCGGCCGGAGTCGCCGAGCTCCCCGAGCTGGCGGTCCCGTACCCGGCCACGATCGCCTGTGCCCGCGGGCCGCGGGCGCGGGTCACGGCGCATGGTCCGGGTACAGGGACCACGTATCAGCGGCCGATTTCGACGTTCTCGAGGATGCCCAGGGCGTCGGGAACGAGGACCGCCACCGAGTAGTAGGCGCTGACGAGGTACGAGATGATCGCCTTCTCGCTGATGCCCATGAACCGCACCGACAGGCTGGGCTGGTACTCGTCCGGGATTCCCACCTGGTGCAGCCCCACGACCCCCTGGTTGTCCTCGCCCGTGCGCAACACGATGATGGAGCTCGTTCGCTTGTCGGTGATGGGGATCTTGTTGCAGGGGAAGAGCGGCACCCCACGCCAGGCGGGCACCTGCCTGCCGTTGATGTCCGCGCCGATCGGGTAGAGGCCCCGGGCGTTGCACTCCCGGCCGAACGCGGCAATCGTCCTGGGGTGCGCCAGGAGGAAGTGGGAGTCCCGCCGCCGGGAGAGGAGCTCGTCCAGGTCGTCGGGCGTGGGCGGTCCGGTGCGGCTGTGGATGCGCTGCTTCAGGTCGGCGTTGTGGAGCAGCCCGAACTCGGGGTTGTTGATCATCTCGTGCTCCTGGCGTTCCCGGAGGGCCTCGACCGTCAGCTTGAGCTGCTGCTCCACCTGGTTCATCGGCTCGTTGAACAGATCGGCCACCCGGGTATGCACCCGCAGCACGGTCTGCGCCACGCTGAGCTCGTACTCCCGGGGCTTCATCTCGTAATCGGCGAACGTGCCCGGGAGGTCCGGCTCCCCCTCGTGGCCCGAGGCCAGCTCGATCGACGCCTCCCCGTGCTTGTTCTGGGGCAGGGTGGGACTTGCCTGGTACTGGGCCACCTGTGCGCGCAGGGTGGGTGAGCTTTCGACGACCTGCGAGAACGCCCCGGGCGGGAGCACGAGGACCGTCGTCGGGGTGTCGGCCCTGACTGTGTACTCCCAGAGACCGGTGGCATCCAGCAACGTGTGCCCACCGAAGTGGTCGCCGTCGGCCAGGACGGCAAGGGTCGTGTCGTCGCCGTACTTGCCCTGGCCCACCTTGCGGACCTTGCCGTGGGCGATCAGGTAGAACTGGTTGGCCGGGCTGCCGAGTTCCACGATCGACTCGCCGGCGGGGACCTCCCGCTGCTGGAAGCGGCCCGCCAGGCTCTCCAGCACCGACATGTCGTCGAATCCCCGGAGCAGTGGGAGCTCGGTAAGGGTGGCTGGGATGACCGACACCTGGTCCCCGACGTTGGTAAACGTCACCCGTCCGTCGCCCACCGCGTAGTTCAGCCGGCGGTTCACCCGGTAGACGCCACCGTGGACCTGGACCCACGGGAGCATCCTGAGCAGCCAGCGGGACGAGATCCCCTGCATCTGGGGAGGCGTCTTGGTGGTCGTCGCCAGGTTGCGGGCGGCCCCCGTCCCCAGGCTCAGTTGCGCCCGGCCGTTCGTGCTCGGGGAACCCTGCCCATTCAGAACGCCGACACTTTCCTCACGATCACTCATGGCATCACCACCGTTCTCTCGACGCAACAACGGACCCGTCTTCAACCAGATGCAAAGGCTTCTTCCTGCTTTGGAGGATGCGAGCGCCCGTGGTGCCCAGCCCCAGGGGGCCGCTCAACAGTCGTGCGGCCGTTGACGGCGGGGATGGCCGGAGCTTTGCGTCCTGATACCGGGTGCTCGCCTGATGCCACCGGAGGATGCCCGCCATCCAGTCCTGCAGCCCTTCGACGTAGCCCCGGAGGACCGCCCGCGTGGCCTCGTCCAGGTCGAGCTCGTCGTACAGGCCCGGCAGCTCGGTGGCGACGATGTGTTCGAACTGGCGCACCCGCGAGGCGATCAGGTCCGCCACGACCTCGGACGCCCGCTGGGCATCGAGACCGAGGAAGTTCTGCAAGACCAGCACGGCATTGTGGAGTTCGCCCTCGACTTCGATCTCCTTGCGGTAGGAGAAGATGTCGTTGACGAGGCACCCGCAGTCGGAGGCGGCGCTTGCCAGCCGGAGCATCGGCCGGGTGCGGTAGATCGCGGCTGCGAGCTCCCTGCCCGGCGTCAGCTGGCGCAGGCTGATGGTGAGGTCCGACCCGAACGTCTTCCGGCGCATCTCGAAGTAGTCGACCGGGTCGGGGATCCGGTGCTGGATGTGGTTCGCCAGCTCCCACAACCAGCTTCCCGTCATGTCCTCGACCGCCGTGCGGAAGCGGCACCGGGCGCCGGCGGACATCGGGAGGGCGGTGCGTCGCCACAGTTCGCCCAGGCCCGCCTCCACCGCGTTGAGCGGCGGTGGCGTGGGGGTCAGGTCCAGGGGCATGAACAGCGAGAGGCGGGCATTGAAGACCTTGGCGCCGGCCATGTCCCCTGTGGCGTTGAAGAGGGTCGGGAAGTAGTCGTCGCCATAGGTCCCCCAGGTCAGCCATTGCGAGGAGAGGTCGAGCTCAGGGCCGTTGGCGTCCGGATGCAGCATCGCGGCACAGAGCGGGAAGTCGAAACCGGCGAGCCGTTCTTCGTCCCAGATCCCGGAGCCCGGGATGCCCGGGAGCGAGTCCAGCATCCCCATGGCGCCGGCCCACTCGTTGGCCTGCCGGCGCGCGGCGTCCAGCAGGGGATTGAGGCGAGCCGTGAACGGGATGTAGATCGGCGGCAGGGTCAGGGCCCCCACGGGCTGGTACGGCACGTGCGTGAAGCTCTGCATCCTCCCGCCGCCAAATGCCGTTGACAGACGGCCGGCCGCCGTGCCGAGCCCCGTTGGCGTGACGAACCAGGGCTCCTCCGTCGCCGACTTCGCCGAGGTATCTGCGCCGTCGTTCATGTAGCGACCGGCGCGCAGGTGCCACTCGTGGCCGCCGGCCTGCCAGTCCTGGAGACCCTTGACCCAGGCCAGGACTCGGAGCCGGTGCAGCGCGTGCAGCCCGTACTCCTCGAACATCGAGGGCAGCTCGGTGACCGCGGTGTTCTCGAACTGCTGCAGACGCGACGTCAGCAGGTCGTTGACGATGTTGGCGGCGGTCTGGGGGTCCACGTTGAAGAACCGCTCAGCCACGAGCACCGCGTTGTTCACCTCGCCCTCGGACTCGGTCTCCCGCTGGTAGGAGAAGAGGTCGTTGCGGAGGTGCACGCCGTCGGCAAACGTGTCGGTCAGCACCCGCACGGGGCGGGTGCCGGTGATGGCGGCGGGGATCTCGGCCAGGGCGGCGTGCTCAACCAGGCAGGCGGACCAGGGGGCCCCGCCCACTTTGCGTCGCATCTCGACGTACTCGATGGGGTTGGCAATCCGGGCCTCGGTGATGTTGGCCAGTTCCCACAACGATTCCAGGAGGAGGTCCCGCGTCGTGTCGGCGAAGCGCCGGCGCCACTCGGCGGACATGATGGGCACGGTGCGTGCCCACAGGTCGGCCAGCCCGGCCTCGACGGGGTTGCTGGGCTCGGCGGGGGTGGCGAGGGAGTCCATGTGCATGAACCCGGTGAGCCGGTCCAGATACTCCCGGGCGCCGGCCACATCCCCGCTGCGCTTGAACGTTTCCAGGAAGTGGTCGTCGAAGAAGAACACCCACACGTACCAGTCGGTCACCAGGTCGAGCTCGGGGGCAACGCAGTCGGGATGGGTGTAGGCGCACAGCAGGGCGTAGTCGTCGGCGTCGAAGGTGTCCTCGTCCCAGATGACCAGTCCGGTTCCTTCCTGAGGAGCGAAGATCCCAATCTCGTAGGCCCACGCCTTCGAGTGCAGGCGCGCCTGTTCCAGGTTGGGGTTCAGCCGGGCGGGGTACGGCGTGTAGAACTCCGGTAGCTCGAAGGGCTGCATCGCCGTTCCCTATCCCGTCCGTGTGGTTGCGAGGCCGGTCAACTGCTCGAGGGCACCGAAGAAGGGGTTCTCGCGCCGCGCCTCGGGGCGCCCCGCGGCCCGGGCCAGTGCCGACAGGGCCCGCCGGCTGTGCAGATCAGCATGGCGTTGGGCCAGTGCCTGTGCCCCGCACTCGTCCAGGATGCTGCGGACCTTGCGCTCCTGGTCGCTCGTCAGGTCGGTGGTCATCGCGTAGAGGGCCCGAAGCCGCGCGCGGGCGCCGGGTGATGCCTCCTGGAGCGCCAGGAGCACCGGCAGGCTCTTCTTGCGCCGCCGGATGTCGCCGCCGCGGGCCTTGCCGGTCTGCGTCTCCTTCCCCCAGATCCCCAGGATGTCGTCGCGGATCTGAAAGCCCATCCCGAGCTGGCACCCGAACTCCGCATACGCGGGCAACGGCTGGTGGGCGGAGGGATCGGCGTACGCCAGCAGCGCTCCGCCGTAGGTGGCGCAGGCGATGAGTGCCGCCGTCTTGCCGGCGATCATCTGAAGGTACATGTCCACGGTGACGTCGTCCAGGGTCTCGAACATGAGATCCCGCCGCTGTCCCCAGGTCATCTCCAGCGAGGCGGTGGCCAGAGAGGCGATCAGCTCGCCAACCAGGACGTTGCCGCCCGTAGCCCGCCCGCGGCCGCGGCACGCCGCGAATCCGGCGGCGTGCAGGCAGTTCCCGACGTTGATCGCCTGGGCCTGCCCGTAGACGCTCCACACGGTCGGCCGCCCCCGCCGGAGAAGATCGCGGTCCTGGATGTCGTCGTGGATCAGGCTGTAGTTGTGGACCAGCTCGAGGGCGGTGGCAAAGGCAATGGCGATCTCGTCCTCGGCCCCGGCACCCCCGCGGTTGACACGGGCGCACTCGTAGCAGAGCAGCGCCAGCGCGGGGCGCAGCCGCTTTCCGCCGGCGGCACGCTGCGCGGCCGGCAGGGGAACGAAATCAGCGCCGGCCCAGCCGAAGTGGTAGGTGATGGCTCCCCGGAGCCAGGGGTCCTTGACCTCGGCCTCGAGCACCTGGGCGATCTCCGCATCGATCCTCGTGGCGCAGGCTGCCAGGTAGTCCTGGACGTACGTGGGGCACCCGGCCACCTGATCTGCGAGGGCGGGGAGGGCCGATGGCATCTCAGTCGAGACCCGCGGGGAGAGGGAAACGGACGTGCTCCGTGGCCACGGCCAGCTCTTCGACGCCGGCGTAGCCCCGGCCCTGCAGCCAGGTGACAACCCGCTCGACCAGCACGTCGGGCGTCGAGGCCCCAGAGGAGACACCGACCACCGTGGTCCCGTCGAGCCAGGGCACCTCGATGCTCCGCTCGTCCTCGATGAGCCAGGCACGCGCCCCCGCCTCGCGCGCGACCTCGACCAGGCGGTTGGCGTTGGAGGAGTTGTCCGAGCCAACGATCAGGACGATGTCGCTGCGAGCAGCCAGTGCCTTCACCGCGAGTTGGCGGTTCTGGCTCGCATAGCAGATGTCGTCGAGCCGGGGCCCCGCCAGTTTCGGGAAGCGCTTGCGGAGGGCCTCGACCACCTCGGCGGTGTCGTCGACGGCCAGGGTCGTCTGGGTCAGATAAGCCACCGCGGCGGGATCGACAGGTCCTGCGGCGTCGATGTCCTCCGGGCGCTCGATCACGATGGTCTGGGTGGGTGCCTCACCGTAGGTCCCCTCGATCTCCTCATGGCTGGCATGCCCGATGAGGAAGATGGTCTTGCCGCCTGCGGCGAAGCGCCGGGCTTCGACGTGGACCTTGGCCACCAGGGGACAGGTGGCGTCCACCACGTTCAGGCTCCGCCGAGCAGCGTTGCGGTGGACCGCCGGCGAGACGCCGTGGGCGGACAGGACGCAGACCGATCCCTCGGGGACGTCGTCCTCGCTGTCGACGAAGACGGCTCCCTTGCCCTCCAGGGCGCGCACCACGTGGAGGTTGTGGACGATCTGCTTCCGTACGTACACCGGCGCCCCGTACCGCAGGAGCGTGCGCTCCACGATGTCCACGGCCCGTTCGACACCGGCGCACCAGCCTCGGGGGCTCGCGACCAGGACCTTTCTTGGGGGCTCGGCCGTTTCCGGCGCAGGCCAGAGGCCGCTCATTCGCGCTCCACTCCCTTCGCCTCGGTGCCGGCCGGATGGGCCTTCTTCGCCCGGGCGACCTTCACGGCCTCGTCCACGAGGGCGTCCACCATCCGGTCCGCCGGGACCCAGCCGATCTGGCGGCCACGGGAGAACAGCAGGCCCCGGCCGGGCCCCGCAGCGATGCCGACGTCGGCGTCGCGGGCCTCGCCCGGCCCGTTCACCTCGCACCCCATGACCGCGATCTGCACCGGTGGCAGCTTCAGCTCCTCGAGGCGCTCCATAACCTGCTTTGTCAGGGCCACGACGTCGAGCTCCGCCCTCCCGCACGAGGGGCAGGCGACGAGGTCGAAGGTGCTCCGGCGCAGGCCCAGGCTCTGCAGGATGTGCTTGGCAGCCGTCACCTCCTCGACGGGGTCGGCCGTGAGCGACACCCGCAGCGTGTCGCCGATGCCCTCCGCGAGCAGGCACCCGATCCCGATGGCGGACTTGATGAGCCCGGTCGGCGGCGGTCCGGCCTCGGTCACCCCGAGGTGGAGGGGGTAGTCGGTACTGGCGGCCAGCAGGCGGTAGGCGGCGATCATCTGCGCGACGTTCTGGTGCTTGACCGAGATCTTGATGTCGGAGAAGCCCTCGTCCTCCAGGATCTCGACCTCCGCCAGGGCGCTCTCGACGAGCGCCTCGGGAGTGGGGCCGCCGTGGCGGGCGACGATGCCCCGGTCGAGCGAACCAGCGTTGGCCCCGACGCGGATGGGCACGCCCCGGGCGGCTGCCTCCCGCACGACGGTGCGGATCTGGCCGTCGTCACGGATGTTGCCGGGATTCAGCCGCAGCCCCTGCACGCCCGCCTCGAGCGCCATGAGGGCGAGGCGGTAGGAGAAGTGGATGTCGGCGACGATGGGGACGCCCG
>JAOPZY010000212.1 GCA_025963875.1 Actinomycetota bacterium
TCGAGGGGAAGACCTACTGCTGCTGCCAGCCAACGCAGAGCGTCCGGATGGGGAATGCGACCTCGCTCGTAACCAAGGATGGCCTGGCGGGTAGCTCCGCAGTGGGTACCTTCGTGGTGGGCGGCCGCGTGCATCCCTCTGGCGACGCCATTCAACGAGAGGCCCTTTCGCTGGCGAGCCCCCGAGACGAGTTTTGCGAGCGGTAGGTATTCCACTGACGGGCCCAATACCACGATCCTGTTGCCGAAGGGGACCTTGTCGAATCCTATAGCCGCCTCAGCGCTCACGGCGTGGTTAGGACGCACCGCTAAATTGACTGCGCGATTGACAAGTTGTGCGACAGCCGGACCAGAGGTTTGGCGGCCAGACGCCAAACGGCAAGGTGGCAGCCGCCCCGCGTGCCATCAGATTTCTTCCGCCTGACGCCAAAACAGGCCGTTTCCTGTCGGCACCCATCCGTACACTTGTTCGCACGATGGCTTCGTTCCGGTCCTTCCAGTACCTGCTCCAGCCCACCGCCCGCCAGGCCCGGGCGCTCGAGCACCTGCTCGGGGTGCAGCCAGCGCCGTCAAAAGCGCGAAGCGGAGGCCGGCGCGGTCGTCGCTCCCGGAAGGCCCGCCAGCACGGCCCCTGCCACGATCAGCACCGCCAGGACGCCCAGCAGGACCCAGGGCCGCTTCACCCGGCCAGCCCCGACGGCACCTCGAACCAAGATTCCGCCAAAAGGACCGCAGACGCGACTTTTTGACGCAATCTTCCGGCATGGAGGCGCAATCTCCCTGGTCCGGCTGTCGCACGGCGCTTGTCCATCGCGCAGTCTATTTAGCGGTGCGTTCTTACCGGTTGGGCACGGTCCGGGCGAATCGTGCATGCAGCACCGAGGGCGAGCTCACGAACTCGACGCACTCGTAGCCCACTGGGCCGCCGTCGAGGTGGTCGAAGAGCCGCTCGCCGCTCCCCAGCAGGACGGGGACGATCGCCAGGTGCATCTCGTCGATCAGGCCAGCGCGCAGATACTGCTGGATCGTCGCCACGCCGCCGCCGAGCCTCACGTCGTCGCCACCGGCTGCGTCGAAAGCCCGCTCGAGCGCCGCGTGAATCCCGTCGTTGACGAAATGGAACGTCGTTCCCCCCTGCACGGTGATCGACGCCCGGGGGTGGTGGGTCAGCACGAACACCGGGTGGTGGAACGGCGGGTTGTCGCCCCACCAGCCGGTCCAGCTGTCGTCTCCCCATTCCCCACGGATGGGGCCGAACATGTTGCGCCCCATGATCGTTGCGCCGATGCCGGCCTCACCTCGTGCGGCGAAATCGTTGTCGAGACCCTCCTCGCCACCCTCGACGCCGCCCATGCGCTGGAAGGTCCGGGTGGGGTACACCCACTCGTGCAGTTGCAGCCCGCCCACACCCAGTGGGTTGTCGAGGTCCTGATCGGGCCCGGCGGCGTACCCGTCGAGCGAGAGTGCGACGCTGTGCACGCGCAGTTTCGGCATTGGTGCTCACTTTCTCCGTTCCCGGCAACGTACCAGAGGTCGGTGTCGGTGGCGCTCGCGTCCCGAGCGATATGAGAGACTCGTGCGGGACGAGGGGGGTGCGGACAATGCCGACGTCGATCAACGACCCTGAGGTCCAGGCAGTCATCGAACACGCCCGTGAGGGGCAAGGAACGCTGTTTCCTTCTCCCGAAGATTGGCGGGACCGCTGGATCTACTTCCTGATGCTCGACCGCTTCAACGGTCCGACCGCCGCACCCAGGCACGTTCCCTGGGATGCGGAGTTCAGCGGGTTTCAGGGCGGCACGTTCAACGGGGTACGTGAGCAGCTACCGTACCTTCGGGACATCGGGGTCGGGGCCATCTGGCTGTCGCCACCACTCAAGAACCCGGCGTACGACCAGCACGCCTACCACGGTTACGGAATCCAGAACTTCCTGGCCGCCGAACCCCGCTTTGCCTCCAGTCCCGAGAAGGCGGACAGCGAGCTGCGCCTGCTCGTGGACGAGGCACACGCCTTGGGGTTGCACGTCATCTTCGACATCGTCCTTCACCACGCAGGCGACGTCTTCGAGTACGTGACCTCCGCGAACGGGGCCACCCAGGAGCTGGGCTCGATCGAGTGGAGCGACGGCGTCGTTCCCGTGCGCTGGCGCGACGAGCAGGGCCAGGGAAATCCGAGCTGGACCGAGGCGCCTGCGCAGTGCCCCCCTGACGCGGCCGTGTTCCCCGACGAGCTTCGCAGCAACCCCCGTTTCACTCGGCAGGGCAACGCCTTCACCCGGGGCTTCCACCCTTTCGGGGACTTCGCCACGCTGAAAGGGCTCGCAACCGACGCGATCGAGGATGGCCTCTCGGTGGTTCACAACATCCTCATCCGCTGCTACGAGTACATCATTGCGAAATTCGACGTCGACGCATTTCGAATCGACACGCTGAAGTTTCTCTCCCCCGACTTCGAGCGGACCTTCGGCAATGCCATGCGCGAGTTCGCCCTCAGCTCCGGGAAGAAGAACTTCTTCACATTCGGGGAAGTCTTCGACGACGAGAACACAATCGCCCAGTTCATCGGCCGGAGCACCTCCACCCCGGACGGCCTCGTCGGTGTGGACGCCGCTCTCGACTACCCCTTGTTCTTCAAGCTCCCGTCCGTGTTGAAGGGCCTCTCCGGCACGCCGCTCGACATCGCCAACGTGTTCGAGAACCGCAAGCGCGTGGAGAGGGAGGTCATCACGTCACACGGAGAGGCAGGCAAGTTCTTCGTGACCTTCCTCGACAACCACGATCAGGGCCAGCGCTTCGGCTTCACCGGCCAGCCACAGCTGGTCGACCAGATCGCGCTGGGCATCGCCTGCCTCTTTTCGCTCCAGGGGATTCCCTGCCTGTACTACGGCACGGAGCAGGGCCTCAGCGGCCACAAGGACGAGTCGCACCAGGACGACTCCATGGTGAGGGAAGCTCTATGGGGCCGCACA
>JAOPZY010000217.1 GCA_025963875.1 Actinomycetota bacterium
CTGATCGGCGACATCCGGGGCCTCGGCTCCATGGTGGGGGTCGAGTTCCGGGACCGGGAGACCCTGGCCCGCCTGCGCAGCACCGCCATGCAGCTGGGCGTCCTGACCGTGACCGCCGGCAAGGAGGGCAAGGTGCTGCGCCACCTGATGCCGCTGGTGATCACCGACGACCAGCTTGCCGAGACCTTCGCCGTCTTCAACGAAGCCGCGGCAGCGGCCGTGGCAGCGGCGGCCATCGGACCGGCGACGAGAGCTTCAGCGACATGAAGACCATGTCGACGGGATATGTGCGGAACGGGGGGACAAGACGGAACCCGACCCGTCCGTAGGGTCGGATCGCGTCAGTCCGGGTCGGCAGGACGTCGAGAAGAACCTCCTGATAGCCATCCGAGCGGGCTCTCGTGACGGCGGCCTCGACCAGTTAGGCCTTCGCCGGCCCGGTCGCACCGCACAGGACCCAAAACTCAAGCTAAAGCGGCTCCCGCCCCGATCGGTTGTGCTGGCCGCCCCCTATCCTCCCCGGCCCGGCAGGTCGGCCGACATCGAGGCTCAGTCCAGCTGGCTGGTCAGTCCATGGAACTCGCTGGTTAAGGTGCGCCCGGAGTACGGCAAGCTCTCGACACCGGCCCGGCAGGCCCAGCGGTCCCGGAACATTGCCTCCAGCGCCGTTGTCATCTACGGGCTCGTCGGCGCGATGTCCGCGATGTATAGCGACGTGGACCCCGACGTCGCCTTCAAGGCCATTGCGGTCGAGGGCGACGAGGACTTGTTCTCGTGGGACAACCCGCTGTGGACCGGTGCGGGCGTCGTTGCCCCCAGTGGATCGGGGACCGGCACGCTGGGTACCCGGAACAGCTTCCCTGCCCGTCGTGCTGCCACTCGCATCTTGAGGGAGGTCATGGGCTTGGGCCCCGACACCGCTGAGGATTAGACGAAACAGGTTTGGCCCCGTGGGGGGCGAGGATGCCATGACACCTCCTCGCCCCCCCTTGCCTGTTTCGTTGACGCCAGGACCTGCCTTCCGGATTGCCATGGAGGTCGGAACACACGTGGCAGAGCCCTCGCTGACAGAGGTGGTCGCACTTTTCCACCCCAACGGTAGGTTTTTGCACCCGACCCAGCCACAGCAAGACTGTTTTTGCTCATCTATCCCTATCCCACGAACGGGATGCCTCGCGGGCCACCTCGAGATCCGCCTGGCTGCAGGCCTTCCGAACACCGCCGGCCACTCCGAGAGCCGGTTCAGTGCAGGTTGAGGAACACGAGCGAGGCCAGGGCGCCCACCACCAGGGCCACGACCACGATCCAGGCTGTGACCACGATCATCTGCCTGCGTCGCTCCAGTGGGCTGCGCCGGTACGGACCCATGGGCCCGAGCATAGCCCCGGGGTGTGTCGAATTCTCCACAAATAGTGACGAAAATTCGACGCGCCACCTGCCCCCGCCGGCCTAGTCCCAGCCCACCTTGACGGGCAGGCGGGAGAGGCCCCGCAGCGTGATGTGAGGCCGCCACTCGAGGTGGTCGGTGGCGAGCTCGAGATGCGGCACCCGGGCAAGCAGGGTCCCGATGGCGATCTGGGCCTCGGTCCTGGCCAGCATGGCGCCGAGGCAGAAGTGGATGCCGCCGCCGAACGACAGCATCTTCACGTCGGGCCGGCGCACGTCGAGGCGGTCGGGGTCCGGGAACCGGGCAGGGTCACGGTTGGCGGCGCCGACCAGCAGCATCATCGGCTCTCCGGCGGCGATGTGCTCGCCGCCGACGACCACGTCCGCCCGGGCGCCGCGGCCGGCGATCTGCACGGGGGAGTCGTACCGCAGCAGCTCCTCGACGGCGCTGCGGATGAGCGAGGGGTCGTCGCGCAGGCGCTGCAGTTCACCCGGGTGGCGCAGGAGAGCGAGCATCCCGTTGCCGATGAGGTTCCGGGTGGTCTCGTGGCCGGCGCCGAACAGGAGGCCCACCGTCGAGATGAGTTCCGCCTCGCTGAGGTGGGCGCCGCCGTCCTCGGCCTGGATGAGACGGGAGAGCAGGTCGGGGCCGGGCTCCCGGCGACGCTGGGCGACGACTCGGCCGATGTAGGCGGCCAGTTCCTTGACTGCACGATCGGCCCTCGTCGCTTGTTCCTCGGTCACGATCGGGTCGAGGACCTGGGCGATGGCCTCCGCCCACTCCCGTGCCTGGGCCTGGTCCTCGATGGGCAGCCCGAGCAGCTCTGAGATCACCGTCACCGGCAGCGGGAGGGCGAGCTCGGCGATGAGGTCGACCTCGTCTCGCCCGGCAACGTCGTCGATCAGCCGGTTGACGATCTCGACCACCCTGGGGCGGACCGCCTCCAGCGCCCGCGGGGTGAAGGCCTTGCTGACAAGGCCCCGGAGGCGGGTGTGGTCGGGCGGGTCCCGGAACAGCATCCAGCGGCTGAGCTCCACCATGGTCGCGACGCCTGGACCATCCTGGGTCGTCGCCAGCATCAGGCTGGCCTCGTCGACCCCGACCCCGAAGCGGGGGTCCCGCAGGACGGCGGCGATGTCGGCGTAGCGGCTCAGCACCCAGTAGCCGAGCGGGCCGCGCAGCATCGGGGCATGCTCCCGGAGCCGCCGGTACTGGGGGTAGGGGTCGGCGTGGGCTTCGGGGTCGAGCGGGTTGAAGAAGACCGGTTCTTCGGGGGCAAGCTCGCCTCCGCCCTGAGCGCTCATGGACATAATTTACTCCAAAGTGGAGCGTGGCGACACTTTGCACAGCGGTTGCGGTAGAACGTTGCGGAGGGTCTCGACGAAGGAGGGCGGGTAATGGCCAAACAGGAAGATCTCCAGCACATCGACGCACTGCTGGAGGAGTTGCGGGTCATCGAACCTCCCGACGAGTTCCGGCGCAACGCCATCGTCAACGATCCGGAGATCTACGCCCGGGCCGAGGACGATCCCGAGGCCTTCTGGGCCGAGCAGGCCGGGAAGCTTCGCTGGAGCCGGCCCTGGGACACCGTCATGGAGTGGAAGCCGCCGTGGGTGAAGTGGTTCCTCGGCGGCAGGCTCAACGTCTCGGTCAACTGTCTCGACGTCCACGTCGAGGCCCACCCCGACCGGGTCGCCTACTACTGGGAGGGCGAACCGGGCGACCGCAGGACCATCACGTACCGGGAGCTGTACGAGGAGGTCTGCCGCTTCGCGAACGCCTTGAAGGGCATGGGGGTCGCCAAGGGCGACCGGGTGGCGATGTATCTCGGCATGGTGCCGGAGTTGCCCGTGGCGATGCTGGCCTGCGCCCGCATCGGGGCCACGCACTCGGTGGTCTTCGGCGGGTTCGCCGCCGAGGCCCTCCGCGACCGGATCAACGACGCCGAGGCCAAGGTGGTCGTCACCGGCGACGGGGCATGGCGGCGCGGTTCCATCGTGGCCCTGAAGGAGAACGCGGACGCCGCGGTGGAGCAGTGCCCCTCGATCGAGCATGTCGTCGTGGTCAGGCGCACCGGCCAGGAGGTCGCCTGGAGCTCCGGGCGCGACGTCTGGTACCACGACGCGGTCGACGGCCAGGAGGCGACGTGTCCCGCCGAGGAGATGGACGCGGAGGATCCCCTCTACATCCTCTACACGTCCGGCACGACGGGGAAGCCGAAAGGCATCCTGCACACCACCGGCGGTTACCTGACCGGGGTAGCGACCACGCACCGGCTCGTCTTCGACATCCATCCCGAGACCGACGTCTACTGGTGCGCCGCCGACGTCGGGTGGGTGACGGGGCACTCCTACATCGTCTACGGACCCCTGGCCAACGGGACGACGTCGATCATGTACGAGGGGGCGCCCGACTTCCCCGACAAGGAACGGTGGTGGTCGATCGTCGAGCGCTACAAGGCGACGATCCTCTACACCGCCCCCACGGCCATCCGCACGTTCATGAAGTGGGGCCACGAGTACCCGGCCCGCCACGACCTGTCGTCCCTGCGCCTGCTGGGTTCGGTCGGGGAGCCGATCAACCCGGAGGCCTGGATGTGGTACTTCGAGTACGTCGGCGGCGGGCGCTGCCCGGTGGTCGACACCTGGTGGCAGACCGAGACCGGCGCCATCATGATCACCCCCCTGCCCGGCATCACCCGGCTGAAGCCAGGATCGGCCACCCGGCCGTTCCCCGGCATCGCGGCGGACGTCTTCGACGAGGAGGGATGGCCGGTGGGGGCCGGCAAGGGCGGGTACCTGGTGCTCCGGCGCCCCTGGCCGTCGCAGTTCCGGACGATCTACGGGGACCCCGACCGTTACGTCCAGAACTACTTCAGCCGCTTCGGAGCCGACGTCTACCTGGCCGGCGACGGCGCCCGCCGGGACGAGGACGGGTACTTCTGGCTCCTCGGCCGCATCGACGACGTCATGAACGTCGCCGGGCACCGGCTGTCGACCTACGAGATCGAGTCCGCGCTCGTGGACCACCCGGCGGTGGCCGAGTCCGCGGTCGTGTCCCGCCCCGACCCCGTCGTCGGCGAAGCCATCGTGGCGTTCGTCACGCTCAAGTCGGAGATCCACGGCGACGAGGCGCTGATCGTGGAGTTGCGGGAGCACGTGGCGACCAAGATCGGCAAGATCGCCCGGCCGCACTCCATCGTCCTCACCGACGACCTGCCGAAGACCCGCTCGGGCAAGATCATGCGGCGCCTCCTGCGCGACGTCGCCCACGGGCGGGACCTCGGTGACGTGACGACGCTGGCCAACGCCGAGGTCGTGACGACGATCCGCTCCCTCTCGGCCGAACGGAAGGATGACGAATAGGCAGGCGGCCGCCGCGGCGGTCGTGCTCTTGTTGGGCCTCCTGGGGGCCTGCGGCGGTTCGGCCACCAGCAGCGCCGACAAGCCCACCCTCTTCAAGGCCACGGATGCCGGGTTCAGCGCCGAGTTCCCGAGCAAGCCCCAGCGGACCGCGTCGACGAAGGACGTCACGACGGAGGTCCGGTACGAGGCCCTCAGCGCCAACGCCGCCGAGGACGTCATCGTGCAGTACCTGGCCAGCCCGGGCCCCATGAACGGCGTGACCCAGACGCTGCTCGATCAGCAGATGGA
>JAOPZY010000229.1 GCA_025963875.1 Actinomycetota bacterium
CCCAGCCGAAAACCACCAAGAAGCCTTCAGCGTCAGAACACCGTCTCAGAAAGGGGCGCTATGAGGCCATGGGATCGAGGCGGGTCTGCTCTTGGGCAACCATGGCTGCGACGCCGATGCCCTGCTGAAACGCTGCGCAGCTGCGGTGGCGGCCGTTGATGATCGTGACCGTACCGGCAACCCGCTGCCCACGTATACCGTCATTACCCGGCCTGTAGAGGTGGAGGGCCCTCTGCAGGGAAGCGCGAAGGTCCGGAGGGAAAGGACCAAAGGGAGGCCTCCACTCACGGCGAATACGTGCTTGGAGGTCCACATCTTCCAAAAGAGCCTTCCGCTGGTCTGGGCCGAAGGATTCCAGCCCCGGGACGCAGGCCCGCACGAAATCCCAGAGGGACGCGGATCCCCCCAGCCCTCGACAGTACTGGAACCCGCTCTTACCCCTGAGGTCGTCGCTGGGCCTGGAGAGATGTAGGGAGCAGGCGCCGGTCCGCGCCTTGTGGCATTCGTATTCGGTGAAGTCGAGGGAGAGTCCCTCAACATCATCCGGACCAAGCATGGTCAACCGATCGGCCCAGAAGGTACCCGCCCGCAACCGTTCCCGGTCGAAGACCACCGGCTCGGTTGCCCGCCAGGTTGGTTCCGTGAGGCCCTCGTGGAAGACGATCTCCGCCCAGTCCTCTTCCTGCCCCTCGCTGTCATCCAAGCGGTCCATGATTGTGTGCTCCACCCACTTGACACCGAGCACCTCGATACCAAGAGCATTCAGATAAATGTCGGCTACGACCTTACTCAGTAGCTCGATGTTGTCGTCGATGCTCGCCGGGTTCCCAGGGAGATCGGTGAAGATAACGACTGGGCCGTCCGCCTCGAAGGGCTGAGCCCCGATCGCGTAAATCTCAACGAGACAACGTCCCAGGCAGGGGTGGGCAGCCGCAGTCTTTGCGATGTACGGCAGGATAAACCGGTACGCGGGCCACTTCCCATAGGTGATGTCGGGCACGGGCGGCCCATCGGGCAGAACGTTGTTGCGCTCCGAGTCCGTGGTCATCTCCGATAGCCACGGAGTGGTCGCATCGGCTGTCCGGTGAGCTGTGACACTCTTCCCTCGCCTATTTGATTTACTCGACCGAAGCGGATTCAAAATGAAGGTAGCAACCCAATGCGGTAGTCGGCCTTGAAAGGCATGCAACGGTGTTGACAGCAAGATGGATCTGTCGCTAGAAGCCGACGTGGCGCACAAGCAACCAGGTCTTAGCATGTGTCGTGTCGACCAGAATGCTTCTTGGGTATTCCGCCATTTGGCTTCTCCCCTCGCAGTCTGTCGCGCGCCCGTATTTTCATGATCGACGGTCCCGGGCCAAACTTAAGGAATGTCGGGATTAGCTTTCTTTAAGGGGATCGAGGACACAGGTGGTTTCCGAGTTCCCGTCGGTGCGCAAGGTCTGGTGCAGGCGGACGGCGCCGATGGTGGGCTTGCTGACGCCGGCCGAACTTCCCGCGAGCGCCGCTTTTTACTCGCAGACACTAAAAGCGCTGTGGGCCGCTCTACCGTGACTGACTTTCGTAGCGGATCGTCGTTCCGACCGATGGCTGGACAAACGCGTCGGGCATCTCTCGCGCCAAGGCGTGCATGGCCCGCCACCCGGTGCAGTGTCCCGGCACCAACTGCTCGACACCGATCTGCTTCACGTCGGCCACGGTCGTCGGGATGATCGCATCAAAGCTTCCACCTGTCAGGTGAAAACCCCCGATAAAGGCGAGGATTCGCTGCTCACCGGTGAGGCGCTGGGCGTTGCGGAGGACGTTGACCGCCCCAGCGTGAGAGCAGCCCGACACCACGACGAGGCCCCGGTCACGCACGTTCACGATCGCGTTCTGGTCGTCCCAGACCCACGGGTCCGGTGCCCATCCACCGTCCTGGGTGCGTGCCTGATGGGAGGGGAAACCCTTCTCGTAGTCGGTTGTCCGCTCCACCTGTCCCGATACCAGGACGCTTTGATCCACGAGGAACGAAGGGCCCCGCTCTTCGACCAAGGTCAAGCCCTCCCGATCGAGGTCGTTGGCGCTCGGCGGGGGCAGGTGGAGCTCGGCGCCGGTGGGGAGCACGATCTTGCGCTCCTTGAACGCGTCTGGATGCAGGACCAGCGGCATGCGCAGCCTGCCGTACCGCTGGAAGAGCCCCTCGAGTCCGCCGTGGTGGTCGGCGTGGCCATGCGACAGGACGATGGCGCGCATGTCGGTGACGTCGAGCTCCATCACGTCGAGGTTGTTGCGTACCGCCTTCGGCGAGAACCCCGCGTCGTAGAGGATCGACTGGGTCTTCCCGTTCAGGGTGACGCGAATCAGGGCGGAGAAGCCATGCTCCGCCAGCAGGCCGTCGCGCTCAAAGGCGTCGTAGGCAAGGGGAAAGCGTCGGACGCCTTCCTGACCAGACATGAGGACGTCGAGGAAGAGGTCCATGACGATGGTGATTTCGACTGCGTCCACCGCCTCGAGATCTACTTCAGGAATCTGCACCCCTCGCTCCCCGCCGGCCAAGCGCCACGTCTTTGACTATGCGCTTTGGCTCGCTGCCGAGCAAGACCGACTTCTGCCGCTGGAGGATCGCCCGGATGCACTCCAGCTGGTCGGCGATCCGCTCGGGGGCGGTGCCCCCGTGGGAGCGGCGGGCCTCCACGCAGCGGCGGGGGTCCAGCCGTTCCAGGGCCTCCGGCCGGAAGGCAGGATGGGCGGCGGCAAGGTCATCCACCGTGGCCCCCGAAAGCTCCCGGCCCTCGGCCCCCAGCCGCCCCACCAGGGAGCCCACGGCGTGGTGCGCCTCCCGGAACGGCACCCCGGCCCCCACCAGCCACTCGGCGAGGTCGGTGGCCGCGCTGGCGGTCCCGACCGCCGCCGCAAGGCGGTCGGTGTCGAAGGTCATCGTGGCCACCAGGCCGGCGAGCACGGGGAGGGCGCCGGCCAGCGTGTCGGCGGTGTCGAACACCGGCTCCTTGTCCTCCTGGAGGTCCTTGTCGTATGCGAGGGGCAGGCCCTTCATGACGCCCAGGAGGTGCAGCAGGTTGGCCGTCATCCTGGCTCCCTTGGCCCGGACCAGCTCCGCGATGTCGGGGTTCTTCTTCTGCGGCATGATGCTCGAGCCCTGGGCGTAGGCGTCGTCGAGCACGGCGAAGCCGAACTCGCTCGTCGTCCACAGCACGATCTCCTCCCCGAGCCGGGAGAGGTGGACGCCGAGGATCGCCCCCGCGGCGAGGAACTCCAGGGCGAAGTCCCGGTCCGACACGGCGTCGGCGGCGTTGTCGAACACCGCGGCGAACCCGAGGTCGGCGGCGGTCGCCACCGGGTCGAGCGGCAGCGACGTGCCGGCGAACGCCGCGGCCCCGAGCGGCGACACGTCCGCAGCCCGGTGGGCGGCGAGCATGCGGTCGAAATCACGGGCGAGCGGGAAGGCGTGGGCGAGAAGGTGGTGGGCGAAGAGGATCGGCTGCGCCCGCTGCAGGTGGGTGTAGCCCGGGGCGAGCGTGTCCCGGTGCGTCTCGGCCTGAGCCACCAACGCCGCCGACAGCTCGTGGATCCCTGCGGCGATGCGCAGGGTCGTCCCCTTCAGCCAGAGCCGGAAGTCGGTCGCGACGAGGTCGTTGCGGGACCGCCCGGCATGGATCTTGGCGCCGGTGTCGCCGAGGCGGTCGGTGAGGAAGCGCTCCACTGCCGAGTGGATGTCCTCGTCGGCGTCGTCGAACACGAACGTCCCCACCTCGAACACGGCGGCCGCCGAGGCCAGCGCCTCCTCGATCGAACCCCGCTCCTCCGGCGTCAGGATCCCCGCCCGCTCCAGTGCCCGGGCATGGGCCGCGGTCGCGGCGATGTCCTCCCGCCACATCCGCTGGTCGAACGGGAGGGAGTCGCCGAACGCCTGCATCGCGGCGGCGGGCCCACGGGAGAACCTGCCCGCCCAGAGCGGCTTGTCCCCGGTCACTCCTCCCCACCGGAAGGAGGCGCCGGCGACGCAACATGGGCGCGGGCCCACGTCTTGAGGCGCAGGCCCCACAGCTTCACGAAGCCCTCGGCGGCGGTGTGGTCGAAGGCGTCGCCCGTGTCGTAGGTGGCGAGGGAGATGTCGTACAGCGACCCCGCCGACTGCCGCCCCACCACCCGTGCCGACCCGGGCTCCAGCTTCACCCGGACCTCGCCGTTGACGTAGCGCTGGGTCGACGCAATGAACGCGTCGAGGGCCTCCCGCAGCGGCGAGAACCACAGCCCCTCGTACACCAGCTCGCCGTAGCGGACCTCCAGGTCCCGCTTGGCCCGCAGCAGGTCGCGCTCGAGGGTCAGCTCCTCCAGGTCGGTGTGCGCCATGATCAGCACCGCCGCGGCGGGCACCTCGTAGACCTCCCGGGACTTGATGCCCACCACCCGGT
>JAOPZY010000244.1 GCA_025963875.1 Actinomycetota bacterium
CCGTCCCCCCCTCACGCCAGGCACCCCGGGGGGTGGGCGGAAAACTCGTCGCTAATCAAGCTGTCGCAAAACAGCGAGTCGAATCCCAGAGTGGATGCCATTCACCACTCTGAGTGGTGGATCGTCCGCCCAGTGGCTGTTCCTGCCAATGCTGTGAGAATTCAAAGAGTGCGGGCACCGGGCGGGAAACCGGCCAATTGGTTGGAAAAGGTCGGGCACAAACGGGTGGGCTGGCCACGTTCCGTGAGCAGTACCGATATTCGTCCCCGACATTCGACGTGACGACATCGGCTGGGACAAGGCCCGAGGGTGGAATTTCGCGACGCCCTGTAATCGGGGAAAATCTCACCCACTGCGACGTGTTGTGGACGCCAACATGCCCGTGATGAAACTGCCGGCAGACGGCCCCGCAACGGTGCGCCCGTAGCGAGACGAGACTGTGGCCCGGTCGTGCCCGTTAGACGGCTGGCTCCGGCGCCGGTCCGCGGCGACCCGGCAGCATGTTGATCGAAGCCGCCGTGGCCCGTATGGCCGAGTCGCTCAAGCCGCCCTGCGCAACGGGGTGGGGCGTGTACCCGGTCTCCAGCTCGGCTACCTCGTCGTCGGTCAGTTCGATGTCGAGCGACGCGATTGCGTCGTCCAGATGCGTGGCCTTGCGCGCGCCGATGATAGGCGCGGATATGACCGGGTTACGCAGCAGCCACGCCAGCGCGATCTGTGCCCGGGATACGCCGCGGGCGGCTGCGATCGATGCGACCGCCTCGACGATCACCCGGTCGCTTGCCTCCTGGCCGTACAGCATCTTGCCGACGGGGTCGGCCTCCGATCGCTCCGTTGCCTCGTCCCAATCGCGGGTGAGGCGACCGCGGGCGAGCGGACTCCACGGAATCACGCCAATCTTCTCGTCGGCGCACAACGGCAGCATCTCCCGCTCCTCCTCCCGGTTGAGCAGGTTGTAGTGGTCCTGCATCGACACAAACCGGACCCAGCCGTGGAGGGTCTGCAGGTGCAGGGCTTTGCTGAACTCCCACGCGTACATCGAGGAGGCTCCGATGTATCGGGCCTTGCCGGATTTCACGACGTCGTGCAGCGCCTCAAGCGTCTCCTCCATCGGCACCGAGTGATCCAGGCGATGGATCTGGTAAAGATCGACGTAGTCCGTGCGGAGCCGGCTCAGGCTGGCGTCGATCTCGGTGAAGATCGCTTTGCGTGACAGCCCGCTCCCGTTCGGGCCTGGGCGCATCGCATGGCGGACCTTCGTGGCGAGGACAGTTTCGTCACGGCTCGCAAAATCCTTCAGGGCGCGTCCGAGGATTTCCTCGCTCGAGCCCTCCGAGTAGGCGTTCGCGGTGTCGAAGAAGTTGATCCCCGCTTCGATCGCCTGCTTGATCAGGGGCCGGCTCTCGTCCTCCGGCAGCGTCCACGAGGGGTAGCCGCGGTTCGGCTCTCCGAAGGTCATGCAACCGAGGGCGATCGGGGAGATGTCGACGCCCGTGTTGCCCAGTTTCACGTACCGCATCGTTGTCCTTTCTGCCCGCCGACCTACCAGGTCGTGATCTCCGGGATGATGTGCTCGCCGTAGGCCGCGACGAGCTCGGGTCCGTCCGGGCCGCGCAGCGAGCCGGTGGCCACCGTGATGCCCAGGTCGTGCAGCTCGCGCAGCCGGTCGAGCATCTTGTCGGCGCCCTCGCCGTTCTTGCCGAGCTCGAACGGGGTGAGGGCAGTCTTCTCGATGCTGTCGTAGTCACGACCCAGGTTGGCGCAGTGCTCGCGCAGCACGTCCAGCTTGTGCGCGAGCTCGGGGCCGCCGAACAGGTTGCAGGCATCGGCGTACTGAGCGACAAGGCGCAGCGTCTTCCGCTCGCCGGACCCGCCGATGAGGATCCGGGGGCGCGGCGAGCTGAGTGGCTGGGGCGAGTTGAGCGTGCGGCCGAGGTGGTAGTACCTGCCCTGGTACGGGTCCTCGCTGTCACTCCACATCTGCAGGATGATCTGCAGGGTTTCTTCGAGCCGCTCGAACCGCTCCGCAGTCGGCGGGAAGGCGAAGCCCAACCCGGCGGATTCCTCGGCATTCCAGGCGGCGCCGATGCCGAGCATGGCCCGGCCACCGGAGAGCACGTCGAGCGTGGTGATGGCCTTGGCCAGCAGACCGGGCTCCCGGTAGGTGACGCCGGTGACGAGTGTGTTCAGGGTGATCGTGCTGGTGTGCGCGGCGAGGAAGCCGAGCGTCGTGTAGGCCTCGAGCATCTCGTGCTCCGGCGGGCCGATCACCGAGATCTGCCAGAAGTGGTCCATGACGCTGAGCCGGGTGAAGCCGGCCTGTTCGGCATCGTGGGCTATGCGTGCGAGCGTCGGTGCGAGCGCCGGCACACCGCCGCGCCAGGTGAAGTCCGGGACGTGCAGACCGAGTTCCATGCGACTGGGCCTCCTTTTGCCTGAGCCTGGTCTGAAGTTGGGAGGCTATCGCGCAAATACGCGCGCTGGGCTCCCAACTTCCTCACCCGGC
>JAOPZY010000254.1 GCA_025963875.1 Actinomycetota bacterium
GATTCCGCCAAAAGGACCGCCGACGCGACTTTTTGACGCAATCTTCCGGCATGGAGGCGCAATCTCTCTGGTCCGGCTGTCGCACGACGCTTGTCAATCGGGCAGTCTATTTAGCGGTGCGTCCTTACGGTGACGACCCTTTCCGACAACGCCGCGATCAAGGCGAGGCCGTGAGATTCGCCGATGGCCACCACGGCTGGATCTCCGGGCAAGGGCTTCTGACCACGCTGGATGGTGGCCAAACCTGGAAAGGTGCCGGGCTCAAGGGCTTTGTCGGGCCAGCCGCCCCAGCCGGCGACTCGGTCTGGGCGCTCCAAACCCCTTGCAGTGACAGCGCTGGCTCGTGTTCGCCGGTCCTGGTGCAGTCGCACGTGGGCAGTGCAACCTGGGAACCGGCGCCTCAGCAACCGGGTCTTCCGGCTGGCTCTGCTGACCTTCTGCGAATCAGCGCCTCAGAGGCCTTCATCACCGACATCCCGCTTCAGCAATTGGCCAATGCCGTCCTCCTCAAGACCATCAACGCCGGCTCGACGTGGCAGCAACTCAAGAATCCCTGCGGGCCAACGACCAGCCACAGTCTTGCCAGCCTCGACGGCGTGCACGCGTGGATTGCCTGCGGTTACGGGCCGAGCGCCGGGAACGAAGGCAAGAGCGTCTTTGTGTCCGACGACGGTGGTGCCACGTGGCACGTGGAGGCCGGAACCGGTGTACCAGGTTCGGGCGCGCCCACCCCGACAGGAAGTCTCGGAACGGCTGGGTACGTCTCCACGCTGACGCTTCTGTCATCCGCCACAGGGATCCTCAATCAAGCCCGCAACGGACTGGTGCGTACCACCGACGGTGGCAAGACGTGGAACGACGCAAATCCGGTCGGTCCCTCCGATAACGAGTTTCCAGGGAACGTGTGGTTCGCGGACTCCACGCATGGCTGGCTGACCGGCGGCGCAGGCGGATACGCGTACGGGTGGCCGGGTCTGTTCCTGACCACAGATGGCGGCCTGACCTGGTCCCAGATTGCTGCATCAAGATGATGAAGCCTGACGGGGCCAGCGGTGAGGCTTCATGTGACGATCCGGATGTTGAACCTCGGCGTGCCGAGGGACTGCATGAGGGCCGCGAAGATCAGGATGCAGTGCTCGGGTCCTCGAGCGGACCGGATCCCGCCCAGGTCCACGATGGAGCCGTCCGCCCACCCGAAGTCCTTCAGGAGGGAGGTGACCGTTGCCTTCGCACCGGCGTCGTCGCCGGACATGAAAACGCTGGTCGGCGGGAGCGTGGCGGGCTCCGTCATGACCGACATCGCGGCGGTGTTCATCGTCTTGACGACCTTCGCCTCCGGCAGCGCCGCCTGGAGCTTCTCCGCGAGGCTGGAGTTCGGGTAGACCAGCTCGAAGGATGGCGTGACCGCGTTGGCGACGTCGACAAGAACCTTCCCCGCGAAGGGGGCTGCCCCGATCCCATCGAGGACCTCCAGCGACGCCGAACCGGGCGTGGCGTTCACGACGATATCGTTCTCGGCGACGGCGGCCGCCAGCGACGTGACGGGGGCGCCCAGGGTGCCCTTGGACGCCGGGTCCCTGGATCCGAACGTGATCCGATGGCCGGCCGCCGACCATCGCCGCCCGAGCGTCTGCGCCACGTTGCCCGTACCCAGAATGCCGATCTGCATGGTCGTCTCCCGTCGAGTGGGTGAACCGGAATTTTTCGTCCGATTCAGCGACCCTAACGCCCTCCTTGGACTCGTGCGCGGCGAACTCCACAGTGCCGTCGCCCAGCGGCGGATCCGGTACTTCAGGGGGGAGGGCACCACGAGATCGTCATCGAGGAGGCGGACGTAGACCCCCGGCACGCTCAGGACGCCGGCGCCGGGGGGCCTTCCTCGTCCCGGGGATCCGGCAACTCGGCCAGCAGGGCCTGGACCCGGTCGGCGATGTCGGCCACGATGACCCTGACCGCCTCGAGGCTGCGCCCGTGAGGATCGGGTACGGCCCAGTCGAGGTAATGCTTGCCGGGAAGGATGGGGCAGGCGTCGCCGCAGCCGAGGGTGATGATCAGGTCGGCCGAGTGGAGGGCCTCGTCCGTCAGGTGCCTGGGGTGCCGCCCCGAAAGGTCGAGGCCCCTCTCCCGAAGCGCTATCAGCACCTCCGGCTGGATCTCCGATGCTGGAGAGGAGCCGGCCGACCGGCCCTGGGCTCGCCCTTGCGCGTAGTGCTCGAGGAGGGCGGCTGCGATCTGGCTCCGTCCGGCATTGCGGACACACACGAAGAGCACCTCGGGAGCATCAGCGAAGGCCAAGCGGTCCGTTCGCACAAACTGCAGACGGTTGCGCACGAAGCGCTCCGTCAGGATCGGCAGGTAGTTGGCCATCGCCTCGCCGCTCTCGACCATTGACGAGTAGTACGCGTAGCCTTCGACGGCGCTCCGCTCAATGGTCTCCGGAGAGAAAACCCCGGCAAATTCAGGAGCGAGCTTCCGAGCGATCTGTCGTGCAACATCACGCTCTTGGAGCTGGCAGGGGCTCATGGCCACGATGGCCTTTCTGGGGAAGGAGTCCGGGCTAGCAGCGGAGGGACCTCGGTAGGATCGCGGCGACCCCGGGAGATGATGCCCCGGTGGCGAGGAATTTGAGCGTAGCGCGAGAGGAGTTGGTACGGCGCCACTCGGCAGGCCCAATGTCTGCCTGGTCCATATAGAGAACATAGACGAGTGAGCCACACGGAGCCAGTTAAAGATTCTTAATATTCTGCATTGGAAGATGCACGTGCAGGGCCTCCGGTGGTCCCCTCCAGCTGTTCGGTCAGCTCGAGCCACCGGGTTTCCAAGTCCGACAGCTTGGACTCCAGACTGTTGAGCGCCTCTATGTGCGCAGCAACTCCCATGTAGTCACGTTGATCATGCTCAGCGATACGGGTGTTGACCTCGTGGATCTCCTGGGGGATCTTGGCAAGCCTGCGTTCGACCGCTGCCAGCTCCTTGATGGCGGCGCGCTGCGCCGCGAGTTCCTGCCTTCGGGTCGCTCCCCTGCTGCTGCTCGTGGCGGTCTGCTGGGATGCCCGAGCGGCCTTCCCTTCGGCCTGCGTGCCGTCCCGGCGGAGCCTGAGGTACTCCTCGACCCCGCCAGGGAGGTGGCGGAGCCCTCCGTCGATCAACGCATACTGCTGATCGGTCACCCGCTCGATGAAATACCGGTCGTGGGAGGCGACCA
>JAOPZY010000163.1 GCA_025963875.1 Actinomycetota bacterium
TGCTTCGGCAGCACGTAGACGCCGATCGGGTAGTCGCCGCTGCGGGTGTACAGCTCGATCTGGGCGATGACCTGGTTGGTGAAGCTGTTCGACATCACGAAGCTCGGGTGCCCGGTGGCGTTCCCGAGGTTCAGCAGGCGTCCCTCCGACAGGACGATGACCGCATGGCCGTCCGGGAACGTCCAGGTGTCGACCTGCGGCTTGATGTTCTCCCGGCGGATGCCGGGGACCTTCTTCAGGCCCGCCATGTCGATCTCGTTGTCGAAATGGCCGATGTTGCCGACGATCGCCTGGTGCTTCATCTTCGCCATGTGGGCAGCGGTGATGATGTCCTTGTTGCCGGTGCAGGTCACGAAGATGTCGACGTCGCCCACCACATCATCGAGCCGAGCGACCTGGTAGCCGTCCATGGCGGCCTGCAGGGCGCAGATGGGGTCGATCTCGGCGACGATCACCCGCGCCCCCTGCCCCCGGAGGCTCTCCGAGCACCCCTTGCCGACGTCGCCGTAGCCGCAGACCAGGGCGGTCTTGCCGCCGATCAGGACGTCGGTGCCCCGGTTGATGCCGTCGATGAGGGAGTGCCGGCAGCCGTACTTGTTGTCGAACTTCGACTTGGTGACCGAGTCGTTGACGTTGATCGCAGGGAACAGGAGCGTGCCCGCCGCCGCCATCTCGTAGAGCCGGTGCACGCCGGTGGTGGTCTCCTCGGTGACCCCACGGATGCCCTCGGCCATGCGGCCCCACTTGCCCGGTGCCGAACCAAGCCGCTGCCGCAGGAGGTCGAGGAAGACGTGCCATTCCTCGCTGTCCGCATCCGTGGCCGCCGGCACCGCGCCGGCCTTCTCGTACTCGACGCCCTTGTGGATCAGCATCGTCGCGTCCCCGCCGTCGTCGAGGATCATGTTCGGGCCTCCCGCAGAACCGGCGTCCGGCCACGTGAGCGCCTGCTCGGTGGCCCACCAGTACTCCTCCAGGGTCTCGCCCTTCCAGGCGAAGACCGGGACGCCCTCGGGGTCCTCCGGCGTCCCGTTTGGGCCGACGGCCACGGCTGCGGCGGCGTGGTCCTGGGTCGAGAAGATGTTGCACGAGGCCCAGCGCACCTGGGCCCCCAGCGCCACGAGCGTCTCGATGAGCACGGCGGTCTGGATGGTCATGTGCAGCGAGCCGGTGATCCGGGCACCGGCGAGGGGCTGAGCGTCGGCGTACTCCCGGCGAACCGACATGAGGCCGGGCATCTCGTGCTCGGCGAGATGGATCTCCTTACGGCCGAGCTCGGCCTGGGACAGGTCGGCGACCTTGAAATTGTTGAAATTGAGTGACTGGCTCACTGCGTTCCCTCCTGTCTGCGCCTCTCCAGCTCGCGCTGTGGGCGAACCTCAGCATACCGGCGAGGCACATCCCCGCCAGCCATTTTGGGGAATACGGCTCTGTTGATCCGGCTGATCCGGGCGTATACTCGTGCGAGGTTCGCCTGGGTCTGTGGTTGCGGGATCCTCCCGGCAACGGGTGGGTCCTCAGTCCAGGCCAGTCGCAGGCAAAAGGATCCACGTAAGGCAACCATTGGTTGCTGAGCACGGTGCGACTTAGGGGTAAGTCCTGCCTCGAGCCCGGGATGGTCCCGGGTAGATCGGGAGAAGGTGCGAAGCATCGCCGGAGTCGACTCGCCAGTGCGGCATCAAGGGGGTCAGGCCGAACACGGCCCGTTTCCCTGCCGGGCGAAGGCGGCGTTGCGAGGCCTCAGCAGGCGGGTGTGGGGTCAAAGACCAGGTCAGCCGGGCGAACCTCGCCGCAGTACTGTCCACCGCAGCACCTCGCCGGAGTAACACCACGACAGCACTCTCGGACAAGTTAGGAGTGGTGGCGTAATGGATATCACGGTCCGTAGTCAGCACGGCCACATCCCCGGGTCCCTCCAGGATCTCACCGCCTCGAAGATGGAGGGCCTTGGCAAGTTCCTCAGGACGATCACCTCCATCGACGTGGAGGTGGACCGCGACGGGCACGCCAGCCGCAGTAAGGCCTTCCTGGTGCGGGTGGCGGTCATGACGCCCGGACCGGTGTTCCGGTCGAGGGTCGCGTGCGACGATCCGGTGGCGGGGATCGACGTCGCCGTCGAACGCCTGTCGCGCCGCCTCAAGGAGTTCAAGCGGCGTCGATCCGGTCGTCCGTTACACTCAAGGCCAAAGACAGCCCCCAGTGCCACGTCAGGTGTCACCCCAGATGGCATCTCAGGTGGAAGCATCGATGCGGTTGACGTCGACTAGTTGCTGCGCTCGAGGGGAGTGATTGGGTGGGCCAGGAGCCCGAAGTAATCGACGAGGCGCCCAGAGTCGGCGGCGCTGTGGCGGAACCCATCCGCGTGATCATCGTCGACGACCACGCCCTGTTCCGGCGAGGTCTGCAGATGGTGCTCGAGGTCGAGGACGACATCGACGTCGTCGGCGAGGCCGGCGACGGGACCGAGGCCCTCGCCAAGGCGGAGGAGACCGTCCCCGACGTCGTGCTCATGGACGTCCGGATGCCGAAGCGTTCCGGGCTCGAGGCCACACGCGCGATCAAGGAGATCCTGCCGAACACCAAGATCCTGATGCTCACGATCTCCGACGAGGAGGCCGACCTCTACGACGCCATCAAGTCCGGCGCCTCCGGCTACCTGCTGAAGGAGATCTCGATCGAAGAGGTCGCCAACGCCGTCCGGGCCGTCAATGCCGGACAGTCGCTGATCTCCCCCTCGATGGCGTCGAAGTTGCTGAACGAGTTCGCCAGCATGGTCAAGCGCTCGGACGACCGGGCCGGCGTGCCCGCCCCCCGCCTCACGGACCGGGAACTGCAGGTGCTCAAGCTCGTGGCCCGGGGCCACAACAACCGGGACATCGCCAAGGAGCTCTTCATCTCGGAGAACACTGTCAAGAACCACGTCCGCAACATTCTGGAGAAGCTGCACCTGCATTCCCGGATGGAGGCAGTGGTCTACGCCGTCCGGGAACGGCTTCTCGATATCAAGTAACCCGATAAGTACGTAAAAGTCGTCACTGCTCTCCGGATGCCCCCAGCACGGGCGCTGTCCGGATTGGCGTCATACTTGGTGGCACAGCTATGAGTGCATTCGACTTCATTCTCCATGCCGGCGAGGGCAGGCGCTTCAAGAAGATCGAGAGTCTTGCGCGCTCGGTGAACGACTGGGAGGCGGAGACGGAGACCCTCTCGGACGAGGAGCTCGCCGCCAGGACCGCCGACTTCCGCCAGCGGGTCGACAACGGCGAGGAGCTCGACGACCTCCTGGGTGAGGCCTACGCCGCGGTGCGGGAAGCTGCCAAGCGGACGATCGGCCAGCGCCACTACGACGTCCAGGTCGTCGGAGCCGCGGTCCTGCACAAGGGCGCCATCGCCGAGATGAAGACCGGTGAAGGCAAGACCCTCGTCGCCACGATGCCCACCTACCTGAACGCCCTGTCGGGCAAGGGGGTCCACGTCGCTACGGTGAACCCCTACCTGGCCAAGCGCGACGCCGAGTGGATGGGCCAGATCTACCGGTTCCTGGGCATGTCGGTGGGCCTCATCCAGCCGGACATGTCGATGGGGGTCCGCCGTGGCAACTACAACGCCGATATCACCTACGGCACCAACAACGAGTTCGGTTTCGACTACCTCCGGGACAACATGGCGATGCGCCTGGAGGACTGCGCCCAGCGGGGCCACTTCTTCGCCGTCGTGGACGAGGTGGACTCGATCCTCATCGACGAGGCCCGCACGCCGCTCATCATCTCGGGCGCCGCCGACGAGGCGGCCCGCTGGTACCGGACGTTCGCCCGGCTGGTCCAGCGCCTCAAGAAGGAAGAGCACTACGAGGTCGACGAGGCGAAGCGCACCATCGCGGTCACGGAGGAGGGCATCGCCCGGGTCGAGCAGCTGCTGTCGATCGACAACCTCTACGACCAGGTCCACACCCCGCTCGTCCACTACCTCGATTCGGCTCTCAAGGCCAAGGAGCTCTACAAGCGGGACCGGGACTACATCGTGCAGAACCGGGAGGTGCTGATCGTCGACGAGTTCACCGGCCGCACCCTCCCCGGCCGGCGGTGGTCGGACGGCCTCCACCAGGCGGTGGAGGCGAAGGAGAGCGTGCCGATCCAGCAGGAGAACCAGACGCTGGCCACCATCACGATCCAGAACTACTTCCGCCTCTACGAGAAGCTCGCCGGCATGACCGGTACCGCCAAGACCCAGGCCACCGAGTTCGCGAACGTCTACAACCTGGAGGTCTTCGAGATTCCCACCAACCGGCCCAACGTCCGCAAGGACGAGCCGGACTCCATCTACAAGACGGAGGACGCCAAGTGGAAGGCGGTCACCGACGACGTCGTGGCCCGCCACGGGGCCGGCCAGCCGGTCCTCGTCGGCACGATCTCGATCGAGAAGTCGGAGCGCCTGGCCGGCTACCTCGCCCGGCGGGGCGTCGAGCACCACATCCTCAACGCCAAGCACCACGAGAAGGAGGCGTACATCGTCGCCCAGGCCGGCAGGTCGGGTGCCGTCACGCTCGCCACGAACATGGCGGGCCGAGGCGTCGACATCCTGCTCGGCGGCAACCCCGAGTACCTCGCCCGGGCGGAGATGTCGGCCCGGGGCTGGGACAACGACGCCTACCTGCTGGAGCAGCTCTCCGAGGAGGACCGGGCCGCCTACGAGGCCGAGTACGAGCCGCTGCTCGAGGCCAAGAAGGTGGAATGCGCCGAGGAGCACGAGCGGGTCATCGACGCCGGCGGCCTCTACATCCTGGGCACGGAGCGCCACGAGTCCCGCCGCATCGACAACCAGCTCCGTGGCCGTGCGGGCCGCCAGGGCGACCCCGGCGCCACCCGCTTCTACCTGTCGCTCGACGACGACCTCATGCGTTTCTTCGCCACCGGGATGATCTCCACGGTGATGGAGCGCCTCAACCTCCCCGAGGACATGCCCATCGAGTCGAAGATGGTCTCGAAGGCCATCGAGCGGGCCCAGAGCCAGGTCGAGGGCCAGAACTACGAGCTGCGCAAGAACGTCCTCAAGTACGACGAGGTCATGAACAAGCAGCGTGAGGTCGTCTACGAGCAGCGCCGGCAGCTCCTCGAGGGCGCCGACCTCTCCGAGAAGGCCCTCGAGTTCGTGGCGGAGGCGGTCGAGAGCGCCATCAGCACCTACGCCAACCTGGAGGCTCACCCGGAGGAGTGGGACTGGGAGGGCCTCGACGCCGCCATGGCGCAGCTCTACCCCACCCAGCTCGCCGGTACCTTCGACAAGGAGACCACGAGCTATCCCGTCCTCCTCGACGCCTACCAGGACGAGGCCCTCGCCTACTACGCCAAGCGCGAGGAGGAGATCGGCAAGGAGAAGATGCGTGAGCTCGAACGCCTGGTCTTCATCTCGATCCTCGACAACAAGTGGCGCGAGCACCTCTACGAGATGGACTACCTCCGGGAGGGCATCGGCCTGCGCGGCTACGGCCAGCGCGACCCGGAGATGGAGTACAAACGAGAGGGCTACGACATGTTCCAGGCGATGATGGCCGCCACCAAGGACGAGTTCGCCCGCTACATGTTCCACGTGCAGGTGGTCGAGGAGGTCCAGGACCAGCCAGCGCCGACAACCGCCACCCACGACGTTGCCCCGACGATGGTCGACGCCCCGGTCGACGCCCCCACCGCCGCCCCCAACGGCGCGCCGAAGCCCCAGCCGGCACCAACGCCGGCCAAGGTGAGCGCGTCGGTGGGCGGTGGACCTGCCCCGGACTCAGGCGAGTACGAGAAGGTGGGTCGCAACGCCCCCTGCCCGTGCGGCTCGGGCCGGAAGTACAAGAAGTGCCACGGGGCCGAGGTCTAGCCTCTGCCAAAAAGACCGGATTGCCGACCTTTTGGCACAGACTCCCCGCTGAGCTAGGAGGCCGAGAAGCTCCCGACGGGGATCGCGCCAGGACCGGTGACCGAGGACGGCACCAGCTCGACCCACGTGTTGCCCGGCGTCAGCGGGATCTGGTGGCCGGCGCCGTCGAGGAAGTACGTGGGCTGGCCGAGGCCCTCACCGGGGCGCCACCACGTTCCGGAGACGCAGGTCCCCAACCGGCAGACCAGCGCCGCGCCCTTGCCGAGGAGTTGCGGCACCGGCTGGTGCGACCCGCTGGGGTCTTCGATCCACCAGCTCATCGTGACCGGGACCGACTCCACGATGACGTTGCGGGCGGAGAGGATGGATCCGTTCGCCTCGGTGGCCGGCGCGTTTCCGTAGTACCGCTGGTAGGCGTTGGCCGCGGGAGTCCAGTGCCAGTACACGTCCGCGGAGTACGAAAAGTCGGCGTGGACCAGCGCTCCGGGGCCCCCGGGCGGCGGTGACGCCGAGTACGTGAAGACCGGGGTCGCCTGGGGGAGGCCCTGGGCGTCCGGGCGGGCGTACAGCGCCGGCGTGCTCGTGTAGAGGTTGTGGGGAGAAACCCGGCCGCCGTCCCGGATGTAGCCGCCTCCCGTGCTGTAGCCGACGTCCACCAGCCAACCGGCCTTCACGGCCGAGTCGAGGGCCTGCAGCGATGGCGGGCTCCCCGAGGCGTTGCCGAACAGCGACTTCCCGGACTGGTTCACGAGATACGGGTCGGCCTGGCGGACGCTGCGCACGGGTTCCACCCGGGCGGCGTCGTGGCACTGGTAGGTGACGACGAAGCGGGTGATGCCTCCCTCGACGGGCTCCTCGTAGATCACATCGGCGGCGTCCAGGCCGACCGGCGGCCGCGACTCCGGGGAGTTCTCCACCTTGATCGCCAGCGCGGGGCGGTTCGGCACCGAGCCGCCCGTCTCGCCGGTCAGGGGGCAGGTCGGCGGCGGTGGGGGTGGTGGCGGTGGCGGCGTGGGGGCGTGCGAGGGAGGCGGCGTCGGCGAGGCCTTGGCGGGCGCAGCGGTCTTGGCGGCGGTGTGGCTGCAGCCTGTCATCACGACGGCGGTCGCCAATGCGACGCCGGTCCACGCCCACGCGCGACTACTCAGTCTCAGCATCCAGGGATTCTCCTTTTGGGCAACCGCTCTTCCCGGGGTTATCGGGCGCGGGCGGGCACTACTGTAGCGCGAGCGCCGGCGGCAACCGTCCGGCGGGCCAGGACGACGGGCAGGATGGGCCCCGAAGGTATCATCGCGTCCATGGACGACCTCAAGCTCCGCCTGGCCGACGCTCAGTCAAAGCTCTCCCACGTGAAGGAGTACCTTTGACGTTGCCGCCAAGCGGTCGCGGGCCGATGAGCTCAGGGAGCTAGCCGCCCAGCCGGGCTTCTGGGACACCCAGTCCGAGGCCACGAAGAAGATGGCGGAGCTCTCCCGCCTCGAGGACGACCTCAAGACCTACGACCGCCTTGCGTCGCGCCTGGAGGAGGCCTCGATCCTGCAGTCGCTGGCGCAGGAGGAGGACGACGAGGCGACGGGGGCCGAGGCCGCGGGGGTGCTGGCCGAGGTGGAGTCGTCGCTGGAGGAGGCGGAGGTCCGCACCCTGCTTTCCGGCGAGCACGACGAAGCCAACGCCATCGTGACGGTCCACGCCGGCGCCGGAGGGACCGAGTCCTGCGACTGGGCGGAGATGCTGCTGCGCATGTACCTCCGCTGGGCGGAGCGCAGAGGCCTGAAGACCGAGCTGGTCGAGCTGCAGGAGGGCGAGGAGGCGGGCATCAAGCGGGCGACCTTCATCCTGACTGGGCGTTTCGCCTACGGGCTGGCCTCGACCGAGAAGGGTGTGCACCGCCTGGTCCGGATCTCGCCCTACGACGCCGCCAAGCGCCGCCACACCTCCTTCGCCAGCGTCGACGTCGTGCCGGAGATCACCGACGACGAGGTCCCGGAGATCGATCCCAAGGAGCTGCGGATCGACACGTACCGCTCCCAGGGCGCCGGGGGCCAGCACGTCAACGTGACGGACTCGGCGGTCCGCATCACGCACCTGCCGACCGGCGTCCAGGTCGCCGTGCAGAACGAGCGGTCGCAACTCCAGAACCGGGCGGTGGCCATGAAGATTCTGGCAGCCCGCCTCGCCCAGCGGGCACAGGAGGAGCGCCTGAAGGAGCTGCAGGAGCTGCGAGGTGAGCAGATGGAAATCGGGTTCGGCTCGCAGATCCGCTCCTACGTCCTCGCCCCCTACCAGCTCGTCAAGGACCACCGCACCGGTGTCGAGGAGGGCAACGTCGAGGCGGTCCTCGATGGCGAGATTGACCAATTCATCACGGCCGAGCTCCGCCGAAGGGCCTCGCGTGTAGCCAGGGTGACTGGACGGTAATCACTCGTGAACGATCAAGAAGGCCCTCCATGGAGTGAATACCGGCTGAATGGCCCGGAAATTTGGCTATTTCCGGGGACCATCTGCTAGGATCCCCCCCAAGCAGCCGAGCGCACGGCGTCTGCAGCCGAGAGGGTTGGGGGACCCTTGGAGACCTCCCGGTTTGTAGTTGAACCACACGTCGTGGTCCCTGAGGCGCTGCCTTCCTAAGGAGCTTCGGACAGACATATGATCCGGCTCGAGAACGTAAGCAAGGTCTACAAGGAATCGGTCGTCGCGCTCCGTGACGTCTGCGCGGAGATCGTGAAGGGCGAGTTTGTCTTCCTCGTCGGGACCACCGGTTCCGGCAAGACGACCCTCATCAAGATGATGATGCGGGAGGAGGAGCCGAGCGAGGGCCGGATCTACGTGGCCGGCAAGGACCTGAGCATGCTGCCTCGCTGGCGCATCCCCTACCTGCGCCGCATGATCGGGTGCGTCTTCCAGGACTACAAGCTGCTGCCGAACAAGACCGTCTACGAGAACGTCGCCTTTGCCCTCGAGGTCATCGGGAAGCCCCGCCATGTGATCCGGGAGCGCGTGCCCGAGATCCTCGACCTCGTGGGCCTTGCCGACCGCATGAACAACCGCCCCGACGAGCTTTCCGGTGGGGAGCAACAGCGGGTCTCCGTGGCCCGTGCGATGGTGAACCGCCCCGCCATCCTGCTGGCCGACGAGCCCACCGGGAACCTCGACCCCACCACGTCGGCCGAGATCATGAAGCTGCTGGTCCGCATCAACGCCGCCGACACGACCGTCGTCATGGCCACCCACGACCATGCGGTCGTCAACCAGTTCCGCAAGCGCGTCATCGAGCTGGACAACGGCAAGGTCGTCCGGGACCAGATGCGCGGCGTCTACGGATACGGGACCAGATAGTGGGCCTGCGGCTCAAGTACTTCGCCAGCGAAGCGGTTGTCAATCTGAAGAGAAACCTCTTCATGACGATCGCCGCGATCTCCACGGTCGCCGTCAGCCTGTTCCTGCTGGGCGGCGTCATCGTGCTGGGCCACATCGTCAACAACGTGGTGGGGACCTGGGAGGGCAAAGTCGAGCTCAACGTCTTCCTGCGGGACGACATCAGCCCCACGCAGCAGGCGACGCTCCAGGACTCCATCAAGGGCATGCCCGAGGTCCAGGACGTCATCTACGACTCCAAGCAGCAGGCGTTCCAGGAGTACAAGACGATGTTCGAGGGTTCGCCGGCGCTCATCCAGAACGTCGATCCCAACGCCCTGCCGGCGTCGTTCCGGGTCAAGCTGCACGACCCCAGCAAGGTCGACTCGGTGCGCAGCCAGCTCATCGGGCGTGCCGGCATCGACTCGGTGACCTTCGGCGGCGACGCCGTGAAGAAGCTCCTGCGGATCAACGCCCTGTTGCGTACGATCAGCCTGGTCATGACCATCCTGCTCCTCACGGCCGCCACCGTGCTCATCGCCAACACCATTCGCCTCGCCATCTATGCCCGGCGCCGGGAGATCGGGGTCATGAAGCTCGTGGGGGCGACGAACTGGTTCATCCGGGTCCCGTTCATCTTCGAGGGCGTCGTCGAGGCGGTGGCGGGGGCGATGGTGGCCGCCGGCGTCATCTGGCTGGCCAAGATGCTGTGGCTGGACCGCTTGAGCAGCTTCCTGGCCTTCCTGCCCATCGGCATCACGGCGGCGACCGTGGCGAAGATGTTCGTCGTGCTGGTGGTCGTCGGGATCTCGGTGGGCGCGCTCGGGTCGACGCTGGCCCTTCGGCGGTTCCTGGAGGTCTAGTTCCAGGCCTGTAATTCGCAGCGAATTACTGCTGTGTAATTAATGCAATAATTCCCACTCTCGCTCCTGGCCGGGTTATTGTTGTTGACGCCCGGATATGACTGGCTATTTCCGTCATCTATTGAGAACGCTCGCAGTAGGCTGCGTCCTGGTCTCCGCGAGCGTGGGACCGGCCGGTCAGACGGGAAGTTTCCCGGCTGCGACAGGCACCGGCGGCCCCCAGACCGCCGACCAGATGGCCCAGCTCTGGGACCAGTTCCGCACCGCGCAGCTCAAGGCCAGCCAAATCAGCGGCAAGGTCAGGCAGCTGAATGCCCAGATCGCCGCCGAGACAGCCCGCCGGGCCCAGCTCCAGGGCCAGATCGCCGCATACACCAACCAGATCAGGCAGGCGGAGGCGCGGCGGGCTTCCGACGTCGCGCAGCTCGACCTCACCGACCAGCACCTCGGGGCGCTGGAGGCGGGCATCGGCGACACCACGGGCAAGGCCGCCGACATGAAGAGCCAGGTGCAGGCCCGCACGATCGACATGTACAAGCAGGGGCCGTCCACCTACCTCGGCATGCTGCTCTCCGCGCACAGCTTCCGCGACTTCCTGTCCCGGCTGCACTTCATCGGTGGCGTCGTGGGGACCGACCGATCCAAGCTCACCGCCCTCGACCAGCTCAACACCCAGCTGGGCCAGCAGAAAGGCCAGGCGCAACAGAGTCGTACCGAGATTGCCGCCGCCAAGGCGGCTGTGGAAGCGGAGACCGCCAAGATCACCGCCCTCCGGGTCGGCGTCACCCAGGCGAGCCAGACGCTGGCGGGAGCGGTCGCCGACGACCAGGCGGCCGTCGCGGAGGAACAGGGCCTCCTGAAGGACGTGGAAGCGGAGAAGGCCACGTACCTCGCAGCGATGGCCAAGCTCGCCGGGGAGTCCTCGAGCATCACCGGCATGCTCCGGGCCCGCCAGATCAACCAGAGCTACGCCTGGGCGGGCCGCAAGGTCCCCTGGCCGGTCACCGGGCCGATCTCGTCGCCCTTCGGCCCCCGGATCAACCCCATCTTCGGCACACCCGAGTTCCACACCGGGCTGGACATCGCCGTCGACTACGGCGTCCCCGTCAAGGCGGCGGAGGCGGGGCAGGTGGTGTCCTCCGGCCTGATGGAGGGCTACGGCAATGTCGTGATCATCGACCACGGGGGGGCGCTGGCGACGCTGTACGCCCACATGTCGTCGCTGTCGGTACGCCAGGGCCAGACGGTGACCAGGGGCCAGCAGATCGGCGCCATCGGCTGCACCGGGCTGTGCACGGGGCCGCACCTCCACTTCGAGACCCGCATCGGCGGGGTCCCGGTGCAGCCGCTGAATATGCTTCCCTAGCATTCCTCCGGGCCTGGGCCGTACGCTGGCGGGATGTCAAAGAAAAAGGGAGGGGCCAAGGCCAAGAGCAACGGGGCGGTCGCGACCAACCCCAAGGCCCGCCACGACTACGAGATCCTGGAGACGATGGAGGCCGGCATGGTCCTCACCGGCAGCGAGGTGAAGTCGCTGCGGGGCGGTTCCGCCTCGATGCGGGAGTCCTTCGCCATCATCCGGGACGGGGAGACCTGGCTGATCGGGATGCACATCGGCCCCTACGCCCAGGCCGGGTACGCCGGCCACGAGCCCACCCGCACCCGCAAGCTGCTCCTCCACAAGGACGAGATCCAGCGCCTGGTGGGCAAGACGGCCGAGCGGGGCCTCACCCTCGTCCCGCTGAAGGTCTACTTCAACCACGGCCTCGCCAAGATCGAGCTCGGTCTCGCCAAGGGCAAGAAGACCTACGATCGGCGGGAGTCGCTCAAGGAGAAGGACGCCCAGATGCAGATCGACCGGGCGATGCGCCGGCGCCGGTAGCCCCCCTGCCGGCCCAAAAAAACGTTTGCTCAAACGTTTATAGAATAGCGTTATGCAGCCTTGGATGGCGCAGGCTACACGTCAGCATGGCGTCATCTCGGCGGCCGAACTCCGACGATTCGGACTCACGGAGAAGGCCATCAGATGGAGGGTTGAGACCGGGATCCTTCAACCGCTGTTCGTCGGTGTGTTCCTCGTCGGTGGCTCGCCCCGGACGTGGGAGCAGCGGATCACGGCAGCCGTCCGCTGGGGCGGGGACGGTGCCGTGGCTTCGTACAAATCGGCAGCGGCCCTTTGGAGGTTCGAAGGATTCGAGCCCGGCCCGCTGGAGATCTCGACCCTCAAACAGAACCGCCAGCGCCTCGGCTTCAAGGTGCACCGGACGCTGGTCGAGCCCGTGTTCATCACCACCAAAGCCGGCATTCCTGTCACCAGCCCCTCCCGCACGCTGCAGGACGTGGTGACCGTCGTCGACGAGCACCGTGGCAACCAGCTCTTCGACGAGCTGCTGCGCAAGGGCCTCGTCTCGATGGAGTCGCTCCAGCGCTACGTCGACCGGACCGAGTGCTCGGGCAACAAGGGTGTCGGGAAGCTACGGAGGATGGTGCGGCAGCGCAGCCCTGCCTACGAGCCGTCGGCCTCCGAGTTCCAGGCCCTGGTGCGACGGCTCCTGGCGGGGGCCGGCTTCGCATTCGTCGAGGAGTTTGTCGTCGTCGACAGCGACGGCACTTTCATCGGCCGGGCCGACTTCAAGTTGCTCGACGTCCCGGTGCTCGTCGAGGCGGAGGGCCGGGCCAACCACTCCTCGAAGGAGGACTTCGAGCACGACCTGAAACGGCGCAACGGCTTCACGGCGGCGGGCTTCGCGACGGTCCACGTCACCTGGAACATGGCGCTGAACGATCCCGAGGTCTTCCTCGCCGAGGTGGAGCGGGCCCGGGAGAGTCAGCTCCGGCGGCGGGCGTAGGCAGCGGCGGTACACTGGACCTCTTGACAACTGAATAGCGGTTGCTTCAACCAGGGGGCGAAATGGTTTCGAGGCCAGTATCGTGTCTGGTGGAAGCGGGCCGAGGTCCAGGTACCTCGTAAAACTGTCTGGAAAACTAACTTAAACGTCGCTGCCTAAGCGACTTCCCACCTCTAGATAGGTGGGCGTTCCACCCGGGAGTGCCTGCGGCCCGGGATGGGGCGTCGTGCAGCAGGATTACTCCGAGGCTCTCTGTTCGACGGACCTCGGGGGAAATGAAGTCGGACTGGGCACCAGCAAGCTAGTTCGCGGCAACTGCTGGGCCGAGACAAGAAAGCGGACTACGCCCGTAGATGCCCCAGGTGTGAGCTGTTGCCGACCCGGGTTCAACTCCCGGCGCCTCCA
>JAOPZY010000004.1 GCA_025963875.1 Actinomycetota bacterium
TCACGCCGTAGATCTGGCCCCGTTCCACGACCAGGCTCACACCGTCGACGGCGGTGATCGATGCTCCCCGCCGGCCCGCGAGCCGCGACGCAAAGCTCCCGGAGAGGTGGAAGGTCGTCCGGAGATCTTCGACCTGCAGGAAGCTCATGGCACCTCCCCGACGAAAGGGACCGGTGTGGGTCGTGACGCCTCGGGCACGTGGAGCCAGCACGCTGCGGTGCCGTCCCCGACCGCGACGGTCGGGGGCTCGACGCTGCGGCAGACGTCCATGACGTGAGGGCACCGCGGATGGAAACGGCATCCCGGCGGAGGCTCGGCGAGATCGGGGGGTGACCCCGGGATCGACGACAGGGCCTCGGTGTCGAGATGGATGACCGACGCCACCAGACCCTGGGTGTACGGATGCGCAGGGGTGGCCAGCACCTGCTCGACGCCGCCGACCTCGACGACCTTGGCGGCGTACATGACGGCCACCCGGTCGCAGATCTCTGCGACCGCCCCGATGTTGTGGGTGATCAGCAGGACCGCGATCCCCTGGTCGTCGGCCAGGCTTCGCAGGATCTCGAGGATCTGGGCCTGGACCAGCGTGTCGAGTGCGGTCGTGGGCTCGTCGGCGACGACCAGGCGGGGTCGCAGCACGATGGCCAGGCCGATCATGATCCGCTGGCGCATCCCGCCCGAGAACTCGTGGGGCCACTGGCGCGCCCGCCGTGGCGGTATGCCGAGCGACGCCAGCGTCTCGTGGCACATCCTCCGGGCCTCCCCTCTGGACACCTCGTGGCGGTGGGCCACGATCATCTCGACGAACTGGTCCTCGACCCGCATCAACGGGTCGAGCCGGCTCATCGGCTCCTGGAAGATCAGGGAGACCTTCTCGCCCCGCAGCTCCCGGAGCTCCGAGGCCGGCATGCCGACGACCTGCGCGCCGGCAACGCGGAGCTCCCCCTCCTCCCCCGCCCCCTCGGGCAGCAGGCCGAGGATCGCCCTGGCGACCGAGGACTTGCCGGAGCCCGACTCCCCCACGAGCCCGAGGCACTCCCCTGCCGCAACCGAGAGATCGACGCCGTCCACGGCGACGAGGCGGCCCTTTGGCGTGGCGTACCACACCCGCAACCCCCGGGCCTCCAGTACGTGCCCGGGCTCCGTCATTCGGTCCCGCCCTCGACCGGCACGACGTCGGGCAACACGGTCGTCGCCGCATGCCTGCCGGCAGCGCCGCGACGGAACCCCCGCCGCCGCAGCAGGGGGTTGACGAGGTCGTTGATCCCTTCGCCCAGCAACGTCAGCCCGGTGGTCAGCCCCAGGATGGCGAGGCCCGGGAACAGCGAGGTCCACCAGAAGCCGCTGGCGGCGTCGCTGATCGCCTTCGAGATGTCGTAGCCCCACTCGGCAGACGGCACGTGGACCCCGTAGCCGAGGAAGCCGAGGGCCGCCAGGGTGAGGATGGCGTCGGCGGCGTTCAGGGTGAAGATGACCGGGACCGACTGGATCACGTTCGGGAAGATGTAGCGGGCGATCGTCGTCGAGCGGCTGGCGCCGAGCGCCCGTGCCGCCTCGACGAACGTCTCCTCGCGCACCGACAGCGTGTGGTTGCGCACCACCCGGAAGTACTGGGGGACGTAGATCACCGAAATCGACAGCGCCGCAGCCGGCACGCCCTGGCCCACCCACCGGCGGAGGGCGAAGGCTGCGACGATCGCCAGCAGCAGGCTCGGGAAGGCATACATGGCGTCGGTGACCATGACGAGGGCCCGGTCGAGCCGGCCCCCCGAGTAGCCGGCGACCAGGCCGAGCGGCACCCCGATGAACATGGCGACCACCGTCGACAGCACCACGACCTCGAAGGCCAGCCGGGCACCGAAGATCACCCGTGAGAACACGTCGTACCGGAGGTTCGTCGTGCCGAAGAGGTGCCGGGCCGACGGTGGCTGGAGCTGCGGGATCCCCTGGAACTGCGCCTCCCCGTAGGGCGCCAGGAGCGGGGCGAAGAGCGCCAGGACCACGAACACGAGGGTGATCACCGCCCCGGCGACGATGATGTGCCGGGCCGTCGGATGGGCCGACGCCCAAAGCGCCTTTAATTTCTGCCAGCGGCCGCTCATCAGTACCGGATCCTCGGGTCCACCCACGCCGACACCACGTCGATGAGGAGGCTCACGACGACGACGAAGAGGGCGTAGAACGTGACGAGGCCCTGCACGCCGATGTAGTCGCGGTCCTGGAGGAACTGGTACAGCGACAGGCCGATCCCCGGCCACGTGAACGTCGTCTCGGTCAGCACGGCCCCCGACAGCAGGAGGGCGAACTGCAGGCCCACAATCGTCACCACCGGCACCAGGGCGTTGCGGAACGCGTGGCGCAGCACCACCTGCCGCTCGGGGATGCCGCGGGCACGGGCAGCCTCCACGTAGTCGGCCTTGAGCGTCTGGATCATGTTCACGCGGACGAGCCGGATGAAGATCCCTCCGATCGCGACGCCGAGCGTGAACGCCGGCAGGGCGAGGTAGCGCAGGGCGCTGCCCAGGGCCGGCCAGTTGCCCGTGAGCAGCGCGTCGACGGTGTAGAGCCCGGTGATGGAGCGGGGCTCGGAGAAGGGGGCGATGCGCCCGCCGGTGGGGAACCATCCCAACTTCACTGCGAACAGGAGCTGCAGCATGATCCCGAGCCAGAAGATGGGCGCCGCATAGAGGAGGATTCCCAGGATCCGGCCCCCGACGTCCATCGGCGTGTCCCGGAACCGGGCCGACAGCGCCCCGATCCCGACGCCCACGGCGATCGCCACCAGAAGCGCCGCCAGCGTCAGCTCGAGGGTTGCCGGGAAGCGGTCGGCGATCGTCGAGGAGACCGGCCGGTTCGTGGTGATGGCCTTGCCGAAGTCGCCGTGGACGACGTGGTCGAGGTAGTCGACGTACTGCCGCCACAGCGGCCGGTTGAGCCCGAGGGACCGCCGGATGGCGTCGGCCCGCGCCTCCGAGACCCGGTCACCCAGCGTCGCGGTGACGGGGTCCCCGGGCGCCACGCGCAGCAGGAGGAACGTGGTGGTCAGCAGGATGACCAGCATGGGCACGACGAGGGCGAGGCGAGTGACGAAGTACCGCGCGAGCGAGCCGCCCGGTCCCCGGGCCATCAGCGACGGCGGGCAGACCCCGGCGTGGCCGGGTCAGCCCTTCTTTTCGAGCAGCCAGTACCGGAAGATCTGGATGGGATCGAGGACGATGCCCGAGACCTTGTCGCTCGACGAGGCGAACTGCGAGATCTGGAACACCGGAACGTAGGGCGTCTGATCGGCCATGTAGCTCTGGGCCTGCTTGATGGTCATCGCCCGCTTCGTCGCATCGAGCTCCTTGGCCTGGGCTGCGACGAGCGACAGCATCTGGGGGTCGTTCCACTTCGCCGGGTCGAAGATCTTCGGGTCGGCGAACGGCGCGAGGTAGTCGTCCTCGTCGAGGTAGTCCGGATACCAGCCCATCAGGAAGACAGGCATCTCTCCCGCCTTGCGCTTCTGGCCGTACTCGGCCCACTCGACGTTGGAGATCTTGACGGTGAAGCGACCCGTCGCCTCCAGGGTACGGGCGATCACCTGCGCCACCGACGCCTCGGTGTCGCCGTAGTGGGTCGGGCTGAACCAGAAGTCCACGTTCACCTTCTGGCCGGCCGGCACCCCTGCGGCCGTCAGGAAGGCGTCGACCTTCGCCGTGTCACCGCCGTTGCCGTAGAGGCTGGTCCAGGCGGGGTCATGCGTGGAGAACGTCGGCGGGATCATCGAGTCGAGGGGCTTCCCGGTCCCCTTCAGCACCTCGTTGACGACCGGCGTGCGGTCGAGGGCCGCGGCCAGGGCCTTGCGCATGTTCGGGTTGTTCCAAGGGGCGGTATTGACGTTGAAGACGATATAGCGGATGCCCGGGCCCTGGCCCTCGACGACCTTGAACCCGCTGGCGGTTCGGAACGAGGCGAGCTCGTCCGGCTGCAGCGAGCGGAACGCGATGTCGACCTCGTGGTTCTGCAGCGCGATCTTGAGCGCCGACGACTTGTCGAACAGGCGCACCAGGATCTTGTCGGTCTTCGGCTTGGTCCCCCAGTAGGTCGGGTTGGCCTGGAACTCGAGCGACTGCTTCTCCTTGTACGACACGAGCTTGTAGGGCCCGGTCCCGACGATGGTGTCGGTCTTGTACTTCGCGACGACCGCGGCCCCCGCCTCGGTGCCGGACAGGACATTGCTCTTGTAGGCCGTGGGGCTGACGATGCTGGCCACCGAGTAGGCCAGCTTGGAGAGGAACGCCACGTCGGGCGCCGACAGCGTGACGACCACCGTGGTCGTCGAGGGGGTGGCGATATCCTTGATGCCGCTCAGGAGGAAGCCAGCAGACTCCGAGTCCTTGTCCCCGAAGGCCTTTGCCCGCTCCAGGGAGAACTTGACGGCCGCGGCGTCCATGTCCGTGCCGTCCTGGAACTTCACGCCGCTGCGGAGCTGGAAGGTGTAGGTGAGGCCGTCGGCGGAGACCACCGGGAGCGCCGCAGCGAGCAGGGCGGAGGGCTTGGAAGCGCTGGGGGCGTAGGTGACGAGGGTCTCTGCGGAGTTGAAGACCACCTCGCTGCCGAAGTAGTCGTAGGCCTCGGCGGGGTCGAAGCTGTTCTGCAGCGAGTCCGTGGTGCCGATGACGATGTTGCCTGCCGTGCCGCCACCGGCGTTCGTCGAGGTCGAGGATTTGCAGGAGGTGAAGACCAGCAGCAAGGCGCCGAGTAGTCCAAAGATCCGAAGGGCGGACGGATTCGAGGATCGCACGCGGGCCTCCAATACACGAGTCCTGTGCCCCGGGCCCAGGCGCCCCTCAAGGCGCCGGATCAGGAAAGCGGCAGCCGGTCGGGCAACCGGCCGCAAGATCTTACGCCCCGCCTTTGGCCCCCGCCGCCGCTGCCGCCCGTTGCGTGGCAAGGATCTGAGTTGGGATGTTCTGGCCCGACAGATTGGAGCCGACGGATGCTGATCCGAGGGTCGGGGCGACCCACCTAAAACTAAAGGTCCGCAACGTTATCCGTGTCCAGCGCGGATAACGTTGCGGACTTCTCAACGGGAGCCGGCGCCACCCCCTCAGCCGCCTCGACCAGATCCGCCAGGCTGCGGTGCAGGCCGGCGACCAGCTCCCCGGGGTCCTCGATCGAGTCGGCGAACGACAGGAGCCCGAGCAGCAGGCGGCCCGCGTAGTCCCAGGCCACGATCGTCACCCCGACGCCGCCGTTGGGAGGCCCGGTGATGTACATCTCCTCAACCACTGCCGACCCGAAGTGCCACGGCTCGGACGGCCCGCGGATGTTGGAGATCACGACGTTGGCGTCGAGCTTGGCCGGCGCCTTGCCGGTCTTGCGGCGGGCTGCCTGCATCCGGCGCACCGCGGGATCGCCGACCAGCGGCGGCAGGTATTCCAGCCAGTCCGGGAGAAGCTCCCTGCCGGCGAGGTCGAGGCAGTCCTTGGCCTCGCGCGTCACGGCGGCAATCGTCCGCAGGCGCGTCCAGGGATCGGCCACATCGGTGGCGAGCGACGTCGTCAGGCGGGAGAAGCGATTGCCTTCGGCACGGGCCGGCGCCTCCCGACCCTCCATCCCCACGGGCACGCTCGCCACGAGGGGGCGGTCGGGCAGCTCGCCGCGGGCTTCGAGGTACGACCGTAGGGCGCCGGCCACGACGGCCAGCACCACGTCGTTGACGGTGACGCCGGCGGCTTCCTTCACCCGCTTCACGTCCTCCAGCGACAGCCCCGTCCGGGCGTAGCGGCGGTCCGCGGTGAAGCCGCGGTTGATCCTGGACAGCGGCGTGTCGACGCCGGGCTCCGGAGCCTTGATCGCCGACTCCGAACGTCGCCGCTTGACGGCGGCAGCCCCCCGCCGCGTCCTGCCGACCAGGCCAGGGAGCCGCACCAGCACCCTGGCCTGGTGACCGAGGGCGCCGGCTATGAGCCGTACCCCGCCCGGAACCCGGTCGGGGCACCAGGCGTCGCCGGGCTGAGGCTCGTCGCCGGGGGCGGAGAAGATCCGGGCCAGCGTCGCCAGCGTGGCGAAGCCGTCCATGAGGGCATGGTGGATCTCCAGCACGAGGGCCTGGCGATCGCCTGCGAGGCCGTCGACCAGTGTCATCTGCCAGAGCGGGCGGCTCCGGTCGAGGCGTTGCTCCGCCAGCCGGGCACACAGCCCGTCGAGCTCGCCGTCACCCCCGGGCTCCGGCAGGAGGGCATGGCGGACATGGCGGCCCACGTCGAAACCCGGATCCTCGGCGAAGAGCGGATGGCTGAGCCCCAGCGGCACCGGGACCACCCGCCCGCGGAATGCCGGCAGCTCGTGGAGGCGAGCTGCCATGTGCCGCTGCACGTCCTCGACCCGCAGCGGTCCCGCCGGGCCGGGCCGGAGGATCGCCAGCACCAAGGTCTGCATGGGCTGCACCGGCACGTCCAGCAGCAGGAATCCGCCGTCCTGGCCGCTCAGCCGGCGCATGGGCGATCCTCTTGCCGGCTCAGTTGGACGAAGGGTCGTCCGGCATCAACGACAGCATCCGGTACTCACCTCCCTTGCGGCGCAGCACCGTCATCCAGAGCCGCTCCGGCTCGGACGTGAAGACGTCGTCGGGAAGCGCCGGCTCCACGATCCAGGCCGACTCCCCCATCTCCCCTTCGAGCTGGCCCGGTCCCCATCCCGAGTAGCCAGCGAAGACGCGTGCCCGGACAATGCCCTGCACGAGGACCGGGTCGAGGTCGGGGTCAGCGAAGCCGACAGCGCCGACCACCGGCCGGTCGGCGAGGATCGAGTCCGTGAACTCGGCGAGGACAAGGACCGCCTCCGGCTGGACCGGGCCACCCATGAACAGCGGCGCCTCCGGCTCGACCAACCCCGAGAGCAGTGGGGCTGCGTCCTGCACCCGGACCCTCGCCGGTCGGTTGAGCACGATGCCGAGCGCCCCTTCTTCCCCGTGTTCGGCGATCAGGACCACCGTGCGGCGGAAGTTGGGGTCGAAGAGGCCTCCTGCCGCCAGGAGCAGCGAGCCACGCAGCGTCTCCATGCAGGCATTCTGACAAACGCGCCACGACGGCGTTTCCCGGCAGGCGCGCCGCCCGTCTCCCTGAGGTCAGTTCAGGCGGGCCCCGAGGTCCCCCGGAACCCCGGGAGGCCGCCCGAACTACCCCCCCGGGTTACGCCGAAGCCGCGGCTGCCGCGGTGGCGGCCTTGCGCCACTCGAATCGTGCCGCAGCGAAGGCGATGACCGTGACGACCACAGCGACGGCGACAATGGTCCACTCCAGCGAGCCGCTGTGGTGGTCGGGATCGACCTTGAACACGATCTCGACCCAGTCCCTCCAGGCGAGGGTCAGGACGGCGAACACGGTGCTTGCCAGACCGAGCCCGAGCTCCGCCCAGAATCGTCCGTTGAGCCTTCCCCTGAGCGACAAACCCTTGCTTCCGGCGATACCCATTGCCCGACTCCGTTCCGTAGCGGTGACCTTGCAGTTCGTCTAGTAACTGTCCTATTTAGCCACTACCTGTCCAAAATGGCCAGTTAAACTTCTTTAATACTACGAAGCGGCCTGATCGCTGACCCGACGCCGGGTCAGGACGAGCAGCGATGCGGTCGCAACCAGGGCGAGCACCCCGCCGTAGGAGAGGGCCAGCCGCGGTCCGAAGCGGGTCCAGAGAAAGCCGACCGCGACGCTGGAGACCAGGTCACCCACGCCGTTGACCGCATGCTTCACACCGTAGGCAGTGCCCCGCAGCCGGTCCTCGACGAGGGAACCGACGAAGGAGTCCTCCGTGGCCTTCACCAGGGGTCCGTAGGCGCCTGCGGGCACCAGGAAGGTAATCACTCCAATTGTACCATGTGCGAATGCACCGACCAGGCACGCCGCCCCGAACAGGGCGTACCCGGCCGCCAGTACCGGCGGCTTGCCCACCCGGTCGGTCAGCCACCCCGCCGGGAACGACACGAGGGAACCAATGACGTTCATGCCGATGTAGAACCCGATCGCGGAGAGCACCGCTGCGTGCTCGCCCGCCTGCACCTGGATCATCTCGGCAGCTCTCAGCGTCATGAAGGTCGGGGCGAAGTCGGCGATGCCGAACACGCCCACGGCCACGAGCAACCGCCAGAACGCCGCCGGCAGCGGCTCCCACGTCACCTTCCGCGTGGGCAGCGAGATCCTCGGGTCCCGGGTGAAGACGGCGAAGCAGACGACGGCGAGGACGCCCGGGACGATGGCGACGGCGAAGACGTCGCGGTAGAGGTGGCCGCTGGAGATCAGGAGAAAGGCCACCGCCGGGCCGATCACCGCTCCCACGGTGTCCATGGCCTGGTGGAATCCGAAGGCCTTGCCGAGGTCCTCCTTCTCGACCGAGCCTGCCAGCATCGCGGCCCGGATGGGCTGGCGGGTCCCGCGCCCGATCCAGGCCACCCCCCGTCCCAGGAGGACCTGCGGCCAGGTCGTCACCGCCTGTAGCAGACCGAGGCCCCCCGCCGTGACGGCATAGCCGGTTGTCGCCAGCGACTTCCGGTGCCGCATCCGGTCGCTGAAGTAGCCCGAGGTGAACTTGAACACCGCGGACGACCCGTCTGCGACGCCCTCCACCAGCCCCAGGGCGTAGACCGGCGCCCCCAGGCCGAGGATGAGGAACAGCGGCAGGACCGCCAGCACCATCTCGTAGTTGGCGTCCGCCATCAGCGACGAGACGCCGATGGCCAGCACGTTGCGGTTCAGCCACCGCCGGGTCGTCACCGCCACGCGGGTATTCTGGCGGGGTCTTGAGGTTCGTGTCCGCTCTGGTCGCCGTGCTGGTGTGCTGCGGTGCCGGGGCCGCCTGCTCCCTTCCCGGCTCGGGCGCGGGCACGGTGCTGATCTACGTCAACGCCCCCTTCGCGTCGTCGCGCTGGGTGGGCAGGGTGGGCCAGCAGGGCGCCCAGCTCGCCGCGGACCAGATCAACAACCGCACCGGCGTCCTCGTCAGAGGCAAGTCGTACCGCATCAAGATCCGCACGGCCGACCACAAGGGATCCCCAGACCAGGCCCTCGCCAACGTCCGCAAGGCTGCCGGCGAGAAGGCGGTGGCGGTGATCGACGACGGCTCGACGGTCACGGCCACGTCGGACGCCGCCAGGCAGGCGGGCCTCCCGCTCCTGGTGTACTTCGACGGGACCACCGGCATCGTCGACCCCGCAGTCCGGCCCAACGTCTTCCGCCTCGCCCCCTCGAACCAGGCCCTCGCACGGCGCCTGGGGACCTACCTCGCCGGCAAGGGCCCGCGGCTGGCCCTCGTCCACGACGACAGCGCGTATGGCGCCGACGGGGCGTCCCAGCTGCGCCAGGCGTTGACCGCAGCCGGTACCGCGCCGGTGGCCGACGTCACCGCCACCGCCGGCTTGCCCGACTACCGGGACCAGGCGGCCCGGGCCGCCGCGGCCCAGCCGAACGCGGTCGTCGTCTGGGCCGCGGCCCCCGTCGTGGCAGGGGTGCTGCAGGCCCTGCGCGAGCTGGGGTCCACCCTTCCGGTCTACACCGCCCCCACGGGTGAGGACCCGTCGGTACGGACGGCGCTGGCGACCCGCCCCGACTGGGTCCAGGGACTCACGTTCGCGTCGCTGCGCATCACGGACGCCGCCGGGCTTGCCCGCTGGGTGCAGTTCCGTCTCGCCTACGAGACGCGCTACGGGGAGGACAAGCTCGGCCTCGGCGAGTCGATCCGCCGGCCCGTTGTCCAGCCCCCGGACTGGCAGATGCTCTCCTACGACATGGTGTACCTGGTGAAGGCGGCGCTCGAGAAGGCCGGGACGACCGATCCGAGCAACGGGAAACTCGTGTCGGCCCTCAACGAAGTCCAGGCCCAGGGCGCCAACGGCGCGACGGTGGGATGGACCGCCTCGAACCACGAGGGCATCGGCGAGGACCAGGTGTACTTCGCCGTGATCCTGAACCTGAACTTCCAGCCGGTGCAGGACGACCCCATATCGAAGGCGCAGCCGCAGATCGAGCAGGACTGACGAGGCGGGTGGCCTTCCATCGCAGGGGGCCCGCCATGTTCTTGGCTTGCTCTTCAGTGTCTGTGAATAAAAAGTGGTGTTCTACGCCGGAATATGCTCAAAGTCCATATGCCTGTGCCGGCCGGTTAGTCGCCTATTACGAAGCCGGGAGGGCCTGCGTATAGCGGGCGGCGACCCCGGGAGCCAGCAGCGGGCTCAGCAGCATCAGGTACGGCCCCCGCCCGACCACGGTGCCGCCGTTGGCCGGCAGGGAGGCGAAGGCCTTCTGCCTCGCCTCCCGGTCCGTCTGGGTGGTGAAGAGCTCCACCGTGCCCCCGTCCTCGAAGCCGAGGGCGGTGTCGCCGGCCGGCCGCTGCAGCGTCCCGTCGTGCCACGTCGCGCCCGCGTAGACGCCGGTCATGCCGAGCGGGGGATTCGGGTCATGGCCGGCAAGGAACTCGTTGTAGGTGCCGATGGCCAGACCGGCGGCGGTGAACCGCGCCATCACCTGCTCGGTGGCGGTCGATGGGCTTGACGACAGGACGGTCGACGGGCTCTGCACCGCCCGTGGTGAGGAAGCCTTGGAGCATGCGGCGAGACACAGCACCACCACGGCGGCGCCGGCACGGACGAGTCTCAATTGCGGTAGATCTTGCCGGTGTCGGAGTAGTACAGGGCGTGGTCCGGTCCCTGCTTGACGTCCAGCCTGCAGTTCGCGGGGCCGCGGGCGACCGTGCCGTGAGGGGAGCCGGGCGTGTAGATCATGCCGCCGTCGTTCAAGGTGCAGAACACCAGGTGGCCGGCCGCGCCGGAGGGCCCGGCTGCGTCGACGAACGTCGCCCCCGTCGGGACAAAGGTGGACGCCTCGGTGCTGTAGTCCGGGGCGATCAGAGAGCCCGGACAGGGATCGGCCTCGAGCGGATGACTGTAGCCGTAGCACTCCGGCCACTGGTAGTCGCCGCCCTTGGTGACCGAGAAGATCACGGTGTCGTAGCCCGTCGACGGCGAGTTGTCGTCGCCGGTCGGGCCGTTGACGGTGAGCGCCATCTGCCCCGACGGCGAGATGGCGATCCCGAACGGGTTGCGGAACCCGTATGCCCAGGCGGCACTCCCCTGCGCCGCAAACGGGTCGTCCGGGGGCACCGAGCCGTCGGGGTTGTAGCGCAGCACCTTGCCGAGGGGGCTCGTGACGGTCTGGGCCTGGTCCGGGTTGTGCTCCTCGCCGAGGGTGACGTAGAGCTTGCCGTCCGTGGGGCCGAAGACGAGCCTCCCGCCCTTGTGGCAGCAGTCCCCACCGGCGGGGTACGTGAGGATGGTCTTCGAGGCGGTGCCGGTGCCGCCGCTGTCCGTCCAGCGGACGACGTGCTGGGTGGAGCGGTTCGCGTCGGAGTAGAACGCGTAGACGAAGTGGTCGGTGGTGAACGTCGGGCTGATGGCCAGCCCGAGCAGGCCCCGCTCGCTGTAGCCGCCCCCGGCCTCGGTCGTCACCGTGCTCACCGTGGCGAACACCTTGGCCGCCCCGTTCTGGTAGACCATCACGTTGCCCGCCCGCTCCGTCCAGAACAGGCGCCCGTCCGGTGCGAACGCGAGGGCCGTCGGGAAGTTGGCGGCGATGGGGAAGGCAGAGGCCTGGGGGCCCGAGACGGCCGGTGGAGCCGTTGTTGGGGGCTTGGTGGCGGCTGGCGTCGGGCTCTTGGCGGCGGAGCTGGGCTTCGCCGTCGGGGGCGCCGGGGTCACGGTGGAGGGGGCCGGGGAGGGCTGTGAGGCCGTGGCGGTCACCGTGGCCGTCGGGGAAGTCCCGGTGGGCGGCGGCACTACCGTTGCCCTCCTTTTCGCCGAGCAGGCGGTGGTCAGCAGCGCCACGACGGCCAGCAGGGCAACGCACCAGAAGTGGGGGCGACGTCCCCGGAGTCGGACAGGCTGCACGGTGCCAATGTAGTGGAAAGGTGTGGGCATCCTCCCGCGGGATCCCGGAAGCTGGCGCTAGAATCCGGCTGCGGCCGGGAGGCGGTGTGAACCAGGTCTCCTCGCCAAGCGCCGCGGCCCCCAAGGAGCCCGATATCGGCAATCGCAAGCTGGACAACGTCCTCGCCGCCCTGCCCGAAGGATCGGTGGCCGTCGCCGTCGGCGTGTTCGTCGCCGGGGTGGCCGCCTTCGGCTTCCTGTCGGTCTCGGCCCGGGCGCTCGGCCCGAGCCAGTACTCGGACCTTGCCGCGCTCTGGATCCTCGGCTTCATCGCCGGACCCGGCGTCTTCATGCCCCTCGAGCAGGAGGTCGCGCGGGCGATCGCCGCCCGCCGGGCGAAGGGCCTCGGCGCCCGGCCGGTGCTGCAGCGGGCCATCATCCTGGGCGGGGCCATGCTGGGCGTCCTCGTGGTCGCAACCACGGCGGTGGCCGGCCCGATCACGAGCCATCTGTTCGACCACAAAGGCGTCCTGTTCCTGGGCTTCCTGATCTGCCTGGCGAGCCTCTACGTGGGGTATCTGGGGCGGGGCTACCTCTCGGGCAACGGGAAGTTCACCGCGTACGGCTGGTTGGTGGCCCTCGAGGGCATCGCCCGCCTGCTCCCCGTGGCGGTCTTCGCCGCCGCCGGCTGGGCGAGCGTGGGGCCGTACGGCCTCGCCTTCGGGGTGGCACCGCTGTTCGCCTATCCCCTGGTGCTCTCCCGCCAGCGGCGGCTCACGTCGCCAGGCCCCGAGGCGCACTGGGGCGAGCTGACGGCGGCGCTCGGTTACCTCGTGATGGCGGCCCTGCTCACCCAGCTGCTCCTGAACGAGGCGCCGGTGACCGTCAAGCTCCTGTCGACGGCGAGCCAGAAGGCGCTCGCCGGGCAGTTCCTTGCCGGGCTCGTGATCGCCCGGGTCCCCGTGGTGCTGTTCCAGGCCGTGCTCGCGGCGCTCCTGCCGAAACTCGCTCACCTCGCCGCATCGAACAAGTTCAAGGAGTTCGAGGCCACGGTGCTGCGGCTGCTGGCGGCGATCGCCGGCCTGGGGGTCGTCGCGGTCATCGGGGCCACCGTGGCGGGCAACATCGCCCTGCACGTCATGAACGGCCCCAAGTACAGCCTCGGCCGCGGTGACTTCGCCTTCCTCAGCACCGCGAGCATCGTCTTCATCCTGGCCCTCACGCTCGGCCAGGCGCTGATCGCGCTCCGCTCGTACTCCTACCTCTCGATCGGCTGGCTTGCCGGGGCGCTCGGGTTCGCCGCCGCGGTGGCGATGGGGCACGCCCTCCTGCTGCGGGTGGAGGTGGGCTTCCTGGTCGGATCGGCCACCAGCGCGGTCGTGCTCGGCGCCCTGCTGTTGAAGCGGCTCCCCCGCACCTCCGAGGCGCAGCGACGCCTCCAGGAGCGCCTGCGCGAGGCCCACCCCGTCGACGAGGTCCCGACGGTGGAGGCATCGCCGACCGCATCGCCCTGAGCTCGCAAGCGCATAACGTCCGCCCCGCGGAGGTGCGGAGGTGATGCCCGGCCCGTGGTCCGAAGTTGGGAGTGAATCGCGCGCATACGCGCCCTAGGCTCCCAACCTCCTCGGTTTTATCTACGGAGTCGGTGGAGGGGTGGGCGAGGAGGAGGTCGCCGTTGACGTCACCACGGGTGTGACGGTGGCGGTGACCGGCGTCGGCGTCGGCGTCGGGAGGGGCTGCGGCGCCGGCGACGGCTCCGGCCGGGGCCTGCGGGTCGGCACGACAGGGGTCGGGTACGGCACCGGTTTCGGATTGCCCACGTTGCCGGGAGGCGGCGTGGCGCCGGAACCCGACTGTGGGAGCGGTTCGACGGTCGCGTTGATGGAGGCGTTCACCTGCTGGTCCGTCCCGGCGGGCGGACCGACGGCCGTGTCCACGGGCCTGCCCGGCGCGGGTGCCCGAGACAGGTCCTTGAGGCTTCCGGGGACCACCTGGCGACCGACGGCGAGCACCTGCGATGCCGCGGGGGAACTGGGCAGCGTGGCCGGGAGGTCAGCAACCGATGGAGTGCCGGCGTCCGGGGAAGGGCCGGCGATCGCGATCATCTGCGGCAGCCCTGGCGCCCCGGGGCGGCTCCCGAGACCCATGTACGCGGCGACCAGAAAAAAGCTTGCAGCGATGACCGCAACGATGGACGTCTTCATGCTCATTCCCCCCGACGCGGTCAAGAGTACCCCATCGGGGCAACCTCGCCCGCGAACGGGACCAGCGGGACGAATCTAGACGCGCTCCCGCCAGTACTCGAGGGTGTCCGAGAGCATCTGGTCGAGGGAGATCTGCGGCTCCCAGCCGGTCGCCGCCCGGAACCGGCTGGAGTCGGAGATGAGGATCTCGACGTCCGAGGGCCGCATCTTCTCCGGGACCTGGCGGACCTCGACCGACGCCTCGGTCATGGAAAGCATGCGGTCGAGGATCTCCCCGATGCTCGGCGCGTTCCCGGTGCCGATGTTGTAGACCTCCCCCGGTTCCCCCTTCTCGAGGGCGAGCCAGTAGGCCCGGACCATGTCCCGGACGTCGGTGAAGTCCCGGAGGGCCTCGAGGTTGCCGACCTTGACCACGGGCTCCCGGAGCCCCTTCTCGATCTCGGCGATCTGCTTGGCAAAGTCCGACGGCAACAGCACGTCACCCCGGCGTGGCCCTCCGTGGTTGAACGCCCTGGTCCGAACGGCATGCAGCCCGTAGGAGCGGAAGTACTGGTAGCCGAGCAGGTCCTGGCCGACCTTGCTGACGCCGTACGGCGACAGCGGCCGCAGTGCGTTGTCCTCGGTGATCGGGGTCTCCTCCCGCGCCACGTAGCCGTACTCCTCGCTGGAGCCACAGACGTGGAAGCGGGTGTCGAGGCGGTCAAGCGACCGCAGCGCCTCGAAGAGGTTGAGCTGGCCGAGGACGTTCGTGGTGATCGTCGACGCCGGGGCGGACCATGACGTCGGGACGAAGGACTGCGCCGCGAGGTGGAAGATCCAGTCCGGTTCCACCGCCGCAAGCGCCCGGTGGCAGGAGGTCGCGTCCAGGATGTCCATCTCGACGAGTTCGAGGTCCTTGATGTGGCCGATGTTGTTCCGCGGGCTTCGCCAGCGGTAGGTGCCGACGACCTCGACGTCGCCGAGATTCTGGCACAGCTCAGCCAGGTGACTGCCGACGAAGCCGGTGATGCCCGTGATCAGTACCTTCACTCAAGTCCTCCCTCGTCCGTGCCCGGTACGAATCCAGCGTGTCGACCAGCGAGGTGGCCAGAGGAATCTCGGGCTCCCAGCCGAGCCCCTTCCGCAGCTTGGTCGAGTCGCCCACCAGCACCTCGGGGTCCCCCGGGCGCGGTGAGGAATCGGCAACGATCTCCACTGCGTCTTTGAGCCCGGCGGCGTCGATAAGAATATCGAGCAGGTCGCCGATGCGCTCGGCTCTGCCCGACGCGACGTTGTAGACCTCCCCCGGCTCCCCGGCCTCGACCAGGAGGCGGTAGGCGTTGGCGACATCCCGGACGTCGAGGTAGTCCCGACGGCTCTCCAACCAGCCGACCCGCAGGCGCGGCTCCCGGTCGCCCCGCTCGATCTCGGCGACCTGGGACGAGAACGAGCCGATCGCGTACTCGGTGCTCTGGCCGGGGCCGGTGTGGTTGAAGGGGCGGGCGACGATCACCGGCAGCCCGAAATGGCGCCGGTACAGGGCGCCGACCAACTCCTGGGCCACCTTGCTCACGCCGTAGGGCGACCGTGGCTGGAGGGGGTCGGTCTCGACCAAGGGGCGGCCGGCTGCCGCCAGCCCGTACTGCTGGGCGGACCCCACCAGCAGGACCCTCGTCTCCGGCCGGTCGGCAAGGGACTCCAGCAGGTGGCTCGTGCCCGTGACGTTGACCGCGAAGGTCTCGTCGGTGGCCTCCCAGGATCGCCGCACCGATGCCTGGGCCGCCAGGTGGATGACGGCATCGGGGCGCC
>JAOPZY010000010.1 GCA_025963875.1 Actinomycetota bacterium
TGCCACGGCAAGCGGGCAGGCCTCCGAGGTGCGGCGACTGGCGGCCGAGCTCGAGGAACGCCTCGCAGCGGTCCGCCGCCTCCTCAGCGATCTGCGCTCGGTGCCCGGCGCCCCTCCCGTTCCCGACGCACCGGTGCTGGATCTGGACGAGGCCGACCTGCGCCATCGGCGGGCGGCGGCCAGGCTGCGGGAGAACGACCAGAGGATCGCCGAGCTCGGAGGCCGGCGCGCCCAGCTCGTGGAGCAGCTCCGGAGCGTGGAGGAGGCGGAGGGCGCCGAGGCGGCGCAGCTCGCGGCCTACCGTCGAGAGGCGATCGCGCAGGCCGCGGCCGAGGTCCTGCAGGAGACCGCGGACAGGATGATCCGTGAGCGGATCGATCCGCTCACCCGTGAGGTGGCCTGGCGATGGAAGCGGCTCTTCGGGACCGGCGACCTGATCCTCCACCCGGACGGACGGATCCGGCGCCGGATCGGCAGCCGGGAGCTCGAGTTCAGCGAGCTGAGCGGCGGAGAGCGCATCTGGGCGTTGCTGGTGACCCGGCTGCTCGTCCTGTCGGTGTCGACGAGGGTTCCCTTCGTGTGGCTCGACGAGCCCCTCGAGCACCTCGACCCTCGCGTCCGCAGGATCGTGGCCGGCACGCTGGTGCAGGCCGCCTCCTCGGCGAATCTGCGGCAGATCTTCGTCACCACCTACGAGGAGCCCCTCGCCCACCAACTTGCCGAGGACAACCCGATGGCCGAGCTGATCACCGTCCGCGAGGGCGTGTAGTGGCCGCGTCGGCGCACCTGACCGTCGTCGGCCTGGGCGGCTCGATGGCGAAGGTCTCGAGGAGCCGGGCGGCCCTTGTCTCGGCACTCCAGGGGGCCGCGGGCGCTGGTGCGGAGACAGAGCTCCTCGACATCCGGGAGCTCAACCTGCCGATGTACAACCCCGATGACGACGCGCCAACCGAGGCGGCCATGCGGCTGATCGAGTCGTGCCATGCCGCCGACGGGATGCTCTGGGCGAGCCCGATGTACCAGGGGACTATCTCGGGCGCCCTCAAGAACGCCCTCGACTGGCTCCACCTGCTGCGTGATCGGGATCCGCCCTTCCTCCACGACAAGGTGATCGGGCTCGTCAGCGCCGCGGGGGGAACGCAGGGCCTTCAGGCCATCAACACGATGGAGTTCTCGGTCCGGGCACTCCGGGGCTGGGCCGTGCCGTACGTCGTCCCGGTCGCAGGGGCGGCGCGCGTCTTCGACCCGGATGGCCAGGTGCGGGAGCCGGCCATCGCGCTTCAGCTCAAGACCCTAGGAATGGAGGTCGTTCGCGTCACCGAAAAGTTCTCCTCCAACGGTTCGCTTCACCGCCAGGCCGAATGCGAGCAGGCGGCCGAACGGGTGGCGACCGCCGGATAGTCCCAGAAAGCTCGGTTCTTACCAAAGCAAGGAGGAAGCAATGACCTATAGCCGGCAGATGATTCTGGCCCACCCCGGCAGCCTCGACATCGATACCGACGCGCTGTCCCGGTGCATCGACGACTGTCTGCGCTGCGCCCAAGCGTGCACGGCCTGCGCCGATGCCTGCGTTGCCGAGGTCACTGTCGCGGACCTGCGCCGCTGCATCTACCTCTGTCTGAACTGTGCCGACATTTGCGACGTCACCGCCCGGATCGTCTCCCGCACCGCCGAGTTTGACCGGGTGCTGGCACGGGCCACGCTGGAGGCCTGCGCCACGAGCTGCAACGTGTGCGGGGCCGAATGCGAGCACCACGCGAAGATGGGGATGGTGCACTGCGAAGTCTGCGAGGAGGCCTGCCGGACCTGCGAGGAGTCCTGCCGGGCGCTGATCGCTCTCGTCTGAGTGAGGCCCGGTATCGCTACCGGGTGGGGCCGAAGCGTTCGACGCGGATCCTGTTCGTAGCGATAGTCGCATCGGTGAGCAGCCCGGTCGCGGCGTCGGCGAAGCCGGGCGTCCCGCACACGTACGCGGTCGCATCGGGGGTGATGGGGGCCGGCAGGTCGCCCCCGTTGAGCCGGCCGACGGGCCGCGGCCACGACGGGGGAGCCGCCCGCGTGTAGACGATCGTTGTTTCGGGACCAGGGAGCTCACCCGCGTAGTAGAGGTCGCCAGGGCTCCGGGCCGAGACGACGAGTCGCACCAGGTCCGATCGGCCCGTCCGGCGGGCCAGCCGGAGCATGGCCATGAGCGGCACGACCCCGGACCCGCCGCCGACGAGGAGGGCCGGGGTGTCACCCCGCCAGACGAACCAGCCCCCGATTGGCCCCCGCACCTCGAGGGTGTCGCCCGGCATGACCACCTCGTGCAGGAAGCTGGAGACCTCTCCGTCCGGGAGGAGCTCCACGGTCAGCTCGATCTCGGCAGACCCGTCGGGCGGGCTGGCGACCGAATAGGAGCGAGAAGCCGTGTACCCGTCGGGGGCGGTCAGGCGAACAATGTAGTGCTGCCCGGCGAGATGGATTGACGGGTGGGGAAGGGCCAGGCGGAAGGTCTTCGCGTGGGAGGTCTCGGCCCGGACGTCGACGACGGTGGCCATCTCCCACGGCCCCCGTCGGGGTGGCGGAGGGGGATGGTCAATCACCCTGGTAACGCTGCTCCAGCCACGGGTCGCCATGGTCGTGGTAGCCGTTGCGTTCCCAGAACCCGGGCTCGTTGTGGTCCTGGAGCTCCATGCCTGAGACCCATTTCGCGCTCTTCCAGAAGTACAGGTGCGGCACGATCATCCGGGCAGGGCCCCCGTGCTCGACCGGCAGGGGGCTCCCCTCGTAGTCCCAGACCACCCACGCCTTGCCGCCCGTCACGTCCTGCAGCGGGAGGTTCGTCGTGTAGCCCGTATAGCCCAGGGCGAGAACGTGGGTGGCGGTTGGCAGTGGGCGAGCCGCAGCGAGGAGCGTGTCGACCGACACGCCGCTGAATTTCACCCCGAGCTTGGACCACGTGGTGACGCAGTGGATGTCCCCCTCGAAGGTCGACTGGGCAAAGGCGTGGATCTCGTCCCAGCTCCAGGTGGTCGGTTGCTCGACGAGCCCTCGGATCTTGAACGTCCACGTCTCGGTGGACAGCTTGGGGGTCGCCTCGGCGGTCAGCACCGGCCACGCCGAGCCGACGTCGTACTGGCCGGGGGGGAGCCGGCTGTCACGAGTCGCTTGTCCCCGACCGCGGAAGCCCCTCGTGAATCTCTTCATCACCTTTCCTTTCGTGTCACTGTCGCATCGCCGCGAAGAGATAGCAAGACGAGCTTGGGCCGCAATCGCGCATATGCGAGCGAAAAACGACTAACCTCGTGGCCCGGGGGGTGCCGCCGCGGGAACTGGCTTCTCGGCAGCCTTGCCGGCGAAGCGCCGGTCGACGATCCCCGGCAGAGCGGCCGACAGGAACACGGCGAGGCGGTACCTGCCGGGGACGATGAGCCGTCGGCGCGGCCGGCGCAACGCAGCCTCGACGGCATGGGCCACGATGTCGGGGCCGGGCATGCGACCGGCACGTCCCGCGGTGAGCGGGGTGTCGATGTAGCCGGGCTCGATCAGCGTCACCCCGATGCCGGAGCCTGCGAGCTCACGACGCACCGAGTCGGTCATGCCGCGCAGGCCGAACTTCGTCGCCGAGTACGTGCCGTTGATGCCGATCTCGCCGGCGACGGAGCCGATGTTCACGATGCTGCCGCTGCCATGGGCGATCATGACCGGGACGACGGCACGCATCAGCCGGATCGGCGCAAGCAGGTTGACCGCCAGCATGTGCTCGACGTCGGCGTCGTCGGACATGATCGAGTGGCTGCGGCCGACGCCCGCGACGTTGACGAGCGCATCGATCCGGCCGCTCAGTGACATCGCCTCTGTTGTCAGCCGCTCGATGTCGTCCATGCGGGTGACGTCGGTTGCCACTGCGAGAGCCCTCCCGGCGCTGCGTTCGATCTCAGCGCTCAGCGATTCGAGCTCGCTGGCGCGGCGAGCGGCCAGGACGACCGTCATGCCCTGCGCCCCAAGCCGAAGGGCAGTCGCCCTGCCGATGCCGCTGGACGCCCCGGTCACGATCACGACGCGGCGATCGTCCGCCGGGCCGCCTTGCCTTGCTGTGCCGTCCACGTTGCCACCCTCCTTGGATGTCGCCGGCTCAGACGTGCAACGGACCTCGCGCCAGGCGGGTGCGATCGAAGTCGTCGTCCGACGCGCCCGGCCCGGGGACGGCGGTGACCGCACCGACGTCCAGCGGTTCGCCGCAGTGCGAGCACACCGGGACGGCCTTGACCACGCGCCCGCACGCGGTGTGCCTGATCTTCAGAGGCGGCCCGCTGGGCGCCGCCCATCGGTCGCCCCACTGGCGCATGGCGGTCACGACGTGCCACAGATCGCGCCCCTTCTCCGTGAGCCGGTACTCCGAGCGGGGCGGATGTTCCTGGTAGGGCACTCGCTTGAGTACGCCCTTGTCGACCAAGCGGTTCAGCCGCTGGGTGAGGATGTTGCGCGAGATCCCGAGGCGGGCCTGCAGGTCTTCGAAACGGGTCACGCCCAGGAAGGCGTCCCGGACGATGAGAAGGCTCCACCATTCCCCGACGATCTCGAGGCACTGGGCGACCGAGCAGTTCACGTCCTCGAAGCTGGTTCGCTGCATGGATCCAGCATATAGGGTTGCGTAATGGAACGCACTTCACTAGACTCAGTTCCATGAAAGAACTTCCGAGGCCACGGCGTCGGCCCCCAATCTGAGGAGGATCGCCATGGACATTGAGGGATCGGTCGCGCTCGTCACGGGCGCCAATCGAGGGCTGGGAAGCGTGTTCGCCCGGCTGCTCGTCGAACGAGGGGCAGCCAAGGTCTACGCCGCTGCCCGCAACACCGACACCTTGACGCTCGACGGGGTGATCCCGGTGCACCTCGACATCACCTCCGCAGCCGACATCGCCGCCGCGGCGCAACGGTGCGACGACGTGACGCTGCTCATCAACAATGCCGGCATCACCACCCGCACCTCCGCGCTCGCCGGCGACGCGGATGAGGCCGGCCACCGGGAGATGGAGACCAACTTCTTCGGCACCCTCGCGATGAGTCGGGCGTTCGCTCCGATCCTGGCCGGCAACGGCGGCGGGGCCCTGGTCAACATCCTGTCCGTGGTCTCCTGGGTGGCACGGCCGGCCAACGCCATGTACTCCGCGTCGAAGGCAGCATCCTGGTCGCTCACCAACGCCTTGCGAGTCGAGCTTGCACCGCGGGGAACGCTGGTGGTGGGCGTGCACCCCGGGCCCATCGACACCGACTCGGCCGCCTTCCTCGACGGCCCCAAAATCGCACCAGCAGACGTCGCGACCCAGACGCTCGACGCCGTCCAGCACGGCCGCTACGAGGTGCTCACCGATGACACCAGCCGGCGGGTCAAAGCCGCCCTGGCAGGCGACGTCACCGAGCTCTACCCGAGCTTGATCCGAGCCGGAGCCCCGGCGCGATGAC
>JAOPZY010000015.1 GCA_025963875.1 Actinomycetota bacterium
GGGCCACCTGTTCGCCGCCCTCGTCCTCGTGGCCGCCGCCTACGGGGCGGTTGCCATGGCATCGGCCCACCTGGACGCCGCCGTCCTCGAGGGCGTCCGCGGGATCCCCGAGGCCCGGTTCGTCATCACGGGCGGGGTCCTCACCCGGACCCTGTCGCGCTACTACTCGTACACGTCGTTCACGATCGTGGTCCTGGGGGCGCTCTGGTCCGCGCTCCGGCTGTCCCGGCAGCGCTCCGCTCCCAACGCCGCCCATCTGCGCCGGCTCGCCACCGGCAATCTCCTCATCGCGGCCGGCACGTTCGTCGTCGCGGCGGCCAGCATCGCGGTGCGCCTGGGGCGGGGCTCGGAGGTGGCCATGCTGTTCTCGGTCGGCCTGCTGGCCGGGATCGGCCTGATGTTCTCCGGATTCCTCCGCACCAGGCCGAAGCCGGTCCTCGCGGCCGCCGGGGGAGCGGCCCCAGCCCCCAACCGGGCATGAGCGCCGTCTACCTCTACAGCCGCCCGGGGTGCCACCTCTGCGACAACGCCCGGGCCGTGCTGGAGGCGGCCGGCATCGCCTTCGAGGAGGTCGACATCACGGCGGACCCCGCCCTGGAGGCCGAGTACGGTGTCTTCATCCCGGTAGTGGAGCAGGGTGGCCGGCAGCTCTTCGAGGCGGGCATGGACCCAAACGAGCTGCCGGCGCTGCTGGAGCGCTGATCGGGGGAACAAAGGACGTTTGGTGAAAATTTGTTCGCAGTGAACGAAAAAACACCAAACGTCCCGGCCCGACAGGCAACGACACCCAGCCGTCAGCCGTCAGACGGGCAGGCTCGCCCGCTCTGCCTTGCGGCGCCGCTCGTAGGAGCGGAGGCCCAGCATGTGGATCGTGAAGCCCAGGATGGAGGCGATGAGGTAGTACATCGCCGGCGTCCGGAGCTTGCCCCGAACCCGGACCGCCACCACGGTGATCGGCGGCGGCTGGTCGGGTTGGCCCGAGAGGTCGACGGTCATCACGGGCCCTCCGGCACGCACCCGGTCACCGGAGCGGAGCGGCTCGGCGGCGACGATGCCGGCGTCGGTGGACTTCACGTTCACGTCGCCCCCCTTGGTGGTGACGCTCATGAAGTCCTGGCCCTTGTCCACCTTGTCGCCGATGTTCAGGAGGTACTTGTTGAGGGTCCCCTCGGTGACGCCGGCACCCAGATCGGCATTGACCGCCTTCGACGGGGCCGCCTTGGCGACGGCGATGAGCGAGTCCTTGCCCTGGACCTGCACGGGCTTGAGCTCGATGTTGTAGTTCGTGAACTGTCCGGTGGTGAGGCCGATGTCACCCTGGACGATCGGCTTGACGGCGTCCACCTGGCCCGGGATCACGCTGACCGCGTTGCCGACCGCCGAGTCGAGGACGGGTTTGGCCTGGGTGGCCTCGGTGTCGGTGTCGTCGGCGCCCTTGAGGTCGGCGAGATGCGCGCCGACCTTGGGTTTCTGCCACCCGTCACCGGGGTAGTCCGCCACGTTGTAGGTGGTGCCGAATGCCTTGGCCTCGGTGATGTTGGGACCGAGGGCGATCGCCTCCCACGCGGTGTCGGGACCGGTGGGCCCCAGGCCCGAGATGAACCAGATGAAGGACATGATGCCGAGGACGCCGAAGGCGACGCTACCCTCCACCCAGTAGGCGAGCTTGGAGCCGAGCACCATCGACATCAGCAGGTAGACCATGCCGAACAGCGCACCCATGACGCAGATGGTGGCCAGCACGCCCTTGGTGAACACGCTCACGCTTGTATCGGCCTCCTAGGAAGACGCCGCCGAAACCGGCCGCTGGATGGTCTGGAGCCAGTCGATGATGTCGTTGATCTGCTGGTCGGTGAGCGGACCGCCGTAGAGCTGGCCCCAGGTGGGCATGTCGTCGCCGTTGCCGAGGACGTTGTTGGTCCGGCCCCGCTCGATCGTGGCCATGATGTAGTCCCGGGGCGTCTTGTAGCCCATCTGCGGGTGCAGCACGTACTTGTTGAACACGACCGTCAGGTCGGGGGCGTGGCCCTGCACCTGGGTGTTGGTCTGCGAGTCCGTGTAGGGGACGTCGCCGCCGTGCGCGTCGTTCCCGTGGCAGCGCGCGCACCCGATGCCGCGGGTGTTCGTGGCGCCCGTCACGGGGTTGGTGGGCAGGGCGAAGTACTGCTGGCCCCGCTCGATGGCGTCCTTGGAGAACTTCGTGGTCGTGTTCGTCATGCGGCTGGGTTCGGCGGTCCAGTAGAGAAAGATGAACAGGGCCAGCGCCAGGCTGAGGAGCAGGCCCCAGACGGAGATCCGGGTGAGGCGTGGCCCTTCGAGGAAGTCGTCGGTGTCGCCGGGACGGATGGCTGCCGGGACCTTCTCCGGCCTGCCGGCGGGGCGAACCGGTCCAGCGGTGTCTGCCATACCGACGCCTAACCCCCGATCACGATGAGAGAACCCTGGGGGACCGTCATGCGCCGGAGATGGTGACGCAGTGGACGCCCTCGGGGGCGGGCTGACCCGTGACGGTGCCCCGCGGGGGACCGGTGATGACCTGCGAAGTGTCGACGACGACCTTGCCCCCGACGATGTCGACCCGGAAGCGGTCGAGGCTGCGGGGTGCGGGGCCGCTGCGGTACTCGCCGTTGATCGAGTACTTCGATCCGTGGCATGGGCACTCGAACCACTTTGCG
>JAOPZY010000049.1 GCA_025963875.1 Actinomycetota bacterium
TGGCCCGACCGGACATCCCGGGTGGCCCGGCGTGTCCCCCCAGGTCCGCCTGCCGCCAAGCCCGAGCCGGCAGACCAACCTGAACCGGAGGCGCCCCCTGCTGCCTCGGATGTGAAGAAGCGCGCGGCGAGCAGCTTCGGGGGTCCGCCGAGCGCCGCCACGCCGCCGCCTGCTCCGGAGCCGGCACCAGCCCCGGAGGCCCCATCCGCCCCGGAAGCCGCGCCCGCGCCGGCGGCCCGTGTCCGCCCGAAGGCGGTCACGCCCACGCCTGCTCCCAAGCCTCCCGCACCGCTCGAGCCCAAGGTGGCCGCCCCGGCCAAGCCGGCGGCTTCGGAAACGGCGGCCCCGGCGCCGCTCAAAGCAGTGCCACCGAAGCCCGCTGCCAAGCCGCCCCTTCCGAAGCCGAAGGCGGTGCTCCCTCCCACCCCCGCTCCGAAGCCGAAGGCGGTGCTTCCTCCCCAGCCGGCTCCCGCACCCGCTCCGAAGCCAACCCTTCCGAAGCCGAAGGCGGTGCTCCCTCCCACCCCGCCACCGGCACCGGCTCCGAAGCCGGCCCTTCCGAAACCGGCCCTCCCGAAGCCGAAGGCGGTGCTTCCTCCCACGCCGGCACCGGCCCCGAAGGTCGTGGCCAAGGCAAAGCCGGCACCGCCGCTCAAGGCAACGGCGGCCAGGCCGCCCGTCAAGCCCGCGCCGGTCCTCAAGCCTCCGGCCAAGCCAGCGGCGGCCGCCAAGCCCGTGGGGAGGATCGCTGCGAAGCCTCCGGTCAAGCCCCCCGCCGCGGCTGCGCCAAAGGCCCCGGCCAAGCCGGCAGCCAAGGTCACCCCCAAGGCCGCAGCAAGTCCGCCACCCAAGGCGAAGGCTGCGCCGGTGAAGCCGCCAGCCAAGGCGGCCGTCAACCCCCCCGCGAAGCGCAAGGCTGCCCCCTCGATCCCACCCAGAACGACCACCCAGTCGCCAAAGCCCAGGGGGCCGAAGAGGTAGGGCTTTTCGTATTAGTCCGCGACCACCCTCCGGCCCTTCGGGCCGTACGTGTGGGGAGGGCGGCTCGCCTTCCGCATCGGGCTCGAGAGGAACAGCAGGAGTCCCGCGCTGGCTGAGACGCCGAACCCGGCGAGGATCTCGGCGCGGCGCAGCCACGTCCCGAGGGTGGGCAGCGGAGACGCCGGGGCAACCTGCCGCACCAGTCCGAACACAAGCAGGTAGAGGCCGAAGAGCAGGACCCAGGTGTAGGCACGCCGGTCCCCCCGCAGCAGGCGCGGCAGGGCGACCGCCGTTACCAGCACCAGGCCGGGCAGGACGGCGAGGGGCGCGATGCCGGCTCCCCCTTCAGCGCCGGACCGCAGGTCCAGCAGGACGCGTGCCGCCTCGACGGCCCCCGCGATCAGGGAGACCACGGTCACCCCGCGGGCGATCTTTGCCACGTACGGCTTGGCCTTTGGCTCCAGCCAGAGCAGTGCGACGACGACGAGCGGCACGAACAGCAGCGGGATCTCCAGGTTGAGCGGGGCGGGAACCCAGGTCACGTGCCCCTGGATGGCGGCGGCTCGCCCGTCGAAGACTGCCGGGATCGAGAACCGGTAGACGGTCGCCGTCCTGCCGAGGCGCCTGGCCTCATCGGGCTGGCCGGTGTGGGGCCACTCGGCCCGGGTCTCGTAGTAGTGGTAGAGGGGCTGGTCGGCCACCTTCTGCCAGGTGGGCGTCTGGCTGACCGTGGCGGAGGTGGCCGGCTTCTTGGATGGGTCCCGCGTCAGGTACAGGCTGGGCGAGTCCTTGTTGACCGAGACGCCGTCCGGGGTGATCTGGATGAACGGCTCGCCCTGCAGGCCGCGGATCTCGAAGGTGTGGGGGCCCTGCAGGGACACGGTGACGTAAGGGGCGCTGCCGGTCGACAGGATCGAGTAGTCGACGCCGGGGGCCGGCGGCGCGATGGCGTCGATGTGCGAGATCAGCTGGGGCCCGGTCGTGTGGGCCTGCGCGGGGAGCGCCCCTGCGCCGGTGAACACAGCGGCGATCGCCAGCGCGATGGCGCTTCGTCGAAGCAGGGCTCCAAGGTGCCGGTTATACACTGGCGCCCATGATGCCACTCCGTTTTCATCGGTCCGCGCCCGTTCGCAGCTCGGTCACGTTCCTCTTCGTTGCCCTCGTGGCCATTGTGCTCGCATTCCTCGGGGCCGCCTGCGGCAGCAGTACCGCGAAGCCGGTGGCCCAGCGTCCGTCGACCACGGCCACGGTGGAGATCGTGTCCCCAACCGGAGGGCAGACGGTGACCGGGTCCACCCTGCACGTCGTCCTGAGGCTCACCGGCGGGACGATCGTTCCGACAAGCACGACGACGCCCCTCGGCTCGAACGAGGGTCACATCCACCTCATTGACAACGGCTCGGTTATCTCCATGGCCTTTGGCACCGAGCAGGACATCCCGATCACGCCCGGGAGCCACATTCTCCAAGCAGAGTTCGTCGCCAGCGACCACCTACCCTTCAGTCCCAGGGTGGTCGCCTCGGTCCACTTCACCGCGCAGTGAGGGTCAGCGCCGCCAACCCAGCTCGCATCGCGACGCCCCTCGCGGTCGGCCTTGGGCTCGTGGCGCTGGCGGCCAGGGTTCCGTCCACCTGGGCGGTGATGGTCACGGCGGCCGTCGGGATGGTGGGCCTACTCGCTCCGATCGATGCGCCAACCCCCGTTCGGCCCCCCCACCCTGCCTCGGTTGCCAATTGGCTGGGTGCGGTGGCACTGGGACTTGCCGCCATGCTGCTGGCAGCCCGCCTTCCCGGCCTGCTCGGACTGCGGCCACACGGAGCCGGGCGCATCGTCTCCAGGGTCGCCCCGGCCGCGGTCGCCGCCAGTGTGGTCGCCGCCGTGGCGGAGGAGATGTTCTTCCGCCGCCTGGTCTACGGGTGGCTCGCCGCTACCTGGGGGGCGGCCGTGGCCATCTGCGGCTCGGCGGTGGCGTTCGCCGCCATTCATGTGCCCGTCTACGGCTTCGCCGTCCTTCCCATCGACACGGCAGCGGGGCTCCTGCTCGGCTGGCAGCGTTGGATGACCGGAGGGTGGTCGGCTTCGGGGCTGACCCACGTGGCGGCGAACCTGATCGCAGAAGGAGTGATCCCATGAAGCGCAAGGCCCTCATCGCCGGTATCGCTCTCGCCCTCGTAGCGGCGGCCGTCGTGTTCTGGGTGGCCCGCAGGCCAACGCTCACCATCGGGGCGGTCTACCCGACCGGTGGCGGGCAGGGACCGGGCGGTGTCGAGGAGTACCGCGGCCTGACGCTGGCTGCCGCGCTCCAGAACAAGGGCGGTGGCGTCCAGGGACGCACCATCGACATCCATCTCAAGGCCGCCGACTCTGCGGATGCTGCTCCCGGGGCGGTGCAGGCGCTGGCGTCGCAGGGAGCGCCGGTGATCGCCGGCAGCTACGGAAGTACCATCTCCTTCCCGGCCGCCCAGGCCGCCTACAACCGGGGCCTCGACTTCTGGGAGACCGGCGCGGTGGGGGATCTGGGGATGCTGGCGACCGACGTGCCTCCGCCCTACCTCGGCTCCAACGTGTTCCGGTTCCCTCCGGCGGGATCCGTGCTGGGGTCCTCGGCGGTGGACTTCGTCGCCAACCAGCTGAAGTCGTCGCTCCCCGACCGGCCGCTGCGTTACACGGTCGCCTACGTGAACGACGCCTACGGGGCAGAGGTCGCCCAGGGAGCGCTCGACCAGATATCCAAGCAGGGGCTGACGCTCGCGGCCAAGATCCCGTACGACCTCCTGCACGCCGACTACAACGCCGTCGTCGACCAGATCGCCGCCGCCAGGACGGACGTGCTCTTCGTCGCCTCCTA
>JAOPZY010000059.1 GCA_025963875.1 Actinomycetota bacterium
GAAATCAATGGCAAGACCGACGGCCAAGACGAAGATCGGGAGCAAAGCGACAGTTGATGGACCTGGCACGTGCGCTGCTCTCCTTGAATCGCGTCGACTCAGCAAGGGGGAAAGACTCCTACAAGTCTGGCACCCCCGGGTGTTCGCCGGGCGCTCGGTGCCCAGAATGCTCAGCGTGAGCACCGTCCGGCCACTGCCAGGCCGTTCTGCGGGCGGGGGTGCCTACTCGGCGCCGAGGACCTGGAAGCTGTTGCTGACGAAGACGTGGTGCGGCCAGTTGACGCCAATCATGTGGACGTTGTACTCGCCGTTGCTCAACAGCACAACACGGTTGACGGTGCCTCCTGGGTAGGCCGCCAGGGCAGCGGCCTTGGCCTTATCTGCCGCAGTTCCTGTGACGATCGTGCCCGTCCCGGGACTGAAGTTCGCCGGGACCTGACCAACTACCGTCGCCGGACTGGGTTGACCGCGGTGGAACGGGATCACTTTCGCCACATTCGCTGCTGCCGCGCTATTCGACGCGCCCCTGCTCGAAATCGCGTCGACGATCGCATAGCCACCGATCGCAAGGGCAATGGCCGTGGCGCCGGCAACGACGGATTTGGTGAGCTTGCGCCTGCTCAATATCTTGTGCCTGAGGTTCATGGTGGTCATCTCCTGCTTGCTGGGTCGTTAACTGACCCCAGTGTGCGATCGAGCCCTCATATCCTGCTGTGAGAAACGGAAGAAAAGCCTGTGAAGATCGACGAAGCCGCCGTGGCCCTTTGTGGGGAACTCTCCGGCGAGAGGGTCCACGACCCATCGTCGGAGGTGGTCGGACGGAATCGCATCGCCAAGATGCCCGCGAATTTCGGTAATCGGAATCAGTTGGTCGGACCTGCGGAGTGCGCCGCCCGGAACGCACCCAGTCCGAACCGGGCCTCAGTCCCGGCAGCATCGGCAGCTGAGGCCCGGCTCGGCGGGAACAGATCCGATCCCACCGCCGGTCAGGACTCCACGACGTAGAGCGTGTTGCCGTCGGGGTCGCGGAAGGTGAACATGGGGGGCACGTCCTCCCCGAAGCGCAAAACCGGATCTGTGTCGACGCCGTTGGCCAGGAGGCGGGCGTTGTCCGCCTCCGCATCGGCCGTCAGGAGTCGGATCGCCGTGTCTACGCCGACAGGGGAGCCCGGGGGTGTGGGAAGGAGGGCGACGGTGGTGGTGCCTTCGGGCGGAGCAACCTCCACCCAGCGGAGACCTGGCCCGAACGTCACGTCGCGCCGCTTCTCGAAGCCGAGCTTCCCGACGTAGAACTCCAGGGCTCGGTCTTGGTCGGTCGTAGGGACACCCACGTTCCCTACGCTCGTGATGCGCGTCTTGGTCGCTGCCTCGCTCATCTTCGTTCTCCTTTCCGTTCTGTCAGGACATGAACTCAGACGCCGGACCGCGGCAAAACTCATCGCGCCAGATGCACGGTGCGAATCAGGCTGTGCCGGTAGGCGCGCCGGCGTTGCCGGTGTGCGTTGAGCAGCGGGTTGAGCTGGTTCATATGTCGAGGTCGACGTCGTTGCCGCATCGCACGGTGTTGCAGGCCAGAAGGTTGCTGTGGGCGGCGGACGGGGTCGCGAATCAAAAGATCGCCCGGCGCTGTGGGGTTGATTCGGACACGGTGCGGCGGTGGCGCACACGCTTGGCCGAGAAGGGTGTCGGCGAGGTTGGCGTGATCGCTGCGGCACTAGTCGTTGGGAAGGCCCTTCAGCAGCTCGGTGAGATCGCTGTCCGCCCGGCAGCGTGACGAAGTTCAGGCGGTGCCCGTCGAGGTTTGTCGTACCCTCCCCCGGGCCCCGATCCCCCACGTGCGAGGCTCTCTTTGCTTCGATACCTCTGGCACGACCCTCGCTCCTCCCGGTCAGTGGAAGAGGCGCACGGAAGGGGGGCGGTTCGGGTCATCGGTCGTTCGACCCATCTTTTGCCCGAGGTAGGGCTGGCCCGGGGCGAAAGGTCTGCCCCAAAGGCCCTTGCCCGTGCCGCCGGCCACGACCAGACTTGCCTTTGCGATGAGGCAGCACAACGATCACCCCACGGAATCAACCGGCGGTAGCCAGCGGGCCAGCCTTGGGCCTGTGGGCCCCGTCGCCTCGCAGGCGAACTGGGCTGTTCCTGACGTGCGCCTCGTCCAACGACTCCAGACCGCCGCCGGCAACGCTGCGGTGACCGACCTCCTCACGCATCCCCCCACGGTCGGGCTCACGCTCCAGCGCCGGCCGGCCGATGTCGGTGCGACCCCGGCGCTGACCCTCAAGTCGGGGTGGGGTTTCCTCGCCATCCTCGCCACGCCGTGGGACCACCTCCAGACGGCCCTGCGGGACTACGCCTCGCTGAAAGACGACCAGTACGCCGCACGCGCGGCAGTGCTCAAGCGTCTGCCGGTCCTCATCACGGACTGGGAACTGCACCACAACGTGGGCACCGCGGCGTTGACGGCGGAGGAGAAGGCCAAGGTTGCCGCCATCGTGACGCTGCGGCAGCTGATCGCCGACGAGAAGCGGGAGTTGGCGGTCCTCGCCGCGGGTGTCGACGAGGCCACGCAGGCGGTGAAAGCCGGACGCTTCAAGGGCGATCCCCTCCTCGAGCAGGTGATGGTCGGGGCGTTGACGGTGGGCCTGGGCAACAGCGGGCTCTACGTCACCAAGCTCCAGCAGGCCCTGGCGGACATGCCGTACCTGGCCGTGGACAAGGTCAGCGGCACCTTCGACGCCGACACGCAGGCGGCGGTGAAGCGCTTCCAGCGAGCCAACGCTCTGGGGGAGACCGGCACCGTGGACCAGGCAACCATGAGTCGTCTGGAAGGGGGCTTCCGTGGCCACGCGGTCGAAAAGCAGCTCGCGCAGGCCCCGAAGATCGGGCCGAAGTCAAGCGCCGGGCAGTTTGCCTGGGGCTCCGCTCCCACCCAACTCGGTGTGGGCACCCGTGTGCTGGGGCCGGATGAACAGACGGCTGCCAAGGAGGCGGTCAAGACGGCCCAGGTCGCAGGGCCCGGAGGCGTCCTGCCGACGTTCGTCAACGACGTCGGTCCGGGCACGTACGAGTCGAGGCTCCAGACGCTGGTGCTTGGCCTCGTCGACCGCCAGTTCAACCGCTTAGCGCGAGGAAAGGCGGTCGAGCGGACGAAGCCCGACGCGCTCTTCGACTGGGCACACCTCGACGCCGTCGCGGCCAAGTCGAAGGCAGCGACCGACGCGGTGTTCGGCAAGTTCGCCACCGGCCCCCCGCTGGCCCACGGTGTGAGCATCCATGACGCCTGGGACACGAAGGTCCTGGAGCTGCAGGACGTCTCGGTCCAGGACACATCCGCGACCTGGCGGGTCAACAAGCTGTTGACAGGCAACGCGGACGTCAAGGCCCTGGACAGAGAGCACGGCGCGATCCAGGGCCGAGGCCCCGAGAAGGCGATTGTCGACCGCGTGAGGACGGCCGTGATCGTTGCCAAGCGTGACAAGCTGCTGGAGATCCACAAAGCCTGGCCGGCGTTCGCGTCTGCTGGGGTCGTCAATATCCAGCGGTTCAAAGCGGCGACGGCGTTGGCCAACCGCGACGAGATGTGGAAACTGTTCCACACGGTGGTGCACGAGTACCTGCACACTCTGGAGCACTCGCGTTATCGGGCATACCAGACGAAGCTGGGACAGCAGGAGGGCTCCTTCACGCTGCGCGAGGGGGTTGTCGAGTACTTCACCCACACCGTCCTCGATGGAGTCGCCTACGATGACCCCTTGCGTGTGGCGGTCGAAGGACCCTTCCACGACCCCTTGACCAAACACCCCATCCCGCCGTATGGGGGCTACGCCGAGCGAACCAGTGCCGAGAAGTTGGCCGGCCTGGTGGGCGCCCGCAACGTCATGGCGGCCTTCTTCCTGGGTGACGTCGAGAAGATCGGAGGCAAGGGGTGACTGCCGAGTCTGCCCTGCAAGCCTTCGTGGCCCGCGACGTGCCCCGGATCGAGGGACTTCCGGAGGGTATGACGCTCGAGGAAGCGGCCACCACACTGGGAGCCGACCCGGCATCGTTCGGCCGCTGGTTCATCGGGGAAGCCCAGGACGAGGTCTTCTACACGCAGGCGGATGTGCCCGGCTACGAGGGGGGAGTCAGGATCTGGTTCCGCGACGGCGTCGTGCTGGAGGTCACCGGTGCGTGGCCACAGATGGACACCGGCGCGCTGGCGGCGCTCGGGGACCCCGATGACCGGCTCGACTTCCGCATGGACACGTTGGTCGTCCCCGAAGGGGAGCGCGTGTATGCCGCGCGGGGCCTCGCCGTCCGCCTCAACCGCACGGAAGACCGCGTGGTGGGGTTGTCCGTCTTCCCGCCGACGACCCCAGCCCGGTACCGAGACGCCCTGCGCCCGGCCGACGAGTACCGTGAGGTGGCCATCGACGACGAGCCCTGGCTCGACGAGCCGTAGCCACCGCCCCAGAGCGGCGTTACCAGTGCGGGCGCAGCGCCGCGACCAGCCAAGCGACCGTGCGTCCAACGACCAAGTCCGGCCGCCAATGTTCAGCCAGAACCAGCGCCTCCTCGGCGACAAGCTCCACCGACCCGGCGAGCGGGATTCCCGGGTATGGCTTGTCCGGACCTCCGGACGCCACCCAGGGGCCGGAGGTTGGGAGCCTAACGCGCGCATGCGCGCACTTCGCTCCCAACTTCGGACCAGAGGCGGGGCGTCAAGGCTGGGGCTTCTGCCTCGAGCGTCAACGCCGCTCGAAGTCCGGTGGATTTGCCGGGTCTGCGGGCCGGCGCAAAATGGCGAGCGGGATTCCGGGGTATGGCTTGTCCGGACCTCCGGACGCCGGCCAGGGACCGGAGCTTGGGAGCCTAGCGCGCGAATACGCGCGATTCCCTCCCAACTTCGCACCAGGGGCTGGTCGGAAACGGGGCAATTCGGGCGGAAAGCGGGCCGAGTACAACCTCGGAGGCCCCCTCAGTGGAATTTTGTTCGCGACTGCCTGTTTCGTTCGAATTTGGCCCAGGGTCTTGATCGCATCGGCCAGCAGCAACGGGGTGCAAGTCAGATGTAACCCGCATCAGTCTGCTGGTAAGGCCAGCGGTTGAACGCACATCAGTCGGCCGCGACCACTTCCACATCAACGACGACGGAAGAACCCTTCCATGGCAGCGTCATAGGCGTTGTTGGCGGTCAGGCGCTCTCGATTGACGGCTGCAGCTGCCGTATCGGCGTGGATTACTGTCCCGAGTTCTCCGAGGGTGCAGACTGTCTTGGCGGCTTCCGTACAGGGGCCGAGCAACTCGTGGACTGCGGCCCAGACCCGGCGGCCCTCGATCCGGCGGACGAATAGGCCAGTGTGCCGTGCGCTAGACCTGCTGTTAGGGGAGGTGGTCGTGGCAAGCCCACTACTCGAGACCAAGTTCCACGTCCCGACACGGCGTCGAGGTTTGGTGGCTCGTTCAAGACTGAACGAGCGTCTGCGCCGTGCAGGTGAGTCAGCGCTGACGCTCGTGTCGGCGCCGGCTGGGTTCGGCAAGACCACGCTGCTGACCGACTGGTTGACGACCGCGCCTGGGGATGGACGCGCTACAGCGTGGCTCTCACTCGACCACAGCGACAACGACCCAGCGCTGTTCTGGGCGTACTTCATCGCTGCGCTGAAGACGGCGGCGCCCGGGGTCGGGGAAGGCGCTCTTGCGCTTTTGCGTTCGACCGAGTCGCCGAGGGAAGCGTTCGTTGTGACGCTGCTCAACGACCTCGCCGCCGTCTCCGACGAGGTCGTGGTGGTGCTCGACGACTACCAAGTGATCGAGGAGCCCGACATCCGGGACGGGATGGCCTACCTGGTGGAGCACCTACCGCCCCAGATCCGTCTCGTGATCGCTACCCGGGCCGACCCTGCGTTGCCGCTGCCGCGCCTTCGAGCGCGCGGCCAGCTCGTCGAGATCCGGGCCGCCGATCTGCGGTTCACACTCGGCGAGGCCGCGGCGTATCTCACCGAGGTGATGGGACTGGAGTTGTCGCCGGGGGACGTCGTCGCTTTGGAGGGACGCACCGAAGGGTGGATCGCTGCGCTCCAACTGGCGGCGCTGTCGATGCAGGGACGCGACGACCTCGCCGGCTTCATCGCGGGGTTCGCCGGCGACGACCGCTACATCGTCGACTACCTGGTCGGCGAGGTCTTGCAGCGTCAGCCGGAGCATGTCCGGAGCTTTTTGCTGCAGACCTCCGTCCTGGCCCGGCTGAACGGCTCGCTCTGCGATGCCGTGACGGGCCAGGACGGAGGACGGGCCATGCTCGAGGCCCTCGATCGCGGCAACCTGTTCCTGGTCCCGCTCGACGACCGCCGCCTTTGGTACCGCTACCACCATCTGTTCGCGGACGTGCTGCGAGCCCGCCTGCTCGACGAGCAGGGCGACAAGGTCCTCGAACTCCATCGGCGGGCGAGCGGGTGGTACGCCCGAAACGGTGATCAGTCGGCGGCGATCGGCCATGCGTTGGACGGCGAAGACTTCGAGCGAGCAGCGGACCTCGTCGAGATGGTGGCAACACGACTGCGCCAGGCTCGACAGGAGGCGACGCTGACCCGCTGGCTGGAGGCGCTCCCCGAGGAGCTGTTCCGCGTCAGGCCGGTGCTTGCGATCCTTCTCGTCGGAGCACACATGGTCCGCGGCGACATCGAGGGCGTGGAAGCACGGCTGCAGGACATCGAGCACTGCCTGGAGGCGACGGCGGCGGAGCGACCGGGCGGGGCGTCGACGGCAATCGTCGTCATCGACCACGAGGAGTTCGGCCGCCTCCCGAACCAGATCGCAGTCTTCCGCGCCGGACAAGCGCTGATCCGCGGCGACGTCGCCGGCACCATCGCACATGCCCATCGCGCGCTCGGGCTCGCCGCTGAGGACGATCATCTCGGGCGTGGTTCGGCGGCCGCCCTGCTCGCTCTCGCGCTTTGGACCCAAGGCGATCTCGATGGCGCACACCGTTGGTATGCCGATGCCCTAGGTGACGCCGCAGAAAGTGGCCTTTTTCGGCAAGCCCCGTCAGCACGGACGGCGGAGCCTTGGGGGCGACCGTTCGACGTTTTCGGGTAGCCCGGCGGCCTTCGTGGCCCCATATGACCCGTC
>JAOPZY010000061.1 GCA_025963875.1 Actinomycetota bacterium
AGCTCATGGTGCTGAACAAGGTGGACCTGCTGCCCTACGTCCAGTTCGACCCGGAGCAGTGCATCACCTACGCCCGCCAGGTCAACCCCAAGCTGGACGTCGTCTCGGTGTCGGCCACCCGCGGCGATGGCCTGGACGCCTGGTACAACTGGCTCCGCGACCAACGCCAACGGTAGGCGCTCAGAAAATCTCTTGATTTCGAGACAGCCCCGAGGGACTAGGTAGTTCTGCGACCCGGAAAGATGATTCCTTTGGGGTATCGACTGGGCGCCGGACCCTGTCCTAGTATCAGGAAAGACGCAGCCGGGCGCATTCCCCAAACGTCACCGGCCGCTTGGCCCGAGGCCCAAGACTCGGGCTCACGGAACCCCCGCCTCGGCCCTCGCCCCCCCGAGGGTCTGGGCGGGCGGTTCCGAACCCAGACCCCGGTCCTCAGCCCCCCGCTAGCAGATGCGCGGCAGGGGATCGCCCACGAGCATGTCGACGATCCGGGTCCCACCGAACTCCGTCTTCAGCAGCACGAGCGTGGGCGGATCGTCCTTCACGGCGCCGATGACGGCGGCCCCCTCGCCGAGCGGATGCGACCGCAGTGCCGCCAGGGCGGCCGCCGTCTCTGCCCCGTCGACGACGATGACGAGGCGCCCCTCGCAGGCGACGTAGAGCGGGTCGATCCCGAGGATCTCGCTCGCTCCCCGGACCTCTTCGCGCGTGGGCACCGCCTTCTCGTCGACCACGATGGCCACGTTGGATGCCCGGGCCACCTCGTTCAGGATGGTCGCCACGCCGCCACGCGTGGCGTCGCGCATGACGCGCACGCCCGTGGTGGCGTCGAGGAGGACGCCGATGAGCTCGGCCAGCGGGGCGGTGTCGGACTCGATGTCGCTCTCGATGTCGAGCTCCCCACGGGCGAGCATGACGGTGACGCCGTGGTCGCCGATCGGCCCCGACACGAGCACCGAGTCCCCCGGCTTGACGGTGCCGGCCCCCAGGGTGATGTCCCGCTCGATGACGCCGATGCCGGCGGTGTTGATGTAGACGCCGTCGCACTGCCCCCGCTCGACGACCTTGGTGTCCCCGGTCACGATCTGCACGCCTGCCACCGCAGCGGCCACGGCCATCGAGTCGGCGATCTGCTGGAGGTCGGCGACGGGGAAGCCCTCCTCGAGGATGAAGCCCGCCGACAGGTAGAGCGGCCGGGCGCCGCCGACGGCGAGGTCGTTCACCGTCCCGTTCACCGCCAGGTCCCCGATGTTGCCGCCCGGAAAGAACAGGGGGTGGACGACGAAGGAGTCCGTCGTGAACGCCAGGCGGGCGCCGCCCACCGTGAGCGTCGCCTGGTCCTCCATCGCCTCGAGGACGGGGTTGCGGAAGGACTCCAGGAACAGGGCGTCGATCAGCGTGTGCGTGGCCTTGCCCCCGGCGCCATGGGCGAGGGTGATCCGCTCCTCTTTGATCTTCGCCTTGCGCCGGCGCTGGCGGTCGATCCGGGCCAGGACCTGCTCCTCGAGGGACAGGGTCTGCCCCCCGAGGGCGTACTGGGCAAGCTCGGGGTCCTCGTGCGACGCAGCGTCGCGGACCGCTTCCTCGGCCCAGTCGGCCGAGCGCTGGTCGGTGTCTCCGGGATGGGTGACCTGCTCGCCGCTCAAGCCCGGGTCGCCTCCTTGACCCGCTCACGCGTGAACCGTCCGAAGTTGTAGTAGGCGGCGCAGGCCCCCTCGGGGGAAACCATGCAGGTCCCGATCGGGGTCTCCGGCGTGCAGGCGGTACCGAAGACCTTGCACTCCCAGGGCTTGATGACGCCCTTCAGGACCTCGCCACACTGGCAGGCCTTGGGGTCGGCGACGCGGATGCCGGGGATCTTGAAGATCTCCTCGGCGTCGAACTTCGCGTACTCCTCCCGCACCTTGAGGGCGGAGTGGGAGATGAAGCCGAGGCCCCGCCACTCGAAGTACGGGCGCAGTTCCATGACCTCGTTGATCACCTGGAGAGCCTTGAGGTTGCCGTCCCAGGGCACGACCCGGGTGTACTGGTTCTCCACCTCGCAGCGGCCGTCCCGCAGCTGCACCATGAGCTGGTAGATGGAGGCGAGGATGTCGAGGGGCTCGAACCCGGCGCACACGAGCGGCTTGTGGTGGTCGCGGGCGATGAACTCGTAGGGCTTGCAGCCGATGACCGTTGACACGTGGCCCGGGCCGAGGAAGCCGTCGAGGCGCATGTCGGGGGAGTCGAGGATCGCCTTGATGGCGGGGATGATCGTGACGTGGTTGCAGAAGATGGAGAAGTTCTCGAGGCCGTCCGCCGCCGCACGCAGCACCGTCATGGCCGTCGAGGGCGCCGTCGTCTCGAAGCCGATGGCCATGAAGACCACCTTCTTGTCCGGATTGGCCCGGGCGATCTTCAGCGAGTCGAGGGGCGAGTACACCATGCGGATGTCCGCGCCCTTGGCCTTGGAGTCGAAGAAGGACCCCTTGCCACCGGGCACCCGCATCATGTCACCGAACGACGTCATGATCACGTCGGGCTGCTCGGAGATGTAGATGGCGTCGTCGAGGCGCCCCATCGGGATCACGCACACGGGGCAGCCGGGGCCGTGGACGAGGCTGACACTCTCCGGGAGGTAGTCCTCGAGACCGTGCTTGTAGATCGTGTGGGTGTGGCCTCCGCAGACCTCCATGAAGCTGTAATGGCGACCAGGTTCGCACAGGGCAGCGATCTGCCCCGACAGAACTTGAGCCTTCTCCGCATCGCGGAACTCATCGACAAAACGCAAAGCTGCTCACCTCCAAGCTGGTCGCGGGTGATCCACGGGGCCCCGGCAGCGGGGCCTATTCGATATTCGATTCCGCCAGGGCATCGAGCTCGTCGGTGTACGCCGTGCCGATGCCCTCGAGAAACGCCAGTGCCGCTGCAGCCTCGTCCTCGTCGATCTTGGAGAGGGCGAATCCGACGTGGATGAGGATCCAGTCGCCGGGCTGGACGTTCTCGTTCTCGAGTAGGCCGATGTTGATGGCCCTGCGCACCCCGCTGACGTTCACCTTCGCGAGGTCTGGCCGGTCCAGGAGCTCGATCACCTCACCTGGGATCCCAAGACACATACCTTCTCCTCTCGTCCTTCTCTTGTCACTCGCCGGACGGTGCTCTCGCCTTGGGCTGCGGCACCGTCCGGAGGCTGCCTGACGCTGCGGTTGTAGCTTGCGACTACGCGGCCCGGAGGCCACCGGACATGATCTTGCCGGCCTTGTCCGCGACGACGCCGACGACGCCCTGGGCGAAGCCCATGCCCCCGGTCTGCTGCAGACCCTTGGACAGCAGTGCCCCGCCCACGGACAGGCCCTGGCCCATGAGGTTCTTGAACTCTTCCGACTTGGTGATGGCGTCGAGCGCGCCGAGTGCCTTCTGCAGACCCTCGCGTCCGTCACGGGTCCCGACGTAGTAGCCGATTGCGAAGCCGATGAGCGCTTCCATTCGTGTGTCCCTCCTCGTGGTTGCTTGGGAACGGTTGGTCAGCGGGACATCCCTACATGGACTTGAGTTCGAAGTACCGCTTGATATCGGGAAGCGACGTGATGACGAGTGCTGCGATTCCAGCGGTCACGACTGCCTTGATCAGCTTCATACATGCCCCTCCTTTCGGGTGTCCTTGGCTGCCAACACGGAAAGCTCCATCTTCTGGCCGTTGTAGACGCTGTTCTGGATCCGATCGATGATGTCGACGAGGCGCCGCACCGCCGGCTCGACGGCGGCCTCCACCGTGGCGGTGAGGCCGAGGCCGTCCTCGACGTCCTCCGGTTCGCACCCGACCACGAGGGCCCTGCCGACGTTGCCACCGAGTGCCTTCAGCATCCCGAAGATGGCGTCGGGCTCGAGCCCGTGGGCGTCGATGAGGGCCGACTCGCCCTCCGTCGCCGCCTGGACGAGCGGCGACTCCGCAATCTCCTCCAGCTTGGGCTCGATGAGGTAGAGGTCGCCGGGCTTGCCGCCGCAGGGCGCGGCGTCGACGATGATGACGGTGTCGTAGCCTTCGAGCAGCTCGTAGGCGAGATGGACGCCCTTGATGCCGAAGTCGGCCACGGTGACCCCCTCGGGCAGGTCCTCGTTGGCGAGGCGGCGGACCACCTCGCAGCCGAAGGCGTCGTCGGTGAAGAAGATGTTCCCGACACCGGCGACGAGCATCTTCTGCGTCATACGGTGCCCCCCTCAGCCCGGTCCGGGGTCAGAGCTTCGACTTCGTCGGGGGAGAAGTAGAGGAACCGCCCGTGCTCGATCTGGATGTCGGCGTTGATGTCCTCCTCGAGCGTGACGGCGAGGAACATCTTGTCCTCGAGGTCGTGGAAGACCGCCTGCACGTCCGCCACCTTGCCGGCCAGGAACATGTCCTGGGCGTCGGATCGTCGTGTTCCCGGCCGCAGCACCACCTTGTCGCCCTTGGCCACGAGGACCCCGCCGATGTTGACGGTGTCCTTGTCGGGGTTGACGGAGGGGTCGTTGGCGGGGTCCCAGATGGGCGACGACCCGACCGACGACTCGGCCGACGACTCGGCCGGGCGGCGGTGGGCGAACTCCTCGCCGAACGGACGGTGCTCGCCGAACACCGGGACACCGTCGGCCCTGGTGCCGAACTCGGGGACCGCATCCTGCCGGGGGGAACCGGAGGTGACATCCCTCAGGTACCGCACGGCGCCGTGGAGGCGGTCCATGATCTCCTGGGGCATGTCGTCGACCCGATCGATGATGGCCGCAGCCCGGGGGTCGGTGGCCCTCGCCTCGGCCTTCTCCTCGTCGGTCAGCGTCATCGTGCGGAGGATCAGGATCTCGTCGATCTCGGTGGCGTCGAACAGGTCGCCAGGGCTCTCGGGAGCGATCTGCGGCCAGTCGTAGAGGGTGATGGGGGAGGAGAGCATCACGTCCTCCCGCCCGCGGTCGCCGATCATGACCGGGAACGTGTGGATGTTCTTGCAGTCCTCGGCGGCGGGCTTTGCCCACTCGGGCGGCTCGAGGAGGGAGATGAACCGCCCGGCGCCCTCCGGGGACAGGCCCAGGAGGGTGTGGCAGGCGACGAGCGAGTGGCTCATGGCCTCCTTGCGGGCGTTCGGGTCGCCGTCGTAGGGAGTGAGGTTCTCGGTCCGCACCGTCAGCCGGATGGCTCCGAACGGGCCGTCCAGGCGCTCCGCCGAGAGCGTCAACGCCGCGCTGAGCGGCTGGCGGGTCCGAAGCACCCGTGCGGCCAGCGCTCCGGTGGCGTCGTGGACCAGCTGGGGATCCTCGCCGCCGGCATCGACGTCGATCGGGATCGTCTGGGCGCCGGCGAGCAGCTTCGCCACCGGGACCGCCAGGTCCACCTGGTGCTCGACCGCCTCCTCCCAGGTGATGAGCGACGTGCCGTCAACCGTCAGTGTCTCGACAGGGGTGAAGGCTTCCCCGTGAGCGGCTTCGACGACCTTGGCCTGCACGTGGAGGAACCGCACCCGCAGCTCGAGGACGGCCCCGTCGTCGGACTCGAGCAGGCACTGGGTCTGCTGCTCCCACGGCTCGGGGCCGCCGGCGGTGCTCCAGGCCTTGGGGGCGACGACGCCGAACTGCCAGCGCACACGGTTCTTCGCCGCCGAGGCGCGGTACGGGTAGAGGACGTAGCCCTCGAAGAGGACGGCGTCGGCGACCTTCCTGGCGTCGTCGAAGTTCACGGCTGCCTCACCTCCTTGGCCGAGTTCGCATCCGAGATCAACGTCGCGAGGGTCTCGTCCCAGTTCGTGAGTGCCCGGTCGGATTTGAACCGCTGCAGGGCGTCGAGGGTCTCCCTGCGCATCCGGATCCAGGCCTGGTCGGGGAAGTAGAGGTCCATGAGCCGGTCCCAGGTCTTGACCGGCATCCCGAAGCTGACCTCCTTGTGCCACGGCACCTGCTCGACCGCGAAGCCGGTCTCGCCCCTGGTGAACACGGTGCCGGAGAAGAGCATCAGGAAGGGGATCTCGCCGTCGTCGAGGGCGTGGAAGTACTTGGCGGTGGCAACCTCGAAGTCGTAGGTGCAGGGGACCGCGACATCGACCTCGATGGCGCCGTCGAAGCCGGGGATGCTGGCATCGGCGAAGGCGAACTGCATCGGCTTCACCGTGTCCCCCCAGCGCTTGGTCTCCCCAAACAGGTCCACGAGGCGCTCCGCCTCGGCGGGAGAGTAGCGCCGTCGCTTGGGTTCGATCCGGATCTGGATCCTGAGCACGATGGCGTGCACCCGCATCCCGGTAGTCTCGGATATCCGGAGCCCGAAGTTGAGTGTCGGCGAGGCCGCGTACGGATCCGGCTCGACTCCGAGGATGTCGAAGACAAGTTCACTCATTTTCCGCCTTCGCTCTCGCCGGCGACGCCTCGCGGGCCGAGACCCACGACGGCGCTGCGGCTCTGCAGGTCCTCGAAGAAGGTGCCGATGGTCGTCCAGACCTCCTCGCCACCGGAGAAGCCCTTCCAGTTCATGCGGACCAGGGCGGTGAGCTCGTAGGCCTTGTCGATCGGGACCAGGTAGCACTCGAAGCGATCGTCCTCCTGTCGCAGCAGGAGGGCCTCGACATCGGGCATGAGGCCCTCGAAGGAGGGGTTGGCCTTGATGACCTCGCCCCAGGCCTCCAGGTCGAGCAGGGACTCGGTGGCCCCGGCCGGGCTCGGATAGAAGGCGACGAACTTGTCGATGGACGTGTTGTAGAAGAAGAAGGCCATCGACACCGGGATCTGGATCTGCTCCCACTGTGCGTTGTCCAGCACGAAGTACGGGTCGAAGAGGTAGCGCTCGGGGACCTGGCGGAACTTGCCCTGGGCCGCCCCCTCCCTTGCGAACAGGAGGTAGCAGGCCCGGCAGACACACATGAGCTCTCGGGTGTCGATGTTGACGA
>JAOPZY010000103.1 GCA_025963875.1 Actinomycetota bacterium
GGCCGGTTTCCGGGTCGATGATGATCCCGAAGGTGCGGATCTTCCGGTAGATCGTCGCCCGGGAGATCCCCAGCCGGACGGCGGCCTTGATCTTGTCGCCGTGGGCCTCCGTGAGCGAACGGATGATCGCGTCCCGCTCGATGGTCTCCCACTCGGACAGGACCCGCCGGCTGGTGGCGTGGCAGGACTCCGGGAGGTCGGCGATGGTGATCTCACCCGTGTGCCGGCGGGCGAGTGCGCTGCGCAGGGCCTGCCCGAGCTCCGCGACGTTGCCGGGCCAGGCACAGCGGAGCAGGCTGTGCATGGCGTCCGGGGCGAGGGTGATCTGCCGGCCCGGAGCGTGGCGTTGCAGGAGATGCGGGACCAGCTCACGGATGTCTTCGATCCGGTGCCGGAGGGGCGGCACCGGCACAGATTCCGTGAAGTGCGGGAGGAGCTGTCCGAGACGTGCCTCCACGTCGGTGTCCGAGTGGAGCGTCCCCACTACCCAAGGCCTATGTAGGGGTTTGTCGACCGTTTGCAGCACGGCGTTCAACTTGCCGAGCGCCGCCGGACTCATCCGATCGACGTGGCGCACGACGAGGGTGGCCGGGAAGTCCTCCAGGTCGAGGTTGCTCGCCAGCCAGGCGTCGACATCCTTGCCGCACGCAAGGGCATCGAGCACCGTCAACCGCCGAGCCGGATACCAGCGGCGATGAACGGCCTCGGCCAGGGCGAACTTGCCGACGCCGGACTCCCCGGCGAGCAGCACCCAGGAATGCTTCCTGCAATGGGCCTCGACCTGGTTCGCTGCCTCCATCCACGCCGGGCTGTGTCCGGCGAGACCCCGCAAGGGCTCGGCGGGCATGCTGCTCGTCGCGTGGTGCCGGGGGGTGGCCTCGCCCAGCGTGATCTCGACAATTGTTCCTGTCGTGCCGGCCGAGCTGGCGAGGGGGTGGCACCGCAATCGCGCAAGCTGGCCCCGGGAAAGCACGATGTACCCGGAGCTGTCGTGATTCCCGGTTATCAGGTCGGCAGCCTTCTCCCGCAGGATGTGGAGGTCGGCCCCATCAAACGAACGGTCGGCCAGGTCGTTGGCCATGACGAGGTCGTCGCTCAGGGCCAGGACGGGGTTGGCGGTCCGCCGGTTGGCGGCCAGGAACTCGCGGAGAAGGGCCTGCTCGCGTTCGCTGCTCTGCTGCAGGAGGCGTTGCTCGATCTCGGCGGCGGCCTCCTGGGCCAGGGCCTGCATCAGCAGGTTGGCATCGGTGCGCCTGGTGGTGAGATCGATGACCCCTTCGAGGCGCCCGTTCAGTAAGTTCCTGATGGGCGTCCCGGCACACGACATCACCTGGAGGCGCTCGGAGAAGTGCTCGGAGCCGAAGACCCGCGCGGATCGCCGTTCCTCTATGGCCGTTCCGATGCCGTTGGTGCCGACGAACTCCTCGGCGTAGCTGAAGCCGGGCGCCAGGAGGATCGCGTCCAGCTGCTGGATGAGGGCAGGCTCGCCGCATCTGCGGTCCAGCACGCACCCGTGGGCATCGGTGAGGATGACGCTCATGGGGGCGTCCGCCAGGGCGGACTCCAAGCGGTCGATCACCGGCTGAGCTGCATGGACCAGTCGGCTGTCTATCTCCGTCTCCGGGCGGTACGGCGGGGTCAGGTCGTCCACGGAGACGCCGAAGAACTGGGACCGGCGCCAGGAGGCCAGGATCCTATCCCGTACCTCCGGACTGTCGAGGTCGTCGGATTCGAGGAACCGCTCCCGAGCATGGGCGAGCACCTTCGCCGTGTCCTTTGGCTCATCAGACACGTGACTGCCCCCCTCGATGACGGTCCACTGCCCCGACCTCTCGGTTCTGCCTTACCACGCTGTATACAGATTCTAGGCCCTTGGCGCTGCTAACGGAAATCTCAAGATGAGACCGCGCTGGCCCTGCGGATCGTGTGGACTAGGAAGGCAACGGGCCGACAACGAGCGGCTCATCAGGCGAGTCCACCACGACCAAGGAGGGCGTATGAGTCGCCAGAGCCAGACGAGGGCGCACGAGAAGATCAAGGAGCTGTCGTGGGAACCGACCTTTGCCACGCCAGCCAAGAAGTACGTCACCGACTACACCTTCGAGCACGCTCCCAAGAAGGATCCGCTCAAGCAGGTCCTGCGCTCGTACTTCCCGATGGAGGAGGAGAAGGACCAGCGGGTCTACGGGGCCATGGACGGGGCCATCCGCGGCAACATGTTCCGTCAGGTGCAGGAACGCTGGATGGAGTGGCAGAAGCTGTTCCTCTCCATCATCCCGTTCCCGGAGATCTCGGCCGCCCGGGCGATGCCCCTGGCCATCAGCGCCGTCCCGAACCCCGAGATCCACAACGGTCTGGCCGTGCAGATGATCGATGAGGTGCGGCACTCGACCATCCAGCAGAACCTCAAGCGGCTGTACATGAACCACTACATCGACCCGGCCGGGTTCGACGGCTCCTTGAGGTTCTTCCACAGCGACTACTGCGGGACGATCGGGCGGCAGTTCGCCGAGGGGTTCATCACCGGCGACGCCATCACCGCCGCCAACATCTACCTGACCATCGTGGCCGAGACGGCGTTCACGAACACCCTGTTCGTCGCCATGCCGGCCGAGGCAGCCGCCAACGGGGACTACCTGCTGCCGACGGTGTTCCACTCGGTGCAGTCAGACGAGTCCCGCCACATCAGCAACGGCTACGCGATCCTCCTGATGGCTCTGGCCGACGAGCAGAACCGCAAGCTGCTCGAGCGGGATCTGCGCTACGCCTGGTGGAACAACCACCGGGTGGTGGACGCCGCCATCGGCACGTTCATCGAGTACGGGACCAAGGACCGGCGCAAGGAACGCGACAGCTACGCCGAGATGTGGCGGCGGTGGATCTACGACGACTACTACCGCAGCTACCTCGTCCCCCTGGAGAAGTACGGGCTCGTGATCCCACACGACCTCATCGAGGAGGCGTGGAACCAGATCTGGAACAAGGGCTACGTGCACGAGGTGGCTCAGTTCTTCGCCACCGGGTGGGAGGTCAACTACTGGCGTATCGACGGGATGACCGACGAGGACTTCGAGTGGTTCGAGTACAAGTATCCCGGCTGGTACAACAAATACGGCAAGTGGTGGGAGGCCTACAACCGGCTGAAGTATCCCGGTGCCGACCACGGCCCCATCGCCTTCGAGAACGTCGACTACCAGTACCCCCACCGGTGCTGGACGTGCATGGTGCCCTGCCTGGTGCGCGAGGACATGGTTATGGACGAGGTCGACGGCCAGGTCCGGACGTACTGCTCCGAGCCGTGCTGGTGGACGGACAAGTACGCCTTCCGGCCGGAGTTCGAGGGGCGGCCCACGCCGTCGATGGGCAAGTTGGTCGGGACGCGTGAGTGGGAGACCATGTACCACAACTGGGACCTGGCCGAGATCTGCCAGGACATGGGCATCGTCCGCGACGACGGCAAGACGCTCATCCCCCAGCCCCACCTGGACCTCGACGACCCGAAGAAGCTGTGGACGCTCGATGACTTCCGCGGCCGTCCCTTCCCGAGCCCCAACGTCCTGCTGAATTCCTGGTCCCCCGAGGAACGTGAGACGTTCGCCACGCAGTACCGCAAGGGTGGCCCAGGCGGCCGGCCCGCGCCCGTAGCCAGCTAGTCGATCGCTAAGCCAGGGCCCCCGCCCGGGGGCCCTGGTCCTGCACGTCACCAGACAGGGAAACCTTCAGATGGGAGCGAAGCACACCGTGCGCTTCGAGCCGGTCGGCATCGAGATCGAGGTCGACGAGGACGAAACCGTCCTCAATGCCGCCTTCCGGCAGGGCGTCATGCTCATGCACGGCTGCAAGGAGGGGCAGTGCTCCG
>JAOPZY010000113.1 GCA_025963875.1 Actinomycetota bacterium
GTCCCGACGCCTGAGCCGACCCCGTACTCGCGGCCGACGTCACCGGGCGGCCCGGAGGCATCGGCAAAGCTGTCGATCCGGGCCGGACGGCCCGTCTGGAAAACGAGCGTGCTGACGTTCTTCCCCCCAAGGCTCCACCGGCGCCCAACGGGAACGTGGTGGCCTGTCCTGCCCCAGACGGCGACGATGATCGCCCCGTCGGGCTCGTAGCGGCCCAGGCTCGCGTACTCGACGGACATCAGCCGGCCGGCCTCCTCGGTGACCGCCGCGAACAGCTCCTCCGGCGCCACCCCGCGCGCCACCAGCGTCGCGACCCGCCGCAACGCCGCCTGCTCCTCGGCCAGCACACGCAACTGCTCACCGCTCAACGGCGCTCGCCATCCCCTCGATCGCGCGCCACACGTAGAAGCGCCAGGCGCACAACCATTTATTAAAGAACTCTATCCATCCAAGACCCCCCAACCGGTGTACGGGCGTTTCCCCCGATGGTAGCGTCCGCAATAACAGCAGGGCGCCGGTCTAGGCGCCCCATCAGAGCCGGGGGGCTTGATCATGAGTATTGGTGGGAAAAGGCTGAATGCCGTCCGCAGCAAGTACGTTCGCCCGTGGGGTCGGGGGCCCGGTAGAAGGCTTCTCACCCGGCTCGCTGTCCTTCCGGTTGCCGCGCTCGGCGCGGTCGCGCTGGTGGCCCCGCCTGCCAGCGCCGCTGCGTCGTGCACGACGAACTGCACGGTGTGGAACCCGGCGACGCAGCCTACGGGGCAATTGCCCTACAACGACGGCAAGTCCGTCGAACTGGGGCTCAAGTTCCACTCGGACATCAACGGGACCGTGCAGGGGGTCCGCTTCTACAAGGCCCCGTCGGAGGGAGGCTCCCACCTTGGGCACCTGTGGAGCGCCACGGGCACCCAGCTCGCCGAGGTGACGTTCTCCGAGACCGCGTCCGGCTGGCAGCAGGCGACCTTCCCCGCCCCCGTGGCCATCACGGCCGGTACGGACTACTGGATCTCCGAGTTCGCGAGCGACGGCAACTACATCGCGACGACCATGTGGCCATATCCACAGGACAACTCGCCGTTGCACGGGACCGCCGCCGCCTACCACTACTTCGGAGGATTCCCCGACACGCCCTCGGCGAACAATGCGAACTACTGGGTCGACGTCGTGTTCCAACCGGCGATCGCCGACGTGTCGATCACGAATCAGGCGCCCCCCCTTGTCCTCCTGGGTGACCGGATCACCTACAGCATCGGCGTGCGCAATGCCGGGCCCGCAACCGCCACGGGCGTGACGGTCACCGATCCGATGCCGAGCGGCTCCACGTTCGTCTCGGCGTCCTCGTCCCAGGGCACGTGCTCCCAGGCGCAGGGGAAGGTGACGTGCTCGCTCGGATCCCTCGCTCCGGGCGCCACCGCCACCGTCACCATCAAGACCGACCCCAAGCTGCTCGGCCGGGTGAACGACACCGCCACCGTGCATGCGACGGAGATGGACCCCAATCCAGCCAACAACTCCGCAACCGCCAGCACTACGGTGCTGCTGTCGCTGTAACTGTCACGAGGTTGTTGCGTACCTGACCTCCAGAAGCGAGAACACCCCGAAGGCGGCGAGGCCTCCGGCCATCACTGCCAGCAGCAGCGGGCCAAAGGGCTCGGCGGCGAGCGACTTGAGCACGCCGTCGATGCCCTTGGCGTGCTGGGGGTCGAACGTCACGGATGCCTGGACGACGAAGTAGCCGATCAGGGTGAAGATGGCGCCGCGGGCCGTCATGCCCACGACGCCGAGGGTCTCGACGATGCGGCGCGCCGCCGCCGGAGCAGAGCTCAGGTCGACCTCCCGGTCGTAGGACTTCCGGAGGCCCTTGACGAAGAGGACGACGCCCCCGACCCCGAATCCCACCCCGGCGGCTCCGACCAGGAGACGGCCGCCGGCGGCGCGCATGACCTGGGCGGTGACGTCGACCACCTCCTTGTTGCCGCCGCCCACCGGCTCGTGCAGTGCCACAGCGACGGCGGTCCCGGCAAGCCCGGCGTAGACCAGGGCCTTCCCGGCGGCGACGAGACGGTCGGCCGCGGACTCCCGCGAGCGGGAGGCGATCATGGCCTCGAGGGCCGCAAGTGCTGCGAAGCCCACGACGATCCCGATCATGAGCAAGCGTCCCAGTGGTTGGCGGGCAATGCTCTCCAGGGCTCCGGAGGTGTCGGCGGGCCCGCCAGGGCGCCCATCTGCGATCTCCGCGGCGAGCAGGGCCGTGGCGAGGTAGACGAGCCCTCGGCACGCCAGCCCGAAGCGGGCGAACGCCCGCACCCAGCGCTTGGCTGCCTGCTTCGTGGAGGCGGCGGTCACATGAGATCGACCAACAGCGACAGACACGTCGGGCTGCCGTCGGCGAGCTCGAACTCGTCGAGAGCGGTGGCGTGGACCTCGAACCCCCGGGCCTCGAGCTCGCGGTGGACGGGGTGGCCGCCGGCGGCGATGACGAACCGGCCGATGGCGACGACATTGCCGGCCTCCCGGTCGTCGTCCGGCACGACCACGCGGTCCAAGCCCTCGAATGCCGGCTGGGCCACCACCTCCTCCGGCCCCAGGACCACCCCGTCGCCCACGCCGGTCGCGGCGGTCTGGAGGTGCAGTGCCCACGAGGGGACCTCGGCGGTGCGGACCTCGCAGCCGAGCGGCTCGGCGAAACGCCGCAGCGCCTCGATGCCCTCATCGTTCGTGCGGCGCGAGCGACCCACGACGATGCGCCGGCCGATCCGCAGGAGATCGCCGCCCTCCAGCGTCCCGGGGGCCTGCACGGCGTCGATCAACTGGACCAGGGGGTTTGGGGGAGCTACTCCCCCAAGGAGGAGGGGCTCCAGGACTTTTGCGATGGCCTCTTCCTCGCCACGGCGTGACTGCGCCCCGAACCTCCCCAGCAGGGCCCTGCCCTCGACGACGATCGCCGGGTCCTGGGTGAAGCAGGCGTCGGGATGCGCCTCATCGGGAGCAAGCTCAATGACCTCGACGCCCGCCGCCTCCAGCAGGCGGCAGTAGGCCGCATGCTGGGCCCGGGCTCGCTGCGGGTCGATACGCTCGCGCTCCGGGTGCCTCGACTCCGCTCGGACGAAGGAGTCTCCCGGGGGCCGGACGATCGCGACGGTACGCCGTCCCGTCACGGGGCCGCTGCGATCACGGCGCCAACGCCGGCGGCGCCTTGGCGGCGCGGAACACCATGATGTCGCCGTAGCCGAGCCGCCCGACCAGCGACCGCAGTTCGCTCAGGTCGGCCTCGAGCGCCATGGCTTCGGTGTGCCGCCCCTCCGCCGTGGCCCGGTCGGCGGCCCGCTCCAGGCCCTCGGCCAGCTCCCCGTGGCCGAGGGAGGCGAGCCAGTCACGCTGGGAGCAGTAGAGCTGGGGCTCGAAGCCGTGCCGGCGCGCAGCCCGCTCCACCGCAGAGAAGTTGACCTCGGCCGTCACGTCCCGCAGGCCGGGATCGGCAAGCGGGTCCTCCCCGAAGCCGTCCGGCCCGTAGGTGACGATCGTGCCGCGGGGGTTGCGCAGCCAGAGGTCGGGCTCGACGTCACCGTAGTCCACGATCAACAGATACCCGCCGGCGACCGCCGCAGCGGCCTCCCCCATCCACCCCTCGACGCCCACGCTGACCTCCAGGCGGTGGCCGGGGGGCAGCCAGGACGCCGCGGCCTGGGCGGCGGTGATGAGGGCCGGGTCGGAGAGCGGCCCAAGGTGCTCGACCAGCCGGCCGCCCTCCGCCGCCACGTACACCTCGCAGACGTCGCCCGACTCCGTCACCTCGAGCACGTGCACGGGGAAGTTGTCCAACACCTCGTGGGCGATAACACACCCACATCCCACCTGGTTGTGCGAGTCGGGCCCGAGCTGCTGCGACCATTCGGCCGAGGCCGCCAGCGCACCGAGCCGCCGGCGCTGCAGCTCGGAAATCTCCTCGAAATGCTCGACGAATCGCCACCGCAGCGACGCTCCGAAGTCTCCGAGATCACCGGCGCACGCCAGGACGCCGGCGGCGAGGTCGGCGCGGCCGGCCCCCACCTCGACGACGGTGAACCGATCGGGCCTCCCCATCGCCTCCCACATGCCGTTGAGCTCGCGCGCGACCAGCCTGCCGAACCACGGCGTCAGGGACGGGGACGTGCCGTAGTCCCCGCCCGAGCCAGGCACCCGGGTGGCGTAGTAGCCGCCCTGGGGGTGGTACAGAGCGAGGCGCATGAAGGCCTCGAACGGGAGGGGGCCGCCGGCGCGGATGCGTTCGTGGACCTCCTCCAGCACTGGCCGCATCATCGTCGCTTCCGGCCCGCAACATTAGAAATATTTAACGTAGTCATCTTTTCTCAAGAGATAGCCGATAACAGAACCTAGATTAACGAGTCGAAACAGATTCGTAACATTTGTATTGCAACAGAGTTTTGCCAGTTTCCGGACGGGTGGGCGGACGGGAGGCAGCATCCATGATGAACTTTCGCGAGCATCCGGCGCCGTGGCGGCGGCTCGACATCCCAACCACGGTCATCAGCCCAGCCATCAGCCCCGCCCCCCGCGACGCCTGGGAAGTGGTGCTGCGCTCCGACCCCAACGCATTGGAATCACAGTCGGCGGCCTGGACGGACGCCGCCTGCGCCACCGGATCCTTCGAGGACGCCAGCCGGCTGTACGAGACCGTCGACGGACGCCTGCTCGTCCTCCCGATGCTGCGCCGGCGACACACGATCGGAGCCCTGTCGGTGGAGGCCTCGAATCCTCCCGGCTGGGGCGTCGGTGGCCTGCTCGCGCCGGGCGGCCCCACGCCGGCCGAGGTGGCGACCGTGTTCAGCGAGCTCGCCGCACGCCGGGTTCTGACGCAGCGCCTCTGGCCGAACCCGCTGGCGGCGGCGTCGTGGGAAGCAGGGGCGCCAGCGAAGGCCAAGGCCACCGAGCGCGTCGCCCATCTCATCGACCTGGCCGGCGGCTTTGATCACGTGTGGTCGAAGCTTGCCCAGAAGTCGTCTCGCCGGGGGGCCCGCCATGCGGAGCGTGAGGGCGTCACGGTCGAGTGCGACAACACCGGACGCCTGATCCCCGAGTTCTACGGCCTCCACTGCCAGGCAGTGAACCGCTGGTCCCACCTCCAGCACGAGCCCGAGTGGATGGCGCTCCGGCGTCACCGGCACAACGACCCCCCGGAGAAGTTCGAGGCCATCGCCCACTGTCTCGGGGAGCGCTGCCAGGTGTGGGTCGCCCGGATCGGGCGGACACCCATCGCCTCGATGATCGTCCTGCAGGGCAACAACGCCTACGACTTCCGCGCCGCGATGAACGAGGACTACACGAGCTACCGGGCCAACGACCTGCTGCTGCGCCTCGCCATCTCTGACGCCTGCAGCGCCGGGTGCGGCTTCTACTACCTCGGGGACTCCGGCCACTCGGTCTCGCTGGCGCGGTTCAAGGAGCGCTTCGGTGCCAGGCCGTACGACTACGCCGAGTACCTGCTCGAGCGGCTGCCGATCTCCACGGCGGAGCGGAGCCTGAAGCGGGCGGTGAAGCGGGCGGTCGGCTTCCGCGATTCGGGCCTGATCGGCTGACGTCAGACTGCTGTCGGATGCCGCGGCTCGTAGAGCATCACATCGACGTCGCCGGGCAGCACCATGGTCGTAACGATGCCGAAGCGTTCCTCGTGGGGCTCGTCGCGGAACTGGACGCCCTTGGCCCGCAGATCGGCCACCGTGGCGTCGATGTCGTCGCACATCAGCGTGAGCTGGTGGGACGGCTGCTCCGCCGGATGCACCGCCAGCTCCGCAGGCGGGAGGGCGAAGATCAGCCAGCCACCCCCGGCGTCGACACTGTCCCAGCCCATGACGTCGTTCAGGACCGCCCGCAGGGCGCCGGCCTCCGGCGAGTGCAGCAGGACGTGGGCACCCGTGATGGCCATGACCCCCGCCCTCAGCCCTTGGGCTCGAGCACGACCACCGGGATGGTGCGGCTCGTCTGCTGCGCGTACTCGGCGAACTGGGGGTACTCCTTCGCCTGCCTGGCGTAGATAGCTTCACGCTCCTCAGGAGTGGCCACCCGTGCCGTCACGTCGACGGCGTCGGTGCCGACCTCAATCGAGCAGATCGGGTTCGCCTTCAGGTTGTGGAACCAGTCCGGGTTGCGGGGGGCTCCGCCCTTGGAGGCGAAGACCACGTAGTTGTCGCCTTCCTTCCGGTACATGAGCGGGTTGACCCGCTCCGTGCCGCTCTTGGCGCCGGCGTGGTGGAGAAGCAGGACCGGCTTGCCCTCAAAGAATCCGCCCACCTTGCCTTCGTTGGTTCGGAACTCCTTGATGATCGACGTGTTCCAGTCGTTGGGGTTCGTAGCCACAACTCCTCCTTCTCTTCGCCTTCTCTTCGCCCGAATGGACAACCACCAAGGATATCCCGCAGGGCCTACGGCGGCTCCGGGACGTAGTGACGGGAGCCGTCGACGGGGTCGACCCAGACCCGCATGATGCGCCCGGTGGACGGGTCGCGGAACGACTCCTCGGTGGGAACCCAGCCCGGCGCAGCCACCGGGCTCTCGCCGTGGCGGCGCAGGCCGATCCAGCCCACCACCGCGATCACGGCGATGGCCAGCACGATGACGAGGCCGATCACGTGCGCTGGCTCACCACGACGGCCGTGCCGTAGGCCACGATCTCGGTGAGGCTCTCGCCGATCTCCGAGGAGTCGAAGCGCATGCCGACGACGGCGTTGGCCCCCATGATGCGGGCGTTCTCGATCATCCGGTCCATGGCGTGGCGCCGGCTGTCCTCCAGCAGCTCGGTGTACTGGGTGACCTCGCCGCCCTTGATGGTCTTGAACGCGGCGCCGAGGCCCTTGAGCGCCCCCATGCTACGGACGATCAGGCCGAAGCAGCTCCCGACGTAGCGGTCGATCTTCCATTCGGGGAACTCGAAGGTGGTGGTGACCGGCAGCGCGGCGTGGGCGGGGGGGGCGCCGGTGGAGCCCCGTTGGTCCTGCGGCTGGCTCATGGTGGGCCTCCTCTCGGTTGGTGCTCAACGATACGGCGAGCGGACGGTCACCCAGTTTCCGTCAAAAGGGCCCGCCAGCACACTTTTTGACGGAATCTGCGAAAGACATCGTGGCGCACTGGGGCGGATAGCCTGGAGACATGAGCCTGTCGATCCTGCTGTCCGCGTTTGCCCTGGGGCTTGTGCTCGCCAGCTCGCCCGGGCCCGTGCAGGCGGTGCTCCTCGCCGAGTCCGCCCGGGGCGGGCGACGCCGGGGGTTTGCCGCCATGCTGGGCGCCAACGCCACGTTTGCCGCCCTGCTTGTGGCCCTTGCCGGGGGCCTGGCGCTCGTGGCGCCGACGGGCGCGGCGGCCCGCTTCATCCGCCTGGGCGGCGGCATCTTCCTCCTGCTGCTCGCCGCCGACACCTGGCGCGGCGCCACACGGCGGCAGGCCGACGTGGCGCGGCACGGGCTGGCGCCGGGGCCCAGGGGCGTGCTGGCGGTACTCCTCAATCCGGGGGCGTGGATCTTCCTGGGAACCACCGCCGCGGCCCTCATGGCCGATGCCCTCCGCCGCGGAGGCCGCGGCTTCGCCTTCCTCACCGCCGCGGCCATGACGGCCGGCATTGCCGTCATCGACGGGGCCTTCGTGCTGCTCGCCTCGGAGGGCCGGACACGGCTCGGCGCTCTCGGCGGCGCCCGCCTCGCCTACGTCCTCGCGGCCGCGCTGGCCTTGTTCGGGATCGTCTTCATCGCCTCGGCGGCCCTGGGGTAAGCGCCTCCCCGGCCGGACGTTGGGGCCCGGGCGCGCACTGGCGCGCGCTGGACTCCTAAGGTTCCGCCCGCATCAGGCCGGCAGGCCGCATCAGGCCTGGAGACGCTCGTGGACGAGGCGGACCGACATGGCGCCTTCGCCGGCGGCCGAGGCGAGGCGCTTGACCGACCCGCTGCGCACGTCTCCGGCGGCGAAGACCCCCGGGCGGCTGGTCTCGAGAAGGAGCGGTGTGCCGCCGTTGCCTTCGGCGGAGGAGGCCGCTGCCTCGCCGGTGAGGACGAAGCCATGGTCATCGAGAGCCAGTTCGCCGTTCAGCCACGCCGTCTGCGGCTCGGTGCCGATGAAGACGAAGAGCGCCCGGACGGGCAACCTGGTCCGCTCGCCGGTAGTCGTGTCCTCCACGACCAACAACTCCAGGACGTCGTCGCCGACCAGCTCCCGGACCTCCGCGTTGTGGTGGACCTCGATCTTGGGGTTCTGTTCGATCTGATCGACGAGATACCGCGACATGTCCCGGCCGAGTTCGTCATGGCGAATGAGCAGGTGGACCTTCGTCGCCGCGGTCGAGAGGCTGACCGCCGCCTGCCCTGCCGAGTTGCCTCCTCCCACGACCGCGACCGGAGCGCCGCGGCAGACCTGGACCTCAGCCTCGGTCGCGGCGTAGTGGACGGATATCCCCTCGAAGCGCTCGAGACCGGGCACGTCCAGCCTGCGGTAGCGCGCGCCGGTCGAGATCAGGACCGCACGGGACGTGATCGTCGTGCCGTCGTCGAGGTGGACGACCTGGTAGCCGTCCCGGGTCCCCAGCCCCCTGGCTTCCGC
>JAOPZY010000122.1 GCA_025963875.1 Actinomycetota bacterium
CCCTGCGGCTTCACGCGACCGAGCACCTTCACCTCCGGGGGAGTCATGAACTACGGTGCTGTGATTCTCCCCCGCCCAGCCGCCGATCGCGAGCATCGCGGCCGACTTTATGCCGGCTCACCTAGGCTCCCAACCTCCTCCTCCGGCCCCCCGAATGGCCCGGAGCTCCCGAGAAGCCATACTGCCGAGACTCGCCGTTTTGCGACAGCCTCCATGTGGGGGAAATCTCTGCCATCACGACCCTCGAGCGCCGGACAGTCGGAGGGCCGCTGGGTTCGTTAGCGTTGGCCGGATCGGGGCATAACGACACCGCTATGGCTGCGAGGGGTGACGAGCAGGCGAACTTCCCGGCGACTCCTCCGCCGGAGCTCAAGGTCGGCCGGACCCGTACCAGCGGGGCGTGGGTGGTGGTCATCTTTGCTCTGCTCGTCGGCCTGCTCATGCTGGTCTTTATCCTGCAGAACGGCACGAGCCAACGCATGGCGTTCCTCTGGCTGCACTTCACCGTGCCCCTGGGCGTCGGCTTCCTGCTTGCCGCGATTTTGGGCGGTCTGGTTGTGGTGCTCATCGGAGTCGCTCGTATTACCCAGATCCGCCTGGTGGCCCGGCGCCACGTTCGGGCCGAGCATACCCAGGCAACGACGCCGCCTCCCAGCTAGCTCCGAGACCTCTGCTGAGGCATCCTGCTGGGCGATTCCAGGCTCCCGACTGTGGGGATTGAATCCTGGCAGGCCGGTGGCCGGGGGCCTGCCGCCGTACGGGCCGGAGCGGATCGTGCGGGGGGCGTTTGGCGGTGCTCTACGCCGGCCAGTTGCCCGGGAAAGTCGCCGCGCAGATACGGTACGAGAGCTCGGTGTCACCGACCGGACGGGCTGCGTACCACATGTGCAGCGCGCCGTTCTTCAGGCGGACCGCGCAGGGCGTGTGCACCGCGAGGTCGTGGTGCCCGTTGTCGTCAGGGCCGAACACGCCTCCTCGCCGCTCCCACCCGGCGCCCTCCGAGGAGCTGGCGAGGGCGATCCCGACGTGCTCTCCGTCGTCGCTGGCGTAGAACATGTAGAGCTTCCGGCACACCTCCAGCACGCACGGGTGGCTGGCCGCGAGTTCCCCTGCGTTGGTGTCTAGGACGGGGCCGAGGCGATCCCAGGAAGCGCCCGAGTCGGAAACCGCTGCCAGCACGGCGCCATGGCGGCCCTCGTTGGCGCCGTCATAGCCGGAGTAGAAGAGCCACCACCGCTCCCCGGTGACGAGGAGGCACGGGTGGGTCGCCGCCAAGGCGTCCTCTTCGCCGCGTTGCATGACGGTGCCGTGGCCGGTCCAACGGTGCCCGTCGGCCGAGATGGCCATGTGCACGCGGGTGTGCTCACCATCGGATCCGCCATACGCCATGAGGTACCCGCCGGGGACTCGTACGACGCACGGAGACTCAACCCCGAATTCATCCGTGTCCCCAACGAGGCCTGGTTCGACAGCGACGCCGACGTGCTCCCATTTCGACCCCACCGGCTGCACCGCTTCGATGATCCGCCCAGTGGTTCCGTCGTGGCCGGAGTACCACATGCGCAGCGTGCCGTCCCTCTCCTCCAGGACCCAGGGTCTGCTTGCCCGGGCACTGTCAAGGTCGCCAAGGGATCCTGGCGAAAAGACCTCCCCCTCCTGCGTCCACTCCACCGCCGGCCCCCTTTAACGTGCCGTCGTGGCGATCATGGGTTCCCGAGCGGCGTCTTGAGTAGCCTCCCGGAATGGGTGCCTGCCCTTGGCAAGGTGGGCCGGCCTGCCCGATCTCTTCTCAGTGAACTCCCTCAGCTGCCTGGAGAGCTGGTGGGCCGTCATGTCGATGCAGCTCCCGGGATCACCCGCCGTGGCCTTGGCTCTGAAGGTTGGTCCGCCGGCCAGGACCGTGATCTCGACCACGTAGCCGTCGTTATGCTTGTGGTTGCTCTCCCCGTACATCTCGACATCGATCGCGGTTATCGCCGGAAGGAATCTGGAGAGCCGCAGCACCTTCTCGGTGGCGAGCTCTTTGAGCGACGACGACGGCACGTGGTGGTGCCGACCGTGGACCGTGACATTCATGAAGATCTCTCCTCTGATGGAGTGCCTTGGCGGCTCCATCGCCAGCGATCTCATGCACAAAACGAAACGAGACAGTCTCGTTTCGTTTGGAGCCTATCACGATCCCGGCCGCGTGCCAAGGGTGAGGTCGGTATGGGTAGCCACGGCCAGCGCCGTAGGGCACCCCGCCGGCGCGTCAGCCCGCCAAGGCCTCCGCCTCGTCTTCGGCGTAGCCGGATATCAGCGCCGCGAGCGCGAGCTCCTCCAGGTCAATCGGCGGGGCGTCGGAATGGGTGAGCCGGCGGGGCAGGTACCGGACGACGATGACCGCCGACACGGCGGCCAGGACCGCTCCCACGACGCCGGCCAGGTGGAACCCGTCGACGAAGGCGAGGTCGGCATTGCGGGCCAGGACGACGCCGGCGGCACGGGGCAGGCTCCCGGCCACCTGGAGGGCCCCCGCCAGCGACGATTGGGCCGTGGCCTGGGCTGCGGGAGCCAGGGCATGCAGCGGCCCATGGAGCCCGCTGGCATAGCGGGAGGCGGCAAGGCTGCCGAGCACGGCGACGCCGAGGGCGGCGCCGAGCTCACGCGTGGTGTCGTTCATCGCCGAGCCGGCCCCGGCCCGCCGTGGCGGCACCGCCGACATGATCGAGGCGGTCATGGGAGAGATCGACAGCGCCATGCCGCCGACGATCGGCACCAGGCACGCAACGACGTAGAGGTACGACGTGTGCAGCCCCAGGCCCAGGAGTGCCAGCAGCCCGGCCGCGACCAGCACCATGCCGGTCCCTACGGCCCGGTGGGCGCCGAAGCGGGCGGTGAGACGGGGGGTCTGCGGGGCGACCACGATCATGATGAGGGCGATCGGCACGAAGCGCACCGCCGTCGAGAGCGCGCTGTAGCCGAGCACGAGCTGGAAGTACAGCGTGAGAAGGAAGATGACGCCGTACAGGGCGAGGAAGACGAGGATCATGCCGCCCGTGCCGATGGAGAACGCCCGGTTGAGGAAGTACCGGATCTCCAGCGTGGGATGTTCGATCCTGAGCTCCCATGCCACGAAGGCAGCGAGCACGGCCACCGCGGCGGCGAACGAACCGAGGGTGGCACCGCTCAGCCAGCCGCTGCTCGGGGCTTGGATGAGGCCGTAGACCAGCGCCACGATGCCGATGGTCGACAACACCGCCCCGACGGGATCGAGCGGCGCCTGTTCGTGGTCGCGGGACTTCGGCACGAAGAACCTCCCGCCGATCAGCGCCACGAGGATCAGCGGCACGTTGATGAGGAACACGGAGCCCCACCAGAAGTGGGCGAGGAGCAGGCCGCTGGCAATCGGCCCCAGGGCACCCGCAGCGCCGGTGACGCTTGCCCAGATGGCGATGGCCTTCGGGCGCTCGTGCGCCGGGAAGACGTTGATGAGGATCGACAGCGTCGAGGGCATGATGAGGGCGGCCCCGGCCCCCATCACCGCCCGGCAGGCGATGAGCTGCCACATGGCGTGCGAAGCGGAGGCCAGCCCGGCGCCGGCAAGGAACAGGACGAACCCGAGCTGGAGGGCTCCCTTGCGACCGTAGCGATCGCCCATCGAGCCCGTCGAGAACAGCAGGCCGGCGAAGACCAGCGAATAGATGGCGACCACCCACTGGAGCTGGGCGCCGCTGGCATGCAGCACGCGGGCCAGGGTGGGCAGCGTGACGTTCAGGCTGGAGTTGCCCACGAAGACGATGAGAAGGCTGAGGCACAGAACGGCGAGCGTCCACCAGCGGCGGTCGAATTCGGTCGAAGAAGCGGGGGCGGGGGTGGCGTCCATGGTTGGTCCTTCCGGAGCGTGCGAGGGAGCGGAGGGGGAACCTGTTGTGCTATAACTGGAACCGAGGTTCCGGTAGCCCCCAGAATACGGAATGAGGCTTCCGGTTGTCAAGGAGAACTTTGAGCGCCATCGAAGAGCACCCGTCCCGGCCCCAGCGGGCCGATGCGCGCCGCAACCGCGAGCGGGTCCTTGCCGCGGCGGCCGAGCTCTTCGCCGAGGAAGGTTGCAAAGTGCAGATCGAGCAGGTGGCCCACCGGGCAGGGGTCGGCGTCGGTACGGTCTGCCGGAACTTCCCGACCAAGGTCGACCTCGTGGACGCGGTGGTGACCCAGGGCTGCGAGCTACTGCTCGACGAGGCCCGGGCGGCCCTGGACCAGGCGGATGCAGGTGCCGCGCTGCGTCGATTCTTCGTCAGGATGGCCGACTTCCAGACGACCCATCGTGCGCTCGCCGAGGAGATGTCCGCTGCGATCCCGGCGAGCGCCGTCCCCGTCAAGCAGGCACTCCACGAGGCAGTTGCCGAGCTGATGGAGAAGGCTCAGGGCGCCGGCGCCATCCGTTCCGACATCGGGGCGGGCGATGTCACGATGCTGCTCTCCGCCATCTCGCATGCCACGGCGCTCACCGGTGATCCCGAGCTGCGTGACCGCTACATCTCCATCGTCCTCGACGGGCTCCGCCCCCACGACGCAAGCCCGCTGCCGGGCCGGCCCGTTCACATCTCCGAGATCCAGAAGTCGAAGCCCCGGCCCAGGTAACCACCTCTGGTCTCTACGGAGATCCGGCGGCCTCGCAGGAGCCGGCGACTCTCCAGAGGGCCTTGGCCACCACCTGCAGCTCCCTCGGGCTGAGCTGGTCGACGAAGTGTGCCCGCACCCCGCGCACGTGGGTCGGCGTCAGTTGCTTCAGGACCTCACTGCCCGCCTCGGACAGTGCGGCCTCCACGACCCTCGCGTCGCCGGTGCTGCGGCTGCGGGTGACGAGGCCGCGAGCCTCCAGCGCCTCCACCCGGCGTGTGACGGCGCCCGGTGAGATGAGGACCGCGCCGGCAAGGTCGCTCATGCGCATGCGCCGGCCCTCGGCCCGGGACAGGAAGGCCAGCACCTCGTAGCCGGCGAGGGAGATGCCGTGCTCGTCGAGCAGCTCGCGGTCCAGCAGGGCGGTGACCTCGGCGTGCGCCTTGAGAAAGGCAAGCCAGGCTTCCATCTCCTGCAGGGTGAGTCCAGGCAGCGGGCGCATTCCTCTACGGTAGCGGGATGTACTTGCACTTGCAAGCATTGCAGTCTACGCTGCAACGACAGCAGTTGCATCTGAAAGTATCGGCACTCCCGCTCGTGCGGCGGCCGAGGAGGAGGCGACAGACATGAGGACATCCTTGACGCCGGAGGAACTGGAATATCTGACGGGCGAACGGCGGCTCGGGAGGCTGGCGACCGTGCAACCCGACGGCTTTCCCCACGCCGTCCCGGTCGGGTGGCGCTACAACGCAGACCTGGGCACGATCGACATCTCGGGCCTGAACTTCGCAGCCACCAAGAAATTCCGTAACGTCGCTGCCAATCCGAAGGTGGCCTTCGTCGTCGACGACGTGCTGCCCCCGTGGCGACCGCGGTCCGTGATGATCCAAGGATCGGCGGAGGCGCTGGAGGCACCGGAGTCCGGGGAGGCCCTCATCCGGATCACTCCCCGAAATGTCATCTCCTGGGGGTTGGAGCCCGCGAAATAAGTGGGCCCGGCACGACGCGGGAACGGTTAGCCTTGGTCCACCTGGGGGCCATTGACGGCGTAAGGATTGGACGTGGACCAAGAGCGGCAGCGCGCGTTCGAGCCAGAGGATCTCAGCAGGTTCTTCCTGGAGCGAGCGAATGCCGGCGACGTGGAAGGCCTCGTGGCGCTGTACGAATCTGGAGCGGTGCTGGCGTTCCCGCCTGGCCGGCTGTCGGTCGGGAGTGACGCCATCCGGGAGGCATACGAGAAGCTGCTCGCCGGCAAGCCAACCTTCAGCGCGGGAGAGCTTCAGCCGGCTATCCGCAATCAGACGGGAGACCTTGCCCTGACGTCGACGCGCCTTGCCGGCCGGGGGGCAACGGCCGAGGTGGCGCGCCGCCAGCCGGATGGATCCTGGCTCTGGATCATCGACCAGCCGGCGTTTCTGGGGTAGGCGACATCCAACTATCCTGACGAATGGCCCGTTTCGCACCGTGGCGTGAGGGAAAGATCCTCTGTGCTTCCACAGCAGTCCGCGGCTGGCAACCAGGCAGTTTGACAATGAGGAGCGGCGGACCCTCCCGGCCATTTCTCCCCCGAGGTGATGCTCATGTGTGCAACTGTGCCGGACCTCGCAGAGCAAGCTGCCCAGGCGACTGACGGGTGGCCCGACCGGGCGACAGCCGGTCGCCGCCGAGTGGCCGAGGAGGCATGCCTCCGGCCCGCAGGCTTCGTCGGGCTGCTCGGGATCGCCATGATCCACTTCGTCGATCTGCCGAAGACCTGGAAGGAGAAGCCGCTCATCGGCGCACTCTTCCTGGCCTTGATCGTGGGATGCGTGCTGGCCGCGGGGATGCTGCTGTGGATGCCCAGGCGAGGGTGGCAAGCCGCCGGTGTCCTTGGAGCACTTGCGTTCGGGTCGTACGTCGTGAGCCGCACCTGGGGGCTGCCCACGTCGACCAACGACATCGGCAACTGGACCGAACCGCTCGGCCTTGCCGCGCTGTTCGTTGAGGGCATGCTCGTCGCGATGAGCGTCTGGGCCATGGCGGCGCTTCGGGGAGGACCCGGGCCGGGGATCCGCCATGCGGGTCCAATGCTAAGTCGACGACGGTAGAACGGCGGACCCTAAATCTAAAGACCTTCGCCCAAATCAACGACGGCAGGGGAGCTCCTGGCAAGGCAGCAAATGGGAGCGACAGTCGCGAGGCGCGGCGGATTTTTCCCGCTCAGCGGGAAGTATTCGACACGCAGGTCCTTGTGCCTGCTCGTCGAAGATCTGGCGAACGGCCGCAGCCAGCGCCGCCTCCACGGAGGCGAGACTCAGGAGCGACGGTATTTTAGGGATGCTCCGCCGGTTTCCGGTCTCGCAGTCTCCGGCTGAGCTTGAGCACCCTTGCGTAGGTGGTCTCCCGGTCGAAGTGCTCCGCCGTCACGTCCTGCGGATCATCGACGCACTCCATGCCGGCGTCGACCTTCGTGAGGGTGAACACCCTGAGCGCCGGTAGGGGAGGACGCACGACGACCAGGCGGCGGCCCTGCTCGCGGGCACGCTCCGACGCCGTGAGGAGCACGGAGAGGCCCGTCGAGTCGATGAAGCTCACGCCGGTCAGATCGATCACCAGCAGCGTCGGCTTGGCATCCTCCAGGCCGAGTACCGCGTTCTGCAGCGACGGAGCCGTGAAGATGTCGAGTTCACCCAGGACCGCGACGCACTCCCGGTCGGACGAACGGTCGATCTGGATCCGAAGCTGAGGGGCAGGGTGCGTGCCGATCAACCCCCGCAACCACGTACAACGTAGAGACGCAACCGGCCACCTTCCCAAAAAGCGCTGCGCGTCTGGTGCGGAGCCGACCCTGTGCCCTCGGACTATGTTCCGGCTGGGAGATTTCGCCTATCAGAACTGTAGTACGACTCGCCCGAAATCACAAGACCGGGAGCTTCACGCCAATAGGGCTTTCCTTACCAGTCCTGTTCCGTCGGACGGATCAGGACCTCGTTCAGGGCGACGCGGCGCGGCCGGGTCACGATGTAGGCGATGGCGTCGGCGACGTCCTCGGGCTCGAGGCCCTCGATGCTGCCGAGGCGCTCCCTGGCTGCCTCCCGCACCCCGTCGCGGATGTGGTCGGTCAGCTCCGTGCGGACCACCCCAGGCTCCACCACGGATACCCGGAGGTGGCGGCGAGCGAACTCCTGGCGGGCCGATTCACTGAACCCGCCGACGCCGAACTTGGTGAGGTCGTAGACGGCGGCGTTGGCCCGGGCGACGCGGCCCGCCACCGAGCTCACATTCACCAGATCCGCCACCCGCCTGGGCGCGGCGTCGGCGGCGGCCAGGAGGTGGGGGATGGCGGCGTGGGTGATGTTCAGCAGGCCGCCCAGGTTGAGGCTCACCATGCGCTGCCATTCCTCGAGCGGCGCCTCGTCCATGGGACCCAGCAGCATTACGCCGGCGTTGTTGACCACGATGTCGAGGCGACCCAGGTCCGCCACGGTTTGTTGGACGGCGGCCCTGGCCTGATCGGCATCGGTCACGTCGGTGGGCAGGACGAGGGCACGACCCCCGTCGCTCTCGATCTCCTCGGCGAGGCGCTCAAGGCGATCCTTGCGGCGGGCGAGGAGTGCCACGGCGGCTCCGTGGGCCGCCAAGGCCCGGGCCGTCGCCTCACCGATGCCGCTGCTCGACCCGGTGACGAGCGCCACCGTCCCGCTCAGTTCATCGCTCATGGGGTTCTCCGTTCAGTTGGCCTCCCCCACTCCCATTCTTGCCCGGCGCTGCTCGACCTCAACTCGGGGCCGGGGCCTCCGCCACTGCCTTGGCCCACAGCCCGTAGCCGGCGTCGTTGGGGTGGAACCGGTCCCGTGCGAAGTAGGTCGCCGGATGCGCCCGGAACGCCGGGCCCGTTTTCCCGGCGATGTCCACGTATACCGCCCTGGGGGTCCGGGCTGCGAGGTGGCGAACGTCGGTGTCCAGCGACCGGCCCCGCCAGCCGGCGACGGCCCGCAGGGGCTGCGCCAGGCGGGGCGGCGCCCCCATGTCGGGCACCCCCAGGATCACGACCCTCCTGACCGATGACGGCAGTTCGACGAGGACCCGCTCGTAGTCACGCCGGAAGGCGCCCCGGGACGTGAGGTGGGTCGTGTCGTTGGCCCCGACGGTGATGAAGACCATCGTCGGATGGATCGCCGCCAGCACCGGGAGCTGGTGATACAGGACGTCGGCCACCCGGTCGCCGGACCTGGCCAGCACGGTCATGCGGACCGGCTTCCCTATCGCTGCGGCAGCCTGTTCGGGCAGTGTCCCGGGCAGGCTGGTGGCGCCGATGCCGGCGCCGATCGAGTCCCCCAGCCAGACGACGGTGTCGACGGGTGCGCCGGGGGGCCCTGCCGCAGCGTCGGTGACCAGCGGCGGACCCCCGGCGAGATGCGCGCCCCCTCGGGCCACCATCACCTCGGCGACCAGGAGGGCAACGAATGAGACGATCAGCGCCGCCGAGGCCAGCACGCACCGCCGGATCGCCCTCACGCCGGGCCCGAGGCGCCCCGCCGGACCGCGAGTGCCCAGAGCACGAGCGGGATCTGCAGGGGGAGCCGCCCGTAGGCGATCGCCTGGTCGACGGCCGGCCGGGACCGCCAGTCGACGGCCATCTGGATGTTGGCGGGGAACACCGCCACGAAGAGCACAGCGGCCACGGTCGCTCCGAGGCGCCGGGTCCGGGGCAGGGCGACGGCCGCCGCGCACGCCAGCTCGACCACCCCGCTCGCCAGCGTCCACGGCCGTGCCGGGCCGGGGATCGCGTGCGGGACGATGGCGTCGTAGAAGCCCGGGATGGCGAAGTGGGACACACCGGCGACGCCGAGGAGCCCCGCGAGGCCGAAGGCGGGGGCAGGGGAGCGAAGGAGGGATGGCAGGGACATCACCCGCAGTATGCGGGGTATGTTCGGATAGGCGGTCCTCGCCTTGGATCCGGGAGCCCCCGGAGCCGCGGCGGGACGGGTTTCGGGTTGTCCCCCACCGAAAGCGCCTACATTGGGCCCGTGGATACCGCCCTGGCGATCGACATCGGTGGCACCAAGATGGCCGCCGGGATCGTGGACGAGGACGGTGCGCTCCTTCATCGGGCCGAGGCGCCGACCCCCGCCACCGCCGACGCCGAGGTGCTCTTCGCCGCCTTGCTCGGCGTCATCGAATGCCTCCCTCCGGCGGCCCCCACGGTCTGCGGAGCCGGGTGCGGCGGTCCGATGACCAGAGGGGGCGAGGAAGTCTCGCCGCTCAACATCCCGGCGTGGCGCCATTTCCCGCTCCGACGCCGCCTGGCGCAGGCCACCGGCCTGCCGGTCGCCGTCGACAACGACGCCAAGGCGCTCACCCTCGGCGAGGGCTGGGTGGGCGCAGCGGCGGGGGAGCAGAACTTCATCGGCATGGTCGTCTCCACAGGGGTCGGCGGGGGCATCGTGCTCGAGGGGCGCCTGCTCGACGGCGCCCACGGGAATGCCGGCCACATCGGCCACATGCTCGTCGAGCCCGGCGGGCGGCGGTGTGTCTGTGGCTCGAGGGGCTGCCTGGAGGCGGAGGCCTCGGGCACCGCCATCCGTGCCATCACCGGCCAGCCTCCGTCGGAGGCACCGCCCCGCGTCGTGGCCCGGACCGGCATGTTCGTGGGCCGGGCGGTCGCCTCGGTGGCCAACCTGCTGGACCTTCGCCTGGCGGTGGTCGCCGGGTCGGTGGCCCTCGGTTTCGGGCAGCCGTTCTTCGACGCCGCCCAGCGGGAGATCGACGCCCTCGCCCGGCTGGAGTTCTCGGCGGGGACCCGCATCGTGCCGGCGGGCCTCGGCGCCGCCGCCCCGCTGATCGGCGCCGCCGCCGTGGGCTTTCGCGGCGCCCTGGCCGGAGGGTGAGGCCGAGGATAGTCCGCGATCGCGCATCTGCGCGCGGAAAACGACTTACCTTCAGGCTGCGGCCAGGAGGTCAGACCAAAGGGATCAACAGCGAGCGGCCGGCGAAGGCTGCGGTGCGGTCCATGCCGTCGAGATACTGCTTGTAGATGAAGGAGATGTCCCGCACGTGCCAGAGGGCCTGGGCGTTGACCCAGGCCGTCTCGCGGGCTGCGTCGATGCCGAAGTTGCCCGCGATGTTCTCCAGCCCGGCTGCGGCTCTCTGGTCCAGTTCGAGGATGAGCCCCGACTCGAAGGACTGCCGGATCTGCGGGTCCAGGGCGGCGAGCAGCCGGTTGACCTTGTTGAAGTCGGCTTCGTGGCTGCCGCTTTCCGGCGCCGTCCCGAGGTCCCGGCACGCGGTCACGACCGCCAGTGCGAGATCGTGGTTGATGTGGGCGTTCATCCCGGCGAGGGCGAACTGCATGGGAACCACCGAGGTGTCGGAGCGCCGGGAGAACAGCACGTTCCAGGCCCGGCAGGCCGTGGAAGGGTTCACGCAGGACCCGTCGACCGCTCCGAGGTAGAGGTTGGCGAAGACGATGTCGAGGTGCTCCATGAAGGCCGGGTCGGCGAAGAATCCCTGGGTCACCTGCGCCTTGACCG
>JAOPZY010000140.1 GCA_025963875.1 Actinomycetota bacterium
ATCGCCGTTGTCAGCCCCTCCAGCAGGTCGACCTCTGGCCGCGCCAGCGTCGGCATGAAGCCCTGCACGAAGGCGCTGTACGTCTCGTTGATCAGCCGCTGCGACTCCGCGGCGATCGTGTCGAACACCAGCGAGCTCTTGCCCGAGCCGGAGACGCCGGTGAACACCGTCAGCCGGCGCTTCGGAATCTCGACGCTGACGTCCTTGAGGTTGTTCTCGCGCGCACCGTGCACGCGGATCAAATCGTGGCTGCCATCAACGTGCAGCGCAGGCGACTGCGTGTCCGTCCTCGTTGCCATGCTCATCGTGTCTCCATGGTAAGCAGGCCCGCCTTCGCGGTCTCCGTCGGCGTCGCCTGCCTCGATCTGACCAGCTTCGAGCAGTACGTCTGGTTCTCCTTCGCTTCGGCCCGAGGAGCCTTTGGGGCCCCGGCCACGCGGCGCGCCCGGCCGAGGCGTCAGATCAACGAGGGGCCGTCGCGCACCAGCTCGCGGTCGGGCAGCTCGTTCACACGTCGCAGGTGTGGCCCAGCCGCAGCCGAACGGTTCGGGTGGCAACCAGGTTCCTGCCGGTCGGGCTGTCCGTCGGCGTGGCCATCAGCGGCGCCTCGCCGTCCCAGTCGAAGGACAGCGGCACCAGGTACGGCGCACCGTCCGCCGAGGCACTGGCCACCCAGACATCGATGTCATGGGTGAGCCGATGGTCGGTGTCGCGACGACGCTGAGGGCGGGAGCGGGGGTTGGCACTCACGGGTCCTGGAGCAGCCCGAGCACGTTGCCGTCGGGGTCGGTGACGGTGGCCACCAGGCGGCCGCCACCGACGTCGTGCGCGGGCTCCTTCACGGTGGCACCCGCGGCGGTCACCTCGGCCAGCTTCGCCTCGATGTCCGGCACGTGCCAATAGGCCACCGGCGAGGTCATGCCCTGCGGTCCACCGCCCGGCACCAGCCCGATCTGCTGACCGGCGGCCTCGAAGCCGACGTAGTAGGGCCCGTCGGTCTGCGGCGGTACGCCGAGCAGGGCGGCGTACACCGCCTTGGCCGTCGCCAGGTCGGATACGGGATGCAGCACGGTCTTGATTCCCTCGGTGGAAGAGTCGGCCATGGTCACTCCTGAAGTCGTGGTGGTGATGTCCATGGCGGTCACTCTAACTGCGGCCCGGTGACCCGCGCTTCTCGATTCCTGATCGGTTTGGTCACCTGTTTCGCCACGCACGACGGCATCCCCGCTGTCGCGTGCGCCTCGTGGCGCCGGTAGGTGCTGGGCGGCACGCCGACAAGCTCGGTGAAGCGAGTGCTGAAGGTACCCAGCGACGAGCAGCCAACCGCGAAGCAGACCTCGGTGACGCTGAGGTCGCCACGACGCAGCAGCGCCATCGCACGCTCGATGCGCCGCGTCATCAGGTAGCCGTACGGCGACTCGCCGTAGGCGAGCTTGAACTCGCGGCTGAGGTGCCCGGCCGACATGTGCGCGCCGCGGGCGAGCGCCTCGACGTCCAGCGGCTGCGCGTACTCCCGGTCGATCCGGTCGCGGACGCGGCGCAGCCGCGCGAGGTCGAGCAGGTGCTGCGCCGCGGCGGTTCTGCTGGTCACCTGCGAGATCTTGCCACGTCGCGCCGGAGGTGCCGAGCGCCGCTGGCGTCCCACCCCAGTCCGCGTCCGCTCTGGCCCGGTCTGCTCCGCTTACGTCCTCGACCTGTTCAGGCCCTGCGGTATCCGCCACTCGTCCCACGTCAGCACGTCTCGTTTGCAGTCAAAAAGGTGTGGCTCCCAAGTGGTCGATGGTGATTGCACCAATCTGGCCAGGTGACCCGTTCAGCTGAACTCAGCGAGGCTGCGTGGGCTGGGATCGAGCCGTTGATGCCTCAGGCGGTGGGTCGTAGTCGTCCGTGGCGTGATCTTCCGGGGCGGTTCGGGCCGTGGCAGACGGTGTGGAAGCGGCATCATCGCTCGCGACCGATGGCACGTGGGACAAGCTGTTGCGCTGATTCAGGCAGAGGCCGACGGGGCCGGTCGGGTGGACTGGAACGTGTCGGTCGACTCCTCGATCGTGCGGGCGCACCAGCGTTCGCGGTGTCGAAAGACAAGAATCCGCGCGGTCGTCTTCATCGTGATCGTCGGTGACAGCCTCGTCGAAGCGGCCGTGCTCGCTCCCGCATGCCGCACGGGCCGGAACGGTCCCACCGTCCCGGCCCGTGCGCGTGACTGTCGTGCTGTGGTTCCTACGTCCCCGGCGCGCTGTCGCCGTAGGTACCGCCGGTGTTCAGACTCGTGTCGCGGCGGTTGCCCATCTCCGAGTCGTACTCGACCTGCAGCTCCTCGGGCCAGCTGATCTGGTCCCAGCTGCCGATCGCGTACGTCATGTTGTACGGGCCGTCCGCGGGCGTGTTGAGGAACGTCGGCTCCACCGACTTGAAGTACGCATCGACGTCGGCCGGCAGCGTCGTTGGACTGTCTGTGAACAGCAGCGGCGCGTGGAAGCCGAGGTGGGAGAGCGGCGACGAGGCGACGGCGCCCGCCCAATCGTTGATGTTGACGAGCGTGAAGCCGTGCCCGGGCCCGGTGATTTTCCAGCCGAATTCACCGGCCGAGTCCCACATCTTCGAGAACGCGATCGCGGTCTCCTCCGGCGTGTCGGCCGGCGGTGCGTTGTACGCGACGTTGTCGTCGTTCGTGACCCGGATCACGGAACCGTACTGGGCGAGCTTGCTCGCAACCGACGAGGAGATCTGGCCAGGGCCGCCGAACAGGTAGATGCGTGCCTGCCCGTTGCGCCGCTTGAGTGCGTCGACCGTCGCCTGCGGCACCGAGTCCTTCGTCACCCAGAAGAGACCCGTCGCCATGTGCGAGACCCAGTGCGTCGCCGGGAGCACGAACTGGTAGGCGTCCGTCGAGCCGATCACGACGTCCATCATCCCGTTGTCCATCGTCGGGATGCCCGTGTCCGGATTCGTGATCGACCCGTAGAGCTGATCGACCTTGTTCGCCAGATCGGGGACGGAGCCGGCTGTCACGTCGACGTACTTGATGCCGATCTGCTTGAGCTGGTTCTGCACGGCCGGGTTGGACGCGGCACCGACCAGGAAGGCATCCACGTTGTTGTACCGGTCGATGCCGGACGGGCCGAGGCGCTTGATCTCGTTCAGCGTGATGTCCGGGACGCCGTTGTTCGTGACGTACAGGACTGGAGCGTCGTCCGGGAAGTGGATGATCGGCGTGGCAGTGATCGCCGTCAGCGGATCGTCCGTCGTCAGCAGCGTGACCGCCCGCGGCCGATCAGGGGTGCCGTTCGGTGCGTTCGTCGGCAGTGCTGACGGCCAGATGTGCTGGGTGACCGAGACCGCTTCCTGGAAGGGGTCGGCGCCGAAGATGCGCGTGGTCGTCTTCGTCGCGATCGTCGGCGACAACGTGGGCGACCCGGGGGGCGGCGGCACCTGCACCCCCACGCCACCGGCGGGGACACCGAAGGGATAGAGGTTGGGGTCGGGCGCCCCCGGCGGTGCCGTCGTTGTCGGGGCGGTCTGGCGTGCCACTGCCGCGGTTTCGCCTGACGCCGAGAGGACTCGGGACCCAAGCCCGAGTGCGAGGGCGACGACGCCGATGGTGCCCGTGACGGCGAGGACGCGGGATTTCTTGTGCATGACTTGCTCCTTGTCGTAGATGGATACGCCCGAGAGGCTGGGCCAGTCTCCTTTGACTTGCCCGGCGTGTCGTCCGGGACAGCATCAAATTCCGGGCGACGGCTACCTGGAATCTGGTCTTCCGGCTAACCGGTAACCGTGCCGCGCGGGAACTACGCGCGATTAGGTGATGTCGGTCATCGCCGCGGTTGGGCTCAATCCCACGAGCTCCCTCGCGGTTACCATCCGCCGGAACCGTGGGTGCGCTGTCCGCTCGATCGGTGCCATGGCCCCCGGCTCCTCAGTGACGCCCTACTCCATGCCCATCCGAACGCTGCCAAAGACCCGCCCGTAGGCGCTGATGCGCGAGGGCCCGTGGTGGCTTCGAAAGCCCGTTTGGGCCTTATCTTGGCTGGACCCCTGGGAAGGCTCCCCCACTCGTCTTGGGCCGTCGTTTGACCGCCACCGGCCACACTCGAAGGTCGGCTCTTGTTGAGAGCGGAAAGGCCGCTCCGATGAGAACGGGAGGTGCTGCATGAGCACCGTCACCGTCGTTGGGAACCTCACCCGGGATCCCGAGCTGCGCTACACCGCGACCGGCCAGGTGTCCCATCCGATGTCGTCACGTCGACTGTCGGGGACGAATTTCGCCACTACTCACGGAACGTGGCCAGCCCACCCGTTTGTGCCCGACTCTTTCCAACCGATTGTCCGGGTTTCCGGCCCGGTGCCCGCACAACCGCAGAATTCTCACAGCATTGGCAGGAACGCCGTAGGGCCGGACGAGCCACCACTCAGAGTGCTGAATGGCATCCACTCTGGGATTCGACTCGCTATGTTGCGACACCCTGATAGCAACATATTTCTTCCGCACCTCTTCTGTCGGCCCTCGGGGACCGTCGGCGGCGGCTTGGGTGGCCTCGAGTGCGGGGTCGCGTTCAACGAGCTTCCCGCATTCGAAGCGGGCGCCGGCGCGGACGAGCGCGACGAGGCGGGGTGCGTTGACGGCGCGCCAGCGTTTCTGGGCGGCCTCGATCAGCTTGAATGCCATGGCGATCCCGGCGGCCTTGGAGCCGGGCCCCTTGGTGACCTTGGTCCGGTGCCTGACGTGGCGAAGTCGACTCTAATTCGGTTGGACCTTCCATAAACGCGGTGGCGTGATCGGCGACCCACTGGCGAAACGATCGCGGCGCCGATCCGAGGATGTCGACCACCGCAGAGGTGATGAACGCCGGCCCTCCAATCGTTGCGCCCCACGCGGCGAGCAGCATGTCCACGACCGGACGCGGCCAGCTTCCCTCCGTCTCGCTTCGAAACTCGTCCGGCGACAGCTCCTCAAATTTGATCCGACGCCCCAAGACGTCACCGATGATGCTCACCTGCTCTGCCTGACTCAGTGACTCGGGGCCGGTGAGGACGTAGTCGCCCCCAGCATGTCCGTCCTGATACAGGGTCCGCGCCGCGACGGCTGCGACGTCGCGGTCATCGACGGGTGCCGTCTCGGCAGCACCGTAAGGCCACCGGACGACACCGTCGGCGCGAATCGCGGTCGCCCACCAGAACACCGCGTTCGACGCGAGCATCCCCGGCCGGATGATCGTCGACTCGAGCCCGGCGGCCGCGATGAGCCGCTCAATATCGGCGTGGAGCACCGCCATCGGATTCGGTTGCTGGAAGAAAGGGTGCGGGGTTTGGTGCGGTGATGAGAGAAAGACGACACGCCGCGCGTAGGTTGCGAGACGCTCGACAACTGCCGGAGCAGTCGTCGGCGGGGCGGTCCAGACGAGGAAGACGGCACCGACACCTCGCAGTCCTGGGTCGAGCGATTCGGGCACGGTGAGGTCGCCGGTGACGACTTCGACGTTCGCTGGCAGCGTCGCCGCCGCCTCGGAATGCGTGAGGGCGCGGACCGGCACGCCCGCGTCGATCAGCAGGTCGACGACGGCGCGCCCGACCCGGCCGGTCGCTCCGGTGACGAGCACCGGAGGCACTCGCGTCCGTGTCATGAGGACCTCGACATCGTCCGTCGTAGGCGCACGGAGTGAATCATGCCACCTTCTTGGGAGCAGATGAAGATCATTACGCGGCGTTGTTGACGGGTTGATTCGAGGCGGCGGGCGTGCACCGGAATGAGTCACAGTTCCCCCTGGCCGTACGCCAAGGCGCATCCGCCGGAGAGCACAAGCGCAAGGGTAACGGGGCGATAGGCATGGCTCCGAGATGTGATGCTCCCAACCCGCTGTACGTGTCGCTGCCCCACGCCAAGACCGAACCGGTGGAGGTGAGCGTCAAAGCGAGCTGGTACCCGGCGCCGACGGCGGTGACCTTGGTCCCGGAGGCAGATCAACCAGGACGGGGGCCAGACTGGTTACGGTCATCAGACGCCGCAGCGGAATCCGGCGCCACCGTGCTGGCACATCAGCCGGCGTGGGGATGGCCCGTCTGGACAAGGAGCTCAGGCGGACGTTGGGGCATCCCACAAGGCATGGTGTCCTCACCTTTCGTCGCCGTCGCCCGCCCAGCCTGACGGTCCTGCCGGACAGCCTCCACGACGAGGCTCTGTCTTGCGATGTGAGAACGGGGCCCCTACCTCCAAAGGCGGGGTCGAACATGTGCCGAACCCGCACCGGTCGGTTCCACAGCGTCCTCGCGTCCGCTATTGAGCGTGCCCCTCTTCGTGCAGTCGGGGACGCGGCCTGGACCGTTGCCGGCCCGAGGGTCGGGCGATCGGGATTGCCGCGTCGATGAGGGCTGCGGCGACGGTGCGTGCTGTGTTGGCAACACTGGGGTCGTGGTCCATCCACGCGGAGATGCCGGCGCCGTCGTAGAGCAGGACGAGCTGTTGCGCGAGGCGTTCGGGATCCGGTGCCCCCGCCTCCCGGGCGAGGTCGACGAACAGGGAGCGGACCCAGTTCCGGTAGTCCTCGGTGATCTC
>JAOPZY010000181.1 GCA_025963875.1 Actinomycetota bacterium
CGAAGAGGTCCTCGTAGTCGGCGAGGTCGTAGCCGAAGAGCGGGAACGACTCGATGCTGGACCCCCGCCCGAGGACGACCTCCGCCCGACCGCCCGAGATGGCGTCGAGCGTGGAGAAGCGCTGGAACACCCGGACGGGATCGTCCGAGCTCAGTACCGTGACCGCCGACCCGACGCGGATGCGGGTCGTGCGTGCGGCGATCGCGCCGAGCACCACGTCGGCGGCCGACAGGGGGAAGTCGTCCGTGTGGTGTTCACCGATCCCGAAGAAGTCCACGCCCACCTGGTCGGCGAGCACGCCCTGTTCGACGACGTTGCGGATCGTTTGGGCGTGCGGTGTGTCCCGAAAGCGAGGTGGTTTCGACGTAGAAGGTCGACAGGCCACAGAGCGTGCTGTGCCAGTGATGGAGGTAGGTCCTCCGGGTTCGCCGTGCAGGCGGAGAGCCCAAACCGCCCCCAAGCTGCTGCGGTCAAGAGCCGTGGTGGTGAGCGTTGGGGGAAAAGGCCCGCCACCAGCGGGTCAGGTGAGCGACGAGAAGACGAGCATGTGCAAACCACTGCTGACGCATCGAAACAAACAATGACGGCATCGAAACCGGGGTGGTGCGCGAACCCCGGGACAAAGGCGCACCGAGCGGTGCGCCCTCAATCAGGGGGCTTCCCTGCCTGCCGCCCTGGTGGTGCCCGGTGTATAGGTGGCGTGAGCTCGTCGCAGGCGCTGGCATGGAACGGGAGAACCTGCCGCCTCCGAACCGTCATCCGGTCTAAATGGGCCAGCAATGCCCCCCGGGTGCGAGAGGGAGACCCTCAAGCGGCGGACACCGCAAGAGGCAGAGTACCGGGAGGAGCAGGGGCGGACCGGCCCGTAGTAGCGAGGAAGGCCCCGTAATGGGGCTGGAGCCAAGGGAGCCGGGCAGGTCAGGTCGCCAGGAGGCCAACCCGCAAGGGAAGGAGCCGATGGGTGGACCGAAGCTGAAGGTGAAGTCGTTTGAGATCCCCAAGCGCCTCGTTGCCGAGGCGTGGGAGAAGGTCCGTGCCAACGACGGAGCCCCGGGGGTGGACGCCGCCAGCATCGCCGAGTTCGAGGCCGACGAGGACAGCAACCTCTACAAGCTCTGGAACCGGATGAGCTCAGGCAGCTACCTCCCGAGGCCCGTGCGGGCGGTGGATGTCCCGAAGGACCATGGGGAGGGGGTCAGGCGACTCGGTGTGCCCACGGTGGCGGACCGGATCGCCCAGACCGCAGCAGCGATGCTGCTGGAGGAGAGGCTGGAGCCGATCTTCCACCCCGACAGCGACGGCTACCGTCCCGGGCGAGACTGCCACGACGCCCTGGCCAAGGCCCGTCAGCGCTGCTGGAAGCAGGACTGGGTGCTCGACCTGGACATCCGGGCCTTCTTCGACAGCGTGCCCCATGACCTCCTGATGGGCATGCTCCGGCACCACACCGAATCGCGCTGGGTCCTGCTGTACGTCGAGCGGTGGCTGGTAGCCCCCATGCAGATGCCCGACGGGACCCTCGTCGAGCGGGAGAGGGGAACCCCGCAGGGCTCCCCGATCTCGCCCCTGTTGGCCAACCTGTTCATGCACTACGCGTTCGACACCTGGATGGCCGACCACTGGCCATCCTGCCCGTTCGAGCGCTACGCGGACGACATCGTTGTCCACTGCGACACCGAGCAGAAGGCCCGCAACCTCTGGGCCGCCATCGCCAACCGGCTCGGGGCCTTCCGCCTCGAGCTGCACCCCGAGAAGACGAAGATCGTGTACTGCAAGGACACGAAGCGCCGGGGGGACTTCGAGCACACCAGCTTCGACTTCCTCGGCTACACCTTCCGGGGGCGCAGGGTCAAGGGCCGACAGGGCTACTTCGTCGGCTTCAACCCTGCCATGAGCGGCAAGGCACGGAAGGCGGTCAACCAGAAGGTCAGGGCCTGGCACCTCAACCGCCGCAGCGGAACGGATCTGTCCGGCCTCGCCGAGGACATCAACCCCAAGGTCCGAGGCTGGATCAACTACTACGGAGCCTTCTACCGCTCCGCGTTGTACTCCCTTGCGGGCCACATCGAATCGCACCTGATGCGGTGGGCCATGCAGAAGTTCAAGCGACTCCGGGGCAAGCCCAAGCGGGCATGGGCCTGGCTCAACGCTGCACGCCAGCGAAAGCCTCGCCTGTTTGTCCACTGGTGGATGCTCCCAATCACCGACCGCCGACCTGTGGGAGCCGTATGACGGGAGACTGTCACGTACGGTTCTGCGAGCGCCTGGGGGTGAGATTCCCCCGGGCGACTCACCACAGCGGCCGGTCGTCATCGTCGTGGGTGACATCGCCGAAGGTGTCGAGGCCGAGGACGAGCGGGAAGTTCACCTGGTGCCTCTATGCGGCTCTCGCGCGCACGGCGAGCTCGAAGTCGGCTCGGCGCAGCGACGCGCCGAAGACCGGACCGCCGGGTTCCAGGAGGCGACCGGCGCGCAGGCTGTCCAGCCGGACGGTGTCGTAGCCAACCTGATCGATGACCTCCGCCACGGCCTCCACCGCTCCCGGGTCGTCGCCGGCGACGCCGAGCGCGCGGCGTGCCGGCGAGCCCGCAGGTCGGCGCCAGTCTTCGAGGTCGTGGTAGCCGATGTGGTTGAGGGTCTTGACGATCGTCGAGCGGGCAAGCCGGCGCTGGACGATCTCGCTGCTGGAGTATTGGCGATCTTCGAACATCTCCTGAACGCCATCGACGGGCGGCCAGTAGTTCATCGCGTCAACCACGAGCTTGTCGGCCACCAGGTCGGCGTCGAAGGTCGCGAACTTGTGGAGTGGGATCGCCAACACGACGATGTCGGAGTCGTCCACAGCATCGGCTGCCCATCGCGGCTCGGCTCCCGGCACCAGCACCTGGGCAATGAGTGCGATCCTCTCGGGGCTACCCGAGGCTGCGATGGTCACGTGGAAGCCGGCGGCGATCGCGACCCGCGCGATCACCGGGCCGACGTGGCCCGCACCGAGCACGGCGATCCGTGGCAACCGCAGAGGCGGCAACGTCAGAATCCGATCGACTGCCGGATGAGGACGATATGAATGCGGCCCGGCAGTTCCTGGTGGATCTCGAGAACCTTTCCGACGTAGCTGTTCTGGCCGTAGACCGCAATCGCGCGAGCGTCCTCCAGTGGAAGGCTGTGCTTGTAGATGCGGTCGTGTGCCGCTTCCAGGTTGGGAACGAGTTTCTGCGCGCCGACGACGAAGATGACGTTGGCGGCTCCCCAGGCGTAGGAGGCGAGCTGGCTGCCCGAGGCCGAGGCGATGACCAGCGTGCCGTCTTGCGTGACCGCGTGGACGCTGCCGAGGGCGTAATCGGGCTGGCCGCCGATGGCCTTCATTTCCTGCAGCTGGGTCGCGAAGTCGAGCCCCATCATCTTCGTGCGCGCCGATTCGTAGGGTCCGCCGTCGTTGATCGCGTCCGCGATCCCGGTCTCCTGCAGGGTCACGGACGTGTTGGTCATCACGGAGGACCCGTTGGGGATGCGGGCGAGGACGGCGCTGCGAGCGGCGTCCAGGTCATCGACGACTTCGACGCTGAACCCGTGCTCTTCGAGGGCAACGACGGCCGACGCTAGCGTCTGGTCGTCAGGCAGCGCCGTGTAGCGGTCAGGTGCCTCGGTTGTAGTCAACGGCGGTCCTCCTTCATGTGCGTGTCGTTCCGGTCATGGTGGGGCCGCTGGGGCGCGTGTCGCATCCGCCACCGGTCAGTCGTCGTGGCCCGTTAGCGGCAGGTAACATCGGACATGGCCATGCTTTCTCCCCTCCCAGCACGCGCGGCAGCGCTCACGGGCCGGCGCAGGGAACGCGACGAGCTCGACCGGCTCATCGAAGCTGTTCGAGCGGGAGAGAGCCGGGCGCTGGTGGTGCGCGGCGAACCCGGTGTGGGCAAAACGGCGCTGTTGGACTACATCGTCGAGCAGGCGTCGGGCTTCCGTGTCGCGCGCGCGGCGGGTATCCAATCGGAGATGGAACTTGCGTTCGCCGGGTTGCACCAGTTGTTGGCGCCGATGCTGGATCACCTCGAACGCCTCCCGAGTCCTCAGCGTGATGCCCTGCGCACCGCGCTCGGCGTCAGCCCCGGGCCGGCACCGGATCGCTTCTTCGTCGCCCTGGCCGTTTTGAGCCTGCTGTCCGAGATAGCCGAGGAGCAGCCGCTGATCTGCCTGGTGGATGACGAACAGTGGCTAGATCGTGTCTCAGCGCAGGTGCTCGCCTTCGTCGCACGCCGCCTGGATGCAGAAGGCGTCGGCCTGGTCTTCGCGGCGCGCGTTGCGAGCGACGACCTGGCGGGGTTGCCAGAGCTCGTCGTCGAGGGTTTGCGCGAGGGCGACGCGGGGACGCTCCTCGACTCGGTGCTCACCGGCCCGCTCGACGCGCGGGTCCGCGACTGCATCCTCGCCGAGACGCGCGGCAACCCCCTGGCGCTGTTGGAGCTGCCACGGGGGTTGACACCGGCGGAGCTGGCGGGCGGGTTCGCGCTCCCCGACGCGATGCCGCTCTCAGGGCGGATCGAGGGGACCTTCCGGCGCCGGCTCGATGCTCTTCCGCCCCAGGCACGGCGCCTGCTGCAGCTCGCGGCGGCCGATCCGCTGGGCGAGCCGTCGCTGCTCTGGCGAGCAGCCGAGCGGCTCGGGATCGGGACCGAGGCTGCAACGCCCGCGGTTGAGGCCGGACTCATCGAGTTCGGCGCCCGCGTCCGGTTTCGTCATCCGCTGGTTCGCTCGGCGGCCTACCGGTCGGCGTCACTTCAGGAGAGACAGGACGTGCACCGAGCCCTTGCCGAGGTCACCGATCCGCAGATCGATCCCGACCGCCGCGCCTGGCACCGCGCCCAGGCCACGCCAGGGCCCGACGAGGACGTCGCCGAGGAGCTGGAGCGCTCGGCCGGCCGAGCGCAGGCCCGCGGGGGCCTGGCTGCGGCGGCCGCCTTCCTCGAGCGGGCGGCGATGCTGAC
>JAOPZY010000201.1 GCA_025963875.1 Actinomycetota bacterium
CACCGGCACCTGGAGCTTCACCCTCACCGTGCTCCCGCCGGGCCCACCGCCGTCAACTTCCGGCTACTGGCTGGTGGCCTCCGACGGTGGGATCTTCTCCTTCGGGAACGCCGGGTTCTTCGGCTCCACCGGGAACATCCATCTCAATAAGCCGGTCGTCGGCATGGCGTCCACCCCCGACAGCCGGGGCTATTGGATGGTCGCCTCCGACGGCGGCATCTTCGCCTTCGGCGACGCCGCCTTCTTCGGCTCGATGGGCGGCACCCCCCTCAACCAGCCGATCGTCGGCTTGGCCCCCTCTCACACCGGTGAGGGTTACTGGATGGTGGCGTCCGACGGCGGCATCTTCGCCTTCGGCGACGCGGGCTTCTTCGGCTCGACCGGCGGCATCCGGCTCAACCAGCTGGTGACCGCCATGAGCGCCACACCGACTGGTGCCGGCTACTACATGCTCGGCCGGGACGGCGGCATCTTCAACTTCGGTGACGCCGCCTTCTTCGGCGCCCTACCCGGCCTCGTCAAGGGGCCAGCGGCGGCCATTCCCAAGGTCGGGATGGCGATCTCCCAGACCCGCTGAAAGGGCGAGTGCGTATCCTCGATGTGTGACGTCGGACGAGGAGCTTCGCCACATCTTCCGTGAGGTCCGGACCATCGCGGTGGTCGGGGCATCGATGCACGAGCACAAGCCGTCTCACTACGTGCCGCGCTATCTCCAGGAACAGGGCTACCGCATCGTCCCCGTCAATCCCCTGCGCCATTCGCAGGGCGGCGAGATCCTCGGCGAGCGCGTGTACCGCCGGCTGGAGGACGTCGACATCCCCTTTGATGCCGTCGAGGTCTTCCGCCCCCCAGCCGAGGCAGCGGCGGTCGCCCGCAGCGCAATCGCCTGCGGGGCCGGCGTCCTGTGGTTCCAGCTTCAGACCCAGACGGACGAGGCCGTGCGCCTCGCCGAGGAGGCGGGCCTCAGGGTGGTGACCGACCACTGCATGATGCCGGAGCACCGCCGGCTGTTCGCTTCTCCGGGGGACCGATGAGTTCCGTCCCACCGCACCGTCTCGTTTGCAGTGAGTCATCGACGGCCGGGATTCGAGCGCCGGGTGATCACCCTGGCGCCCGGGACAAGCCGCCCCTTCGATACGGCGGACTGGGCCGACGCACTCGTCGTCCTCGAATGCGGCGAGGTGGAGCTGGAAGCCTTGAGCGGCTGCCGTATCCGCCTTCAGCCCGGCGCCATCTTCTGGCTGGCCGGTCTGCCGCTGCGATGCCTGCACAACCCCGGGCAGCAACCGGCGGTGCTGGTGGCAATATCCCGGAGAAAGTCGGCCGGCGATCGATGATTCGCCGTCCCTCTTCGTGTCTCATCTTCTGACAAGCACAATGTGCGAAGGAGGGCAGACATGAAGACCGTGCAATTCAAGGCCACGCTCGAACTCGCCGGCAAGACGGCGACGGGCATCGAGGTCCCCGAGGCCGTGGTCACGAGCCTCGGGTCGAGCAAGCGGCCTGCCGTCCGCGTCACCATCAAGGGCTACACCTACCGCAGCACCATTGCGTCGATGGGCGGCCGCTACATGGTGGGCGTCAACGCCGAGAACCGTGAGGCGGCCGGGGTCGCCGCCGGAGACGAGCTGGAGGTCGACATCGAGCTTGACACGGAGGCCCGCGAGGTCACCGTGCCACCCCAAGTGGCCCAGTTCCTTGAGGGTGACGCCGCCGCCAAGCAGTTCTTCGAGGGGCTGTCGTACAGCCGCAAGCGGCTCTTCACGGTTCCCATCGAGCAGGCCAAGACCCCCGAGACCCTCCAGAGGCGCCTCGACAAGGCGCTCGACGCGCTGCGGGAGGGCCGCCTCCCCTAGTCCGTACGGCAGAATGAGCCCGTGAGCCCGTCGGGGATCCTTGCCTACCACGAGGCATCGAAGCATTCGCCAGAGAGCGTCCGGCGCTCCAGCCGGGGCCTGGACTGGGCCAACAAGCCCTTTCCCTACAAGGACTATCCCCGAGGCCTGCCCAGCATCGATCTTCCGATGCCCGGCGTCCCGCTTCCGGTGAGTGCCTTGGACGCCGTGGCAGGGCTGGGTCCCTCCTCGGCACGGGAGCTGGACGCCGGCGAGCTCGGACGCCTCCTCAACTACGGCGCCGGCGTCATGCGCAAGCGGCCGATCTCCGAGACCCAGGCGATGTACTTCCGGACCTACGCGTCGGCCGGCGGCCTGTACCCCGTCGAGGTGTATGCCGTCACGGGGGACCTCCCCGGGGTGGGGCCCGGCCTGTATCACTACCATCCCCGGCGGCGTGCCCTCGTGGCCCTGCGAGCGGGGGACCACCGTGGGTCGCTCGTCGAGGCGACCGCCTCCGAGCCCGCCGTCCCCGAGGCGCCGTTGACCCTGGTGCTGACCGGCATCCCCTGGCGGACTGCGTGGAAGTACGGCGCGCGCGGCTTCCGCCATCTGTACTGGGACGCCGGCATGATCCTTGCCAATCTCCTGGCGCTCGCCGCCGCCTCCGGGCTGCCGGCCCGGGTCGTGATGGGCTTCGACGATGCCGCCGTCGAGCGCCTCCTCGGGATCGACGGCCGGCACGAGTTTCCGTTGTGCCTGCTCACAATCGGTGGCGGGTCCACGGCCCCGGCCGCCGCCGAGGTCCCTGACCTCGCGCTGGCGACGCGTCCCCTGTCCGCCGAAGAGATCGAGTACCCGCAGATCGTGGCGGCACAGGATTCGGGTCGCCTCCAGGCCGGCGAGGTGGCTGGCTGGCGGGGGAGCGGTGCAGCGGCCGCGCGGCCGGCGCTGCTGGGCGCGGCTCCGGGCCCCCACGACCTGCTGGAGAACGTCATCCGCCGCCGCGGCTCCGCCCGCTCGTTCGACCGCAAGCCGATGCCCGTCGATGCCCTCACCAGCATGCTCGCCCCGGCCACCAGTGGCGTGCCGGCCGACTATGCACCCGCCGGGTCCCGCCTGGTGGAGCCCTACCTCATCGCCAACCGGGTGGACGGTCTGGGAGCGGGCGCCTACCGCTTCGACGGGGAGAAGCTGCAGCTGCTAGCCAGCGGCGACTTCGCCCAGGAGGCCGCCTATCTCTGCCTCGAGCAGGCGCTCGCCCACGACGCCGCGGCGACGCATTTCCTCATGGTGGACCTGGAGAAGGTGCTCGGCCGCTTCGGCGACCGCGGCTACCGCCTGGCGCAGCTGGAGGCGGGAATCGTCGCCGGGCGCATGTACCTGGGGGCCGAGGCCCACCGTCTGGGAGCCACCGGCCTCACGTTCTACGACGACGACGTGACCCGGTTCTTCGCTGATGGGGACCGGCCGAAGAGCTGCATGCTCGTCCTGGCCGCCGGCCCCGCCACCCGCCACCTGCTGCCGTTAGCCTGACCGCTCAGGCGAGGCGGACCGCCTCGTCGTAGTCAAGCCGCGGCAGGCGATCCTTCCAGGCGTCGGGGCCAGGCACGCCGATGTTGACCACCAGGATGGAGTGCCACGTGCCGTCGGCGAAGAACTCCTTGTCGACGCCGGCGGCGTCGAAGCCGCCCATCGGGCCGGCCGCGAGGCCCATGGCCCGGACGCCAAGGAGGAAGTATCCGGCCTGCAGGGTGGCATTGAATTTCGCCTGCCGCTCCCGGAGATCATCGTCGGCAGCGAAGTAGTCCTTCATGCCAGGACGGTGCGGGAACAGCCGGTCCAGGTGCTCGTGGAACGACGCATCCGCCGCCAGCACCGCGACGACCGGGGCACTCCGGGCCTTTTCCCGGTTGCCCTCGGCGAGGTGGGCGATCAGCCGCTCCTTGGCCTCGGGCGAGCGGATGAACAGAATGCGCAACGGTTGCGCGTTCCCGCCTGTGGGCGCCCACTTCACCAGGTCGTAGATGGCGGCAAGCTGCTCGTCGTCAACCGGTTCGTCACTGAAGGTGTTGGCGGTCCGGGCGTTGGTGAACAGCAGGCCCTGGGACTCCTCATCGAGAACCAGGCGGGGTGGCTGCAGGTCGGTCGTCGTGTCGTTCATCGGGGCTCCTTAGGTCGTGTGTCTGGCCGGTACGTTTCTTCCGCTAGCGTATCACAATCAGCTAGCTTTTTCGAAGTTCCTTCTATTATGGAGGCTGACCGTCTACACTGGTGGTATGCCTGCGAGCCGAACCGACCACCACCCCCACACCTGCGATCGTCAGTTGACGCGTGCGTTCGGGTTCCTGGGGAAACGATGGAACGGCGTGCTTATCGGTGCGCTGTCCGGCGGACCGGCGAGCTTTACCGAGCTCTGCCGGGGAGTGCCCGGCATCAGCGAGTCGGTCCTGTCGGATCGCCTCAGCGAGTTGGCCGCCGCCGGCCTGGTCCACCGTGAGGTGGTCGAAGGCCCCCCCGTGGGAGTCCACTACCAGTTGACGCTGGCGGGCCTGGCGTTGATCCCGGTCCTCCAGGATCTTGCCCGATGGGCGCACGAAAACCTGCCCGAACCGCAACCGGTTGCTGCCGCCCGCTGACCCAGGTCAGCCCCGACGCGAAGAGGCCCGGACCGCAAGGTCCGGGCCTCGTTCATTGTCGAGCTGGTGTTACGCGGCCTGCGCCGGGGTGTGCTCGGCCACCTTCGGTGCCTCGAGCGCCACCGCCAGGACCTGGGCGACCTCGCTCGCCGAGTGGAAGGTCATCTGCTCCTTCACGCTCTCGGGCAGTTCGTCGAGGTCAACCTCGTTGCGGGCCGGGAAGACGACCTCCTTGAGGCCCGCCCGGTGGGCGGCCAGCACCTTTTGCTTCAGGCCGCCGATCGGCAGGACCCGGCCCTGCAGCGTGACCTCGCCGGTCATGCCGACGACGCTGCGAACCGGACGGCCGGTCAGGAGGCTGACCAGGGCGGTCGTCATCGTGACGCCCGCCGACGGCCCGTCCTTCGGCACCGCTCCCGCCGGCACGTGCAGGTGGAAGGTCCGGTTCTCGAAGGCCTTCGGGTCGATCCCGAGCTCCGCCGCGTGGCTCCGCACGTAGGAGAGGGCGATCTGCGCCGACTCCTTCATGACGTCACCCAACTGGCCGGTCAGGGTCAGCGAACGCTCACCCTCGGCGACATTGGCCTCGATGTAGAGGACATCGCCGCCGAGTCCGGTGACCGCCAGTCCGGTCGCCACACCCGGCACCGCGGTGCGTTCCACTGAGTCGGGGGTGAACCGCGGTCGGCCGAGGTACTTCTTGAGATCAGCGACGTCGATCGTCAGTGACTCTTCCGGAACAGCCCCGGCGCTCTCGGAAGATACTGCTGCCGACGATTTCTCGGACCTCACCAGCGTGTCGTAACCCAGTTCGGCGCCGTAACCCAGATCGGACACCACCGCATCGGATTCACCTGCGGCCGAGCCGATTACATCCTCGGACAGCCGAGTCGCCGCCTTGCGCAACGCCTTCGCGATCAACCGCTCCATCTGCCGCACTCCGGCTTCCCGGGTGTAGTTGGCCGCGATCTCACGCAGTGCCGCGTCGGTGACGGTGACCTCCTCGGCGGTCAGCGCATTGCGTTCCAGCTGCCGTGGCACGAGGAAGTCGCGGGCGATGGCCACCTTGTCGTCCTCGGTGTAACCGTCGATGGTGATCAGCTCCATCCGGTCCAGCAGCGGGCCGGGGATGGTGTCCATGACATTCGCCGTGGCGATGAACAGCACGTCGGACAG
>JAOPZY010000187.1 GCA_025963875.1 Actinomycetota bacterium
TTCGAGCGGATCTTCGAGTACATGGACCTCCCCGTGGAGATCGCCGACGCCCCCGATGCCCGCCCCCTCGCCCCCGAGGACGTCCGTGGCGAGGTGGCCTTCCGGCACGTCCAGTTCCGCTACGACGACCCCGTCCCCCCGGCCCAACCGGAGCAAGGGGCAGCACCCGAGGAGGACGGCGCCGCCGAGGGACCACGTGAGTGGACGCTGGATGGGGTCGACTTCGACATCCAGCCGGGCCAGCTCGCTGCCCTGGTCGGGCCGTCGGGGGCCGGGAAGACGACGACCACCTACCTCGTGCCGCGCCTCTACGACGTGCAGGAGGGGGCTGTCGAGATCGACGGCATCGACGTGCGCAAGATCACCCTCGAGTCGCTCGGTGGGCTCATGGGCGTCGTCACGCAGGAGACGTACCTCTTCCACACCACGGTCCGGCGCAACCTGCAGCAGGGCAAGCTGGACGCCACCCAGGAAGAGCTCGAGGCCGCCTGCAAGGCGGCGTTCATCCACGAACGGATCATGGAGCTACCCGAGGGCTACGACACGATGGTCGGGGAGCGGGGCTACAAGCTGTCCGGCGGCGAGAAGCAGCGCCTCGCGATTGCCCGGGTCATCCTGAAGGATCCCCGCATCCTGATCCTCGACGAGGCGACCTCCAGCCTCGACACCACCTCGGAGCGGCTGGTCCAGGAGGCCCTGCGCCCGCTGATGCGGGGCCGCACCACCATCGCCATCGCCCACCGGCTGTCCACGATCCTCTCCGCAGACGTCATCTTCGTCCTGGAGCGGGGCCGCATCGTCGAGCGGGGCACCCACGCCGAGCTCGTCCGCCAGGGTGGCCTCTACGCCGAGCTCTACGAGCAGCAGTTCCGGGGCGGTCTGGTCGAGGCGGAGTGCGAGGACGGCCTGGTGCTCGCCACGGGCGCAATCGTCCCGGCGAGCAACGACCACGCCTAAACCGCAGGTGGTGTCGCCGAGCCCGTCAGATCGGCGGGAGCCGGTGGGTCACCTTGACGGTCTCGTTGCCGCCCATTCTCACGGTGTCGTTGAACTCCCGCTCCGGCTCGGGCTCCGGTAGCGGCGGCTCCGCGTCGTGGCTGCTGAGCAACCGCAGGAGCAGCCGGTAGAGCCGGTCGGCTTCGGGGGCGGCGTCGTTGACCCCCACCCTGACGGTCTCGTTGGCTCCGGGCTCCGGCAGGGTCTCCCGCCCGGACTTCGGCTCGGGCTCCGCCGCCGGCGCCGTCTCCTGGCTGCCGCTCAGCAACCGCAGGATCAGGCTGTAGACCCGGTCGGCGTTGGGGATCCTCGTCAGGCTGCGCAGCCCGGGGTGGCCGCTCAGGTTGAGCTCGAGGTCGCAGTACCCGAGGAGCCGCCCGCCGATGGTGCGCCGGTAGGTGGTGTCGATGACCAGCCGCAGCGGGAGGGCCGTGATGCGGCGGGCGACCAGGCCCTCGATGAGGAGGATCCGCTGGTTCGTGATCACGTAGCGGGTGAGCGACCACTGCCCCGCACGCCAGCCGAAGTAGAGGGTACCGAGCAGGGTGATGCCGGCCCCGATCTGCCCGAGATGGTAGGTGGGCCACCGGTAGGACTCGGCACCGAGGAAGAGGCCGAGCGCGAGGGCGACCACGAAAACCACGAAAGAGGTCGCCAGCACGACCGTGTGCCGCCGGGACGTGTAGATGAGCCGCTCTCCGGGGGTGAGGTACCGGATGTGTCCCATAGTGTGAATTTTTACACAAAACTCACCGCCCGTGCATTCCGGACCGGGTCAGTTGCCCGGTCTGCCGTTGCGGGCCGCTCGGGCCTGCTTCACCACGTTGCGGATCTGGTCCACGTGGGCGTCCTCGTGGGACAGGCCCCTGGCAAAGCGCTCTTTCGCCTGCTGCCACGTCGGGGTGGCTGGGTCCGGGTCGACGTCCGAGGGAGGGGAGGCCGGCCACATCTGAAGGCTGGCCAGGCGCATCCTGCGGCTGTCCGCGAGGCGCCGGCGGCACTGGTCGATGGTGGTGACGGTCTTCCACGGCACCTCCCAGCGGGACCGGCCATGGAAAGGAACCCCACGGGCCAGCTCCTGCGCCAGGGCCGCCGACTCCTCGGCCGAGGCGGTCACGTGGACCACGAGGTGGCCAAGGTTCCAGGCCAGGTCCCGGTCGGCAGGGTCTGCAGCCGCAGGATCGTCGGCGGCGGGGTCCTCCGGCACGAAGACGACGTCGGCATCGGTAGCCTCTGCCAGGATCTCCTCGATCTGGGCGATGGAACTGTCGGTCGCGGCGGCGAGGTCGTCGAGGCTCAGGTCTGCGACCAGGTCGGCAAGTTTCGCCTCACGGGCGCGCACCCGGCCGAAGTCAAGCTGAGGTGTGGTGGGCATGTCCCAACTGTAGCGGGCTCAGGCGGCCCGTCGCCACGGCGAGCTGCTCGTCGAGTTCCCGAGGCTGCAGGCCGTGGCGACGGGCCGCTGCCTGCGGGCCTGGCGGCGAATCGAAACGAACCGGCGGATGCTGAACGCTGCCACGAGAAGGGCCACCAGTCCGACGGGGATCCACACGCTGCTGGGGTGCGAGGAGCGGGAGACCGGCTTGGCGGAGATCGCCTGGACGGGCTGGGCGGGCGGGGCTGCGGGCGCGGCCACTGCGGGCGCAGGCGCCGGTTTGGCGGCGACGGTGGTTGCGGCGGCCGGGGCGGGGGCAGCAGCCACCACCGGGGCCTTGATCGGCGCGGGCTTCGTCATGGCGACCGCAACCGGCGCCTTGGCAACGGGGGCTTTGATCACCGGAGCCTTGACCACCGGCGCCTTGGCGACCGGGGCGGGCTGTGTGGCGACGGGCCTGGTGACGGCGAGGGCGGTGCGCTGCGATGGCCCACCGGGGATCTGCGCGAAGTCCTCGGTGACGTACACCCAGTTCTTCAAGTCCAGGGCGATCCCGAGGCCGACAGACGTGAACCGGCCCTCGAGGGTGATGTTGCGGTGAGGGATGTCGCTATAGAGAAGGGCGTCGTTGGCGGCCAGCGTGCTGTCCATGGCCACGTTTTCGCCGAGATAGGTAGCACCCATCGCGGCGCGGCCCTGGTCGATGAATCCGGCGACGTTGTGCCAGATGTCGCCGGCCGCAGCCATGTCCTGCGAGTGCTGCTGGGCAACCGAGTGGGCCCACGCGATCTGCTGGACCGCACCGACGCCGGCAGCGGCCCGCTCGGCATTGATCATCGAGAGCATCTGCGCCTCGAGTTCGTCCACCGACCCGACGGGACCGGCCGGCTGCGGTGGTGCAGGGGCGGTGGCTGCGTTGTCGCTGCCGGTGCCGCTCGTGGTAAGGCTCTCGGGCACGGCGGTTGTAGCGAGGGAAGCGGGGGCAAGGGCGGTGAGGACAGAAAGAACCAGAGCCGTTCTTACCGGGATCGCCACAAGCCGGTTCCAGCGCACGATGGTCCTCTCCTGAGCCCCGACCTCAGCGAGCAGACCATGCGGCCGCTTATCTGGCGGATAACCCAACAGTTGAGTTATCGGTGCAGCGGCCTATTTGGAGATGGTTCGTTTACGTCATTTATTGCGCTGGGGCAGGTGGGTTGCGACTCATCCGAGAGGCGGATGTACCGTGCCATTTAGCGGTATCAATCTGGGCTGAATCAGCTACCCGAGCAGACCCCTTGGGTGGGGACAGGTGGCCACAAATGACCAGCCAGCGGTCTGGATGGTCGATTCGGGAGCTCTGGCGGGACCCCGCGGGCCCGTAACGCGGCGAAGACCGGAGAAAAACTACCCGCGAGGGCTACGCGGTCGGGGGCTGTCCCGGGGTTGGGCGCGAGGCGCTGTGGGACAGCGTCGCGACGTCCTGCGGCTGCGACCCGGCAGGCCCTGCAGCGACCGCCAGGACCTCGTCGCCGTCGATGGTCTCCTTCTCCAGGAGCAGATCGATCAGGCGGTCCAGGGCGTCGCGGTGGTCCGACAGGAGCTGCGTCGCCCGGGCCCCCGCCTCCTTGAGCAGCCGCTGCACCTCCTCGTCGATCAGCTGCTGGGTCGCCTCGGAGTACTGCCGGCTGGAGATGAGCTGGTCGCCGAGGTAGGAGGGGTCGTCGGACGAGAAGCCGACGGGGCCGAGCCGCGGGCTCATGCCGTACTCCCGCACCATACGGACGGCGAGCTGGGTGGCCCCCGCCAGGTCGTTGGCGGCACCGCTGGAGACCTCCCCGAGGATGAGGCGCTCCGCCGCTCGCCCTCCCATCCGGACGGAGAGCGAATCGGCGAGATAACTCTCCGGGTACAGATGGCGCTCGTCCACCGGCAGCATCTGGGTCACGCCCAGGGCATGGCCAGCCGGCAGGATGGTGACCTTGGACACGGGGTCGGCGTGCGGCGAGAGCACCGCCACGAGGGCGTGGCCGGCCTCGTGCACCGCAACCGAGCGCTTCTCGTTGGGCAGCAGGGCATTCGTGGCGTCCCTCCTGCCGAGGATGATGCGGTCCCTGGCCACGAAGAAGTCGTCGGTGCCGATGGACTCCCGTCCGCTTCGGATCGCGACGATCGCAGCCTCGTTGACCAGATTGGCGAGGTCGGCCCCCGAGAACCCCGGCGTCCCCCGCGAGACGGCGTCGAGATCGACGTCGCTCGCCATGTTCTTGTTCTTGGCGTGCAGCGCCAGGATCATCGCCCGCTCCTTCTGGTTCGGCAACGGGATCTCGACGGTTCGGTCGAAGCGCCCCGGGCGCAGCAGCGCTTTGTCGAGGGTCTCCGGCCGGTTGGTGGCCGCCATGACGACCACCCCCGTCGAGGGGTCGAAGCCGTCCATCTCCGCAAGCATCTGGTTGAGCGTCTGCTCGCGCTCGTCGTTGGCTCCGAGGGCGCTCCCGCCCCGGCGCTGCCCGATGGCGTCGATCTCGTCGATGAAGATGATGGAGGGCGCCCGCTTCCGGGCCTCCGAAAAGAGGTCGCGCATCCGGGAAGCCCCCACGCCGACGAACAGTTCGATGAAGCTCGAGCCGGTGACCGAGAAGAAGGCCACGCCGGCCTCACCGGCCACGGCGCGGGCCATCAGCGTCTTGCCGGTTCCCGGGGGGCCGACCATGAGGACACCCTTCGGTCCCACCGCGCCGACTTTGGCGTAGCGATCGGGGTTCTTCAGGAAGTCGACGACCTCGCTGACCTCCTGCTTGGCGCCCTCGTACCCGGCGACGTCGCTGAAGTGGGTGGACGGCTTGCTCGCGTCGTAGAGCTTGGCCTTGGAACCGGTGATTGCTCCGAGCCCCCCGGTCAGCTGCCGCCCTGCCCGACGCCCGAGCCACATGAACAGGCCGAGGAAGAACAGCAGCGGCAGGAAGCTGGCGAGGATGCTGCCGATGCCGGTCGACGGTCCCTGGCCGGTGATCTGGACGTTGTGGCTCTCGAGGACCGGCGCGAGGTTGTTGTCCTGGAGGGGAACGGGGATCTGGGACTTATAGGTCGTGCCGTCGCCGAGCTTTCCGTTGATGGACCCGTTCGAGTCGATCGTGGCCGTCTTCACCTTGCCGCCGTTGACGTCGTCGAGGAACTGGGAGTAGGTGAGCGTCGCGGTGGGGCTGCTCGGCTTCAGCAGGCGTGGGCTCAGCAGGAGGAAGGTCAGGGCGATGCCGGCGAGGATCAGCCAGACGCGCCAGGCGGGCGGCGGGGGCGGCGCAGGGCCGCGCGGCCGGGTCTCCCGCGAGGAGTCTGGCTTTCGTCCCGAACTGATGTGATGCTCCACTTTCGACCCGCCTTTAGCGCTCGTGGATTGCCTGCTGGGCCCGATCATGGTTACCTGTCTGGCCGATCAGTGGTCCTGATCAATGATACGGCGGAGTGTGTGCCACGCCGCCCCGGCCCCAGCCGCCCCACAGGGTGGGGACACCGCTCAGGTGTCTAGGCAGTATTCCCGGCGATCCGGGGCTCACGCTCCGGGTGCGAGGCGTCGGTGAATTCCACGAACTCGCCCGTGATGATGAATGCCACCTGCTCGCCGATGTCCACCCCGTGATCGCCCACCCGCTCGATCTCCCGGGAGACGACGTGCATGCCAATGCCCCACTCGAGCAACGCCTGGTCGGGGGAGGCGTCGAGCACCGTCGGGAGCATGCCCCGGTTGAGCCGGTCGATGGTGTCGTCCATGGAGGTGAGGCGGCAGCAGAGTTCCAGGTCCCGCCGCTCGAAGGCATCCATGGCCGCTGCGACGATCTGCAGGGCGACCCCTCCCATCTCCTCCAGCCGCTCGAGCACGCAGGCGTTCGTGGGCAGACCCCAGGAGGCGTTGACGATCTTGGCGATGTTGACGGACATGTCGGCCACCCGCTCGAGGTGGAGGTTGATGTGCAGGAGAGCGGTCAACAGCCGCAAGTCGGACGCGACCGGCGCCTGGAGGGCGAACAGGTCCATGATGCGGCGCTCGATCTCGAGGTAGTACGCGTCCACGACGTCGTCGCCGGCGACCACCTGCTGGCAAACGCTGCGGTCGTGGCCCAGAAGGGCCTGCATCGAGAGGTCGAAGAGGTCCTGGGCGGCAACGCCCATGTCCTGGACTGCGCGCTCGAGGTCCTGGAGCTGCTCGTGGAAGTGCCGGCGCGGTTCCCTCAACACGGTGCCACTACCTCCGTCGATGCCCCCGCCCCCATCCTCGCGCCATTCGACGCGAACTGCCCTTACCGCTTATGCCCCGAAACGGCTGCCCCATGTTCGAGCCACGGCAATTCGCAGGAAGACTACCCAGAAAATAGGCTCCTTGCCCTATGGACTGGGCGCTTTGCCTAGCTGGCAGCCACCTTCCGGGAGGTCTCCCCAGGTGGGAAGGGCGCCCAGGAGCAGGCGAGGAGGCAGACAAGGTTGTGACAAGCTGCCTGGCATGAGAGTCCGTGCCCGTATTGTGTTGGTGCTCTGGCTGGCAGCATCGGTCGTACCTGCCTGCTCCCCCGCCAGCAGGCAGGCCTCGTCCTCCCCCAGTCGGCCCCCCACCAGCCTGCCCTCCACCACGGCTTCGACGCCGACCGCGGTGCCGGCCTCCCCCACCCCGCCGCCGGCCGGTTCCCTGGTCCTCCCGCGCACGGTGACCGGGAGCGCCGTGGTCGTCGCCCGCGGGTCGCCCGCCCGGCGCACCGTGTTCCTCACCTTCGACGCCGGGTCCGACACCGGCTTCGCGGCGCAGATCCTCGACACCCTGAAGGCTGCCGGGGTCAGTGCCACCTTCGGGATCACGGGCCGCTGGGCCGAGCAGAACGCCCCGCTGGTGCGCCGCATCGTGGCGGAGGGCCACAGCATTGTCAACCACACCTACGACCACCGTTCCTTCACCGGGGTGTCCTCGCATGCCGCACCGCTGTCGCCCGGCGACCGGATCGCCGAGATCGCGCATGCGGACCAGGTGCTGACGGGTCTGGCCGGTCACCCCGTGAAGCCGTGGTTCCGGCTCCCCTACGGCGACGGAGACCACAACGTCAACGCCCAGGTCCTCCAGGCCGGCTACCGGTACGTGCTCGGCTGGACCGTCGACTCGCTCGGATGGCAGGGGCTCTCGGCCCCCGCTATCTCGACGCGGTGCCTGAGCAGGGCGGCGCCCGGTGTGATCTACCTCTTCCACGTCGGCTCCCAGTCACAGGACTCGGTAGCCCTGCCGGGCATGATCCAGAGTCTGAAGGACCAGGGCTACGGTTTCGACACGGTAGCCGACTTGGGGGCCTGAGCGCCGGTCCTGGCGGTCCGCCCGGCGGGCTTGCGCGGGGGAGCCGTCCCGTTGCTCCTCCACGACGCGATCTCCCTGGCGATGGCCCTGCACGTCGCCCCCGCGACCTCTGGGTCGGCCCGCGCCAACACCCACACCCCGTGGGCAGTGGACGCCAGCAACTTGGCTCTGCGGTCCAGGAGCCCCCGGTCCATGTCTCCCTGGGCCACACCGCCACGCAGGGCATGCGAGAAGGCGGTGTGGTAACGGGTCGCCAGGCGGGTGGCCACGGGGGTGAACTCGGCGTCGCGGTGGGCGAGCTCGGTGATGGAGTTGACCATGAGGCACCCCCGCCGTGAGGCAGGGTCGCGGAAGAACGCGGCGAGGTCGGCGAAGAACCGCGCTGCCTCGCCGAGGCCGGCGCCCGGGGCCTCGACCCCTGCCAGCATTCGAGTGAGGAACCCGCCCTCGTACTCGGCGAGGGCTGCCTGGAAGAGCGCCTGTTTGGAGCCGAAGGCCAGGTACAGGCTGGAACGCCCGAGGCCCGTTGCCTGCTCCAGGTCGTCGATGCCGGTGGCAAGGAAGCCGCCCGTCCAGAACGCCTGCTCCGCGGCGATGATCACCGCCTGCCGTTCGTAGCTCTTTGGCCGTGCCACCCGACCATCCTCCAGGATATGGAACGCTCTGTCCAGTATTCGTTTCGTACCGTCCGTTCCAAGAGTTTTGGAATGGCTGGTACGATAGCCCGGCCATGATCGAGAGCCTGGAGGACAGCCTGAGGGAGGCGGCCGCCCCCTATGCCATCCTCGACCTGCGGACGAACCGTCTCACGGCGGCCAACGATGCCTTCGCCAACCTCCTGGAGATCCCCGACGGCATGGTCGAGGGGACCGAGGTGCTGGGGCTGCTGACGCCGGAGACCCGGGCCGTTGCCGAATGCGTCACCGCCGCCATGGCGGGCGGGGTGGTGTCGTCCTGCCACGGCACTGCCCTGTTCCAGCTGCCCAGCGGCGACGGTGTCGAGCTGGCGGCGTGGATGCACTCCCTGCCCGGCGGACGGGCACTCATGGGAGTCGCCCCGGCCGCCGCCCATCTTCCCGACCGTGCCCCGGGCGCCGGGCTGGACCACGCACTGACGCCCGGATATCACGCCTGCCGCCTCGTCCTCGGGGCCGTCGACCACGAATGGCGGTTCAGCGAGATCAGCCCGGACGTCGCGACGTGGTTCGGGTGGAAGCCGGAGGAGTACCGGGGCAGGCCGCTGCAGTCAGTGGTCCACCCCGACGATGCCCCGCTCCTGCTGCTGGCCCTCGGGCGCTCCGGTGTGGACCGCCGGGGGGCTGCCGCCGTGGTCCGGATGCGCTCCGAAGGCCCGCCTGTGTTCGAGGGTTCCGAGGACCCTTCTCCGCCCCCCGTCTGGGTGCCGGTGCGCTGCGAGGTGAGCCCGCTGTGCGACCACAACCCGGCCCGTTTCGCCGTGGCCATGTGGGTGCTCGACACAGACCGCGACACCGAGTCCCCCAAGCAGCGCGCGGCCCGCCTCGAGGACCACCTCTGGCGCATCGCCCTCGAGGTCGCCGCCGCGGGGATCGGCGACGCCCCCGCCTCCGGAGACATGGGGGGCCATCCCGCCCTCCGCGAGCTGTCCCAGCGCCAGGTGGAGATCCTGCGCCGCCTGCTACGCGGCGAGCGTGTGTCCATGATCGCCCGGGACCTGTTCATCAGCCCCAGCACGGTGCGCAACCACCTGGCTGCCATCTACCGCCGTCTCGGGGTCCACTCCCAGGCCGAGCTCCTCGCCCGGCTGTTGCCGGGCCGGAGGGCCACGGCCTGAACCGAGATTGCAATCGTCTAGCGACAAGGACACCATGCCCACCCTTTTGCCGGGGTTTTCCTGATGCCGAAACGGCATAATCCGACGAGCGGGAGGGGTGATGGTTCCCGCACGCGCCCGAACTTGACTTCGTCAGCCGTCGGAGATCGTTTGATGTCCCTGCTTCGCCTTGCCGTCCTTCTGTGTCAGCGTAGGAACTGCGCGGTCGGGTGCGGCGTTGAATACGCCTGACTCGGGTGCCCTCAGGTCAACCCCGGTGACCACTCGGGACGGCGACGGCTCGAGCAGCCCCCGTGACCTGGAGGGCCAGCTCCAACGAGCCGGCATCCCCTGCGCCATCGTCCACACCCCGACCAAGCGGCTGGTCGCCGCCAACGCCGAGTTCGCATCGCTGGTCAATGTGGAGGCTCCCCTCCTGGAGGACGTCGAGTTTCTCTCGCTGTTCCGCCCCGAGCGGCGGGCGCTGCCCGAGGCGATCCTGTCGGGTGTTGCCGAGGGCCTCATTCAGTTCTGCCAGGGGCGGGCGCATCTGGACCTGCGGCTCGAAGGCGAGCTCCCTGTATCGGGTTGGGTGCGGTCCATGCCGGGGGGACGTGCCCTCGTCGCGCTCGTCCCCGCCGGCGCCGAGCCTCCCGAGGGTTCGCCGTGCCACCCGCTGACGTCCGGACCTGGCGGCTTCCGCCTCGTTCTCGGGGCAGTGGACCACGAATGGCGCTTCAACGAGTTGAGCCCCGATGCAACGACGTGGTTCGGTTGGAACCTCGAGGCGTACCGGGGCAGGCCGCTGCAGTCGGTGGTCCACCCCGACGATGCCCCCCTCCTCCTGCTGGCCCTCGGACGCTCCGGTGTGGACCGCCGGGCGGTCGCCACCATGGTCCGGGTGCGGTCGGAATCCCCGTCTCCTCCGGTGGGGCCTTCGGAGGGATCTGCGGAAGGTTCTGCGAATGCCGTCTGGGTGCCGGTTCGCTGCGAGTTGAGCCCGCTGTGCGACCACAACCCGCCCCGTTTCGCCGTGGCCATGTGGGTCCTCGACACCGACGGCGACTCCGAGTCCGCCGAGCAGCGAGCCGCCCGCTTCGAGGACCACCTCTGGCGCATCGCCCTCGAGATCGCCGCGGCGGGGATCGGCGACGCCCCCGCCTCCGGCGAGATGTGGTGGGGCGATCCCGCCCTGCGCGAGCTGTCCCAGCGCCAGCTGGAGATCCTGCGCCGCCTGCTGCGCGGCGAGCGCGTGCCCACGATCGCCCGGGAGCTGTTCCTCAGCCAGAGCACGGTGCGCAACCACCTGTCTGCGATCTACCGCCGCCTTGGGGTCCACTCCCAGGCCGAGCTCCTCGCCCGCCTGCTCCCCACCCGGCCGCCCTCCGACCTCGAGGACGAGTAGGCCCCAACCAAGCCATCGGCGGCGCCCGTCCCTGAAGCCTCTCAGGCTCCTCTCAGGGTGGGTTGGGCAGAGTTGGACGCGTCCCTCGTCCGGCTCACCTGCAAGGAGGTCCCATGAGGCTCCCGATCAAGATTGCCATCCCTGCCACGGCCGTCGGCGCCTTGGTCGTCGGTGGGTGGGCCCTGCTCCCGGCAGCCACGTCCGGCGCCTCGGCGCCCAAGGTGGCCACGCCGATCGTGGCGCCCATGGCCCCCGTGGCTCCCGCGCAGACCCCGACCCCCGAGCCGACGTCCACGGCGTCGGAGTCGCCCGAGCCGGCCACCCCCGAGCCCGCCGGCGACACCTACGCGGATCCTCCCGGCCAGGCCGTGAACCACGAGTGCCCGCCCGCCTGCGGTCCAGGCGAAACGCCGTAGGGGGGAGTGGAAGAGTAGGGCGGGACTCGGTAGGCGAGTTCCCCCGGGTTAGACCCCCTGGGGGAGCTCGCCTACCAAGTCTTACAGGTCCCGGATCAGCTCCGTCACCGGGCGCCGGCTGGCGGCCAGGCTCGTCGCCCCGGCGCCCAGGGCCGCCAGCGCGATCACCACCGCCAGGCCCCCGAGGCCTCGCCACGGCACCGCCAGGGACTCGGGCGGAGGGTCGAACACTCCCGTCAGGATCTTGACGAGGGTGAACGACAGCGCCCATCCGGCAAGCGCCCCGGCGACGGCCCCGCCGGCCGTCACGAACGCTGTCTCGCTCCACACGAAGGCCCCCACCTGCCGCCGCTTGGCACCGAGGGCCGTGACGATGGCGAACATGCGGCGGCGCTCGGCCAGTCCGAGGGCCAGGACGAGGCCCGCGGCAGCCGCGGCGAGGATGACGGCGAAGGCAAGCTCGACGGTTGTCAGGCTGCCCAGGTCGAGCGCCGTGAGCCCCGAGAGGGTCGTGGCGAGCTCGGTGGCGATGTCGGTCACGTCCACACCCGCGCCACTCGCGCCCGTGGCGAGGAGGCCACGGACGCCTGCCGCCACGCCGCCGGGTGCGGAGGTGCGCACCAGGATGGCCTGGGCGGCCGGGGACCCCGTCGCCTGCGCCACATACGGCGCATTGGCGATGAGGAACGAGTCCCGGGGAGCGGTCGGGAACTCCCGGACGACCCCGATGAAGTGGAAGGGCACCGGATGGTACGCGCCGTCGGCGGCGGACTGCAGGCGGAGGCGGACGAGGTCGCCCCGACTGAGCTGGAAGTCCTTCATCGTCTCTTCCGACACGAGGAGGCCGTCCGGGGTCGCCCGCAGGGCCGCGAGTGCCTGCCGGGCGGTCAGCCCGGAGAAGTAGGCATCCGAGAGGGTGGTCGCCGAGCCGATCGCCGCCGGGTTCACCCCGAACAGGTCCTGCAGGTCATTGCCCACGTAGACGTGGCGGCGCTGCAGCGGCTCCGCGGCAGCCACCTTGGGCAGCCCCCGCACCCGGCCCAGGAGACCGTCCGGGACGCCGGTCGTGGCGCTGCGAGCGGTGATGGCGACGTCGGCGCCGTTGGTGAGCTGGGCGTCCACCCTCGCCTGCGCCGAATACGTCGTGTTGAAGACGGCGGTCGAGACGGCGAACGCGGCGCTCAGGGCGAGGATGATCAGTCCCCGTGACAGGACCCGGCGCTGGCGGACCATCGACCCCGTGGCCACGCCGGCGAGGCCCCCGGCAAGCGGTCGGGCGAGGGCGGCCAACGGCCGGCGCCCCTTCGTGAGAGCGAGGTGACCGAGCCGCCAGACGAGCAGGGCGCCGCCGACCCAGAACAGCAACGGCGCCAGCAGGGTGAAGTAGGACACCGAGATCGTGGGGACGCCCTCGGGGACGACGACCACCTGGTAGGCGTTGCGGGTCGCCTGCCAGAAGACTGCCCCTCCGAGCGCCAGGGCGATCAGGTCGAGGTACAACCGCGCCCAGAGCGGATCCCGGGGCCGTCCCACGGCCCCGCGGGCGGCGGCGACCGTGAGCAGGCGGGTGTCCCTCCACGCCGGCAGCAGGACGGCCGCCAGCGCCAGCGCGAACCCCGCCGCGGCTGCGGCGCCGGCCCAGCCCAGCGCCTGGGAGGCCGTCGTCCCCAGCCGCCAGGTCCCGAAGGCCAGCCGTGCCGCCAGGGCCGCACCCGCGAGGCCGGCCGCGACGCCGACGGCGCCGGTGAGGACCGCCTCGGCCGCAGCCAGCCGGACGATGGCGGCCGGCGAGGCTCCCCGGATCCGCAGCAGCGCCTGCTCCCGCCGGCGGCGGGATCTCCCGGCCGACCCCGCCACGCCTGCCAGGAGGGCGGCCACCACGACCCCCGGGACGCCGAGGAGCAGGAACAGGAGCTGCACGTAGACGGCGTCGCTCCGGGCGGCGTCGAGGCGGGCGGCCAGGTTGTTGCCGACCACGGCCTGGCCGGTCATGCGCACCTCGAGGTTGTGGGCGCGGGCGGTGACCTGGGTGAACGCCGACGTCGGATCGGGCAGGAGCGCCCGGGACAGGGCCACGTGGATCTGGGTCCGCACCGCCTCGGGGTGGGCGGGGGCGACGGGTGTGAACGCCTGACTCCACAGCGCTTCCGGCAGGAGGACGACGTTGTCCGGCGGCGCCTGGGCTCCGGTGCCCGCCGGGGCGCCGACCGACTGGAACAGCGAGTCCGCGGCGGGCAGGTCGACGACGCCCGCCACGGTCGTGGAGACCGCCGCCATCCCCGGGCGGCCGATGTCGATCACGGTGCCGGGAGCCGCATGCAGGTTGGCGGCGGTCTGCTGGCTGAGCATCGTGCCCGATGCCGTCCCCACCAGCACCCGGATCTCGCCCGGGAAGGTTGCGCCGTAGTCGGCCGGTAGCCCGAGCACCTTTCCCGTGCCGGTGCTCTGCTGGGTATCGCCGGTCGTGGCGTGGATGCCCGTCGTGTCGGCGTAGCCGACCTGGCGCAGGGCAGTCACGCCCGGCACGGCGGCGATGACCCGCTGCGCCGCCGCAGGGTCGCTGCCGGCCGACAGCAGGACCTGCCAGTCCACGGGGACCGAGGCGGCCGCCTGGCGCGTCATCCGGGCCTTGCTCACGCTGAAGAAGGAGCCGAGGGTTGCGAGGATCGCCACGGCGACGCCCACCGCGAGTGCGGCCCCCGTCAGGCGCAGGGGCCGCCGCCGGACCAGTCCCGACAGCCAGCTCGGGGCTAGCAATTGACGCCCAGGTTTTCCTGGTCGAGGCAGTAGATTCCGTCAAAAAGGGCCGTGGGTCCACTTTTTGACGGAAACTGCCTCGCGGATGTCTGCGAGGATGCGCGCGTGAGCGTCCTCTGGCACGGGGGGCGAAGGGTCGTGGTCACGGCACTAGCACTCCAGGTGTCCGCCGTCGATCGACCAGCGCTCCGGGAGCCGGGTTGCGACGGCCGGGTCGTGGGTGGCCAGCACCAGCGCCGAGCCCGCCGCCTCGACGCACGCGAGCAGTGCGTCCACCAATCGGCGGGCGCCCTCGCGGTCCTGCTGGCCGGTCGGCTCGTCGGCGAGGATCAGCGCCGGCGCCCCGGCGAGGGCGCGGGCGAGGGCGGCCCGCTGGGCCTGGCCGCCCGACACCTCCTCGGGCAGCTTGGACGCGCAGTCCCAGAGGTCGAAGCGGCGCATGAGGTCCTCCGCCTCCCGGTCGGCGGCGGCTGCGTCCGCACCTGCGAGCAGCAGCGGCAGCGCCACGTTCTCGGCCATGGTGAGGGGATCGAGCAGGCTCCGGCCCTGGAACGCCACGCCTACCTGGCCGGGGCGAAGGCCGGCGGCGGGGCCGAGGGCCGGCCATTCGATCTTGCCGGCCGTCGGGTGGTCGAGGGCCGCCATGAGGTGGAGGAGCGTGGACTTCCCGCTGCCCGACGGCCCGACCAGCGCCACGAGCTGGCCCCGCTCGATCTCGAAGGAGGCGTCGAGGACCGCCGTCTCGCCGCCCGGGAACGCCCTGGTGAGCCCGATCGCCCGGACCAGGGTGTCATGCATCGGCGATCCGCCCGTCGACGATGCGCACGACCCGGTCCGAGCCTGCCGCCACCCGGGTGCTGTGCGTGGCCACGAGGACAGCCCGGCCCGCCTCGACCCTGTGGCGGAGGAGCTCCAGCACCCGTTGCTCGTTGGCCCCGTCGACCTCGGCGGTGGGCTCGTCGGCCAGCAGGATCTCCGGGTCGTTGGCCAGGGCGACGGCCAGGCCTGCCCGGGCGGCTTCGCCACCGGACAGCGTCGAGGGGCGGGCGCCGGCCCGCCCGGTAAGGCCCACACCGGCGAGCAGCTCCGCAGGGGCGGCCTGGTGGGATCCCTCCCGGGGGCCTGCCAGCGACTGCGCCAGAGCGATGTTGCCCGCCACGGTCAGATGCTCGATGAGATTGCCCGATTGCAGGAGCACCCCGATGTGCCGGGCACGCAGCGTCGCCCGGTGGGACTCGGGGCGGCGGGTGAGCCGGGCTCCGGCGACGACGACGTGGCCACCGTCGGGCTCGTCGAGGCCGGCAAGGCACGCCATCAACGTCGACTTGCCGCTCCCGGAGGGGCCGACGACCGCGACCATCTCGCCGCGGTGCACCGAGAGCGAGACACCCCGCAACGCCGCAGTCTCCTCGTCACCCGTGTGGTAGAAGCGGTAGAGCTCGTGGGCGGTGAGGGCCGGTCCCGGCGCTAGACCCACGCAAAGCTCTTGACAACCGTGGCCCACGGGTCGACGTTGTCGGCGCCGGCCGGGGAGGACAGCGTGATGACGGCCTCGCTGCCCGACCTCCAGAGTTCGTAGCGCACCACGTCGAGCAGGTACTGCTTGCCGGTCACCGGGTTCGGTTCGCTGTTGGCCTTGTGGGTGATCTCGACCGCTGCGCCGGCCGGCAGGGTGAGGGCGCTCACGTTGCCGAGCCGGAACGCCCGCTCGGACTGCTGGAGCCGTGGCACCTCCTGCGAGGTGGCGCTCTGCACCGTGGGCGCAGCCGCGGCCGGCGTCCACGTGACGTTGATCATGTTGGTCGTCCCGGTGTAGGTCACCGAGGAGCTGCCCGACTGCTCTGCCCAACCCTCCGGAGCCTTGATCGTGAAGTGCCCGGTGTCGGACCGGTGGGCGACGAACTGCGTTGTGTCGGGGATGTCACCCGGGACTGCCGAGTCGACGGGGGCGGGCTTCTCGGTGGGGGAGGCCCCCGGCGCGGCAGCGGTCGACGTGGTGGCGGGTGTGGTCGCGGCTGGCGTCGTCCCGGCCGGCGAGGACGGCGTCGTCGACTTGGGCGCCGTCTTGGCGCAGGCCCCCAGGAAGGCGACGAGAGCGACGACGGCGAGGATCCGGTGGGTTGTCTTCATGCCTGGCATCACTTTCGTGATGGCGGGATGAGAGGAGGATGAGAATTCCGCCGGTGGGCGAGACTCTCACCTGGTTCTCATGGCGGTCTCATCCAAGCTTGCGAAACTGGCGGGAGAGCGATGCGGATCCTGCTGGTGGAAGACGAGATCAAGATGGCGCGTGCCATCCGGCGCGGCCTGGAGCAGGAGGGCTACGCCGTCGACGCCGTGGGCGACGGCGAGGAGGCGTTGTTCCGGGCCACCGAGTCCGACTACGACGGCATCGTGCTCGACCTCATGCTGCCCGGCATGGACGGGTTCGCCGTGTGCAGGACGCTGCGCTCCCGGGACCGGTGGGCGCCCGTGCTCGTGCTGACGGCCCGTGACGCCGTCGCGGACCGTATCCGGGGCCTCGATGCGGGGGCCGACGACTACCTCGTCAAGCCCTTCGCCTTCGGCGAGCTGCTGGCGCGCCTCCGGGCGTTGGTCCGGCGGGGACCCGGGGCGCGCCCGGCCGTGCTGGAGGTGGGCGATGTCAGCCTCGACCCGGCGGCCCACCGGGTCCTGCGGGCCGGGCAGGTCGTCGAGCTGTCGGCCAGGGAGTTCGCCCTCCTGGAGTACCTCATGCGCCATGCCGGTGAGGTGGTCAGCCGCACCCGGATCCTCGACCATGTGTGGGACTACAACTACGACGGTCTCTCCAACGTCGTGGACGTCTACGTCGGGTACCTGCGCCGCAAGCTGGGGACGGCCCCGGATGGCAGCGAGCCTTTCATCCGCACCGTGCGCGGTGTGGGCTACGTGGTCGGCTCGTAGGTGCCGTCGCGGCTCCCGTATCCCAGGTCGCTTCCCATCAGGGCACGGCTGACCGCCTGGTACGTGGGGCTTCTCGCAACGATCCTGACGGCGGTGGGGGTGTTCCTGCCGCTTCGGCTCAGCCGGGATCTCGTCGCGGGCATCGACCGGACGCTCGACGCGGGGGCGGCACAGATCTCACCGGCCAACCAGGAGACCGAGGTGGGGTTCCAGGACGCCAGCGATGCCTCGCTGGCTGGGCTCACCGGCGGCGAGACCGCCGCCCAGACGATCTCCGTCACCGGCACCGTCGTGCTGCATTCGGGCGACCCGGCATCGCAGTCGGCGATGCTCCCGCCGGCATCGGTGGCGAGGGTGCTCGCCGGGGCACACCTGCGGACGAGCCTCCGGGTCGGCACCGACCACGAGGCGTTCCGCGTGCTCGCCCTGCCGCTCGGCGCCGGCCCGGGTCGCCAGGTGCTCGTGGTCGCCAGCTCGCTGGACGAGGTGGACCAGTCGGTGCACCGGCTCCGGGTGCTGCTCCTCGCCGTCGTCCCGGCGGCGCTGCTCGCCGCGGCCGGCGGCGGGTGGTGGCTGGCCCGCAAGGCGCTGCGCCCGGTTGCGGAGATCACCCGCCAGGCCGGCGCCATCGGGGTGGAGCAGCTGCACGAACGGGTGCCGGCGCCTTCGACGACCGACGAAGTCGCCGGCCTGGCCACGACCATCAACGCCATGCTCGAGCGCATCGAGCACGGGGTGCGGGAGAAGCGCCGGTTCCTGGCCGACGCCTCGCACGAGCTGCGCACGCCGCTCGCGGTGATGCGCTCCGAGATCGAGGTCAGCCTCCGAAGCGACGACCTCGAGCCGGCCGCACGGGACGTGCTCGTCAGCAACGCCGAGGAGGTCGAGCGCATGAGTCGCATCGTCGACGACCTTCTGACGCTGGCCCGGATCGACGAGGGCCGCCTCGAGCTGGCCCGCAGCCGTGTCGACCTCGGCGCCGTCGCCGCGGATGTGGCCGCCAGCCTTCGCCCGCTCGCGGAGGCCCAGGGCGTCCCGGTGACAGTCTCGGGCGGTGAGGTGGGGGCGCAGGTGGACGCCGACCCGGAGCACCTGCGGCGGGCGGTGCGGAACCTGGTCGAGAACGCAGTGAAGTACACCGGGGGGGGCGGCAAGGTGGGTGTGGAGGTGTGGCGGCGCAACGGGGAGGCGGGCCTCACGGTGACCGACACCGGACCGGGGATCCCGGAGGCGCTCCTCGAGCGGATCTTCGACCGCTTCGTCCGGGTGGACACGGCCCGGTCCCGGTCCACGGGAGGAAGCGGGCTCGGCCTCTCCATCACGCGCGAGATCGTCGAAGCCCACGGCGGCCGGGTGTGGGCCGAGAGCACGCCGGGGGAGGGCAGCGCCTTCTCGATGGGTTTCCCGCTGGTGTGAAAGCCTGACGGGCCGGCAATCTCTCTGGTCCAACGGCGATCCGCTTCAATAACACCGACCACCATGAGTGGCGGCGCTCGGTCTTCTACGATGCCCCGCCGGGATTCTTTGTTTGCTTCACCGCGCTCTAGGCGGTAGGACAAGCAAAGAAATTTTCTGCCCCTGCGGGAACCGGCTGGAAACCGGACAAGTCGCCTCCATTGTGCCGTTTTGAAACTCCGGGCGACCACCCAGAGTGAGCGCGCGACTGATTCGGGTCACCGGTCCATAGCCGGGCCGCCGTAAGTAAGGGTATTGAGGGCTAGTCGTCCGTGTGCCTGGGATCCTCCTCCTCGGCCACAGCGGCCGGGATGCCCGGACGCTTCTCCACAACCAGGAATCGCCCCTCGTCCTCGACGACCCGCTCGATCTCGACCACCAGGTGCTCCGGGGCCAGCGCGAAACGGCGAGGATCCTCACGCACCCCTTCGTATTCCTCGAGGGTCATGGGCACGACGTGCTCGCAATCTGCCCTGCCGCATTCGCACAGCATCGGGACGTAACCCTCATGACCCGCCTCCTCGTGGGCGGCCTCGATGTCTTCGTTCAGATCCCGGGCCACTGCCTCGTTGAGGGCCGCCTGCTTCTCCCATCCCATCGCCGATCCCCCTCCGTCGTCGCTGGAATGATGTTCCATCTTCGACTGCCGGAAGGCAAGCGCGGCCAAATAGGCTTGACCGTTTATCAGCGCCAGTGCTCTGGGCGAGTGAAGGCCGGCGGCAGCTTCGTGGAGCGGTCGCCAGTTGCCGTTTCGATCTGGGCCTGGATCAGGAAGAAGCTATGGGTCAGGTCGGCGCCCCTGAGGTCTGCCCCGCGGAGATCTGCGCCCCTGAGGTCGGTGACGTTCAGGTCGGCCCGCCGGAGGTCCGCCCCTATGAGGTACGTCCCGACGAGCGCCGCCCGGTTGAGGACTGCCCGGCTGAGATCGGCGCCGATGAGGTCGGCCTCGATGAGAACGGCCCTGGTGAGATCGGCACCGGCAAGGCGAGCCTCGCTGAGGTTTGCCTGATACAGATCGGACTCGCTCAGGTCCGCCCGTCTCAAATCCGCCCGCCTGAGATCCGTGTGGCCCAGGTCCGCCTGCCTGAGGTCCACGTTCGTCCCTGGGTCCTTGGCTCTCCACCTGTTCCAGTCGGCGACCGAGTTGCGAAGTCTCGCGACCTGTTCCTTGTCTGCCATGAGCGTCCGGAGTCTAGTCCGGGTCGTTGTATGTTCTGAAAATGTCCCGAGAGCTCGAATTGCTAGGTCCTTCGCCGGAGGAGCACCCCGGCCTCAAACCCGACTGCGAGCGCTGCTGCGGTCTTTGCTGCGTCGCACCGGCCTTTGCCCGGTCTCCGGATTTCGCTATCGACAAACGCCCGGGGGAGCCCTGCCCGAACCTGACAAGGGATTTCCGCTGCGGCATCCACGACCGCCTCCGGGCCGAAGGCTTCCGGGGGTGCGTCGCCTACGACTGTTTCGGTGCGGGGCAGAAGGTTACGCAGATCACGTTCAATGGACGCAACTGGCGCGAGTCGCCGCAGATGGCGACGCAGATGTTCGAGGTGTTCGGAGTCATGCGCCAGCTTCACGCACTGCTCGTGTATCTGAGTCAAGCGTTGACGCTGGGTCCCGCCGGGGCGCTGTACGGCGACCTACGGCGCAAGCTGGAAGAGCTGGAAGCCTCCTCGCGGGAGAGTGCCGACACGTTGCTGAGGCTCGATGTGGCGTCGCACCGGAGAGAGGTGAATGACCTGCTTCTCCGTGTGAGCGATCTCGTGCGGGCCCAAAGTTAGGCTCTACTCGCTGTCGTCGAGGACGAAGTCCGCCACCTGCCTGCCGAGTTTCTCACCCGCAACGTGATCGAGGCGGGTGTGCTGACCGGCGAGGATCCGGCTGAACCCCGCCTCATCCGCTGCCGCCTGGAAGCTCGGGAAGGTCCGGGTCACTCCCGGCATGCCGTCGGACGTGACCGCGAGATGCTCGCGGCGCCCGTAGAACGAGGAGAGCACGGTGGCAGCAGCCTCGCTGAAACCACTGTGGGCGCCCGGGTAGGAAGGGTCGGGCGCCGTGACCGCCAGCGGGGTCCACGTCGGGTCCCCGACGATGCCCGGGTTGCCGGCCGTGTCGCTGAGGCGGATGGCCGTCACCGGTCGCCAGACCTGGTCGTGGTACTTGCCGTCGTACAGGGCGATGGCCGTGTCGGCCAGGGCGAAGTCGAGTTGGGAGAAGACCGTGACGGCATTCTCGAGGCTCGCTCCGTTGGCATCAACCGTCCTCTGAGCGATCTCGTTCCACACATTCCAGATGGGCGCCGCTCCCCAGAATTTGGCGATCGAGGTCTGGTCGGCCGTGCGGGTTGTGCTCGAGTCCCGACCCAGGCTCTCGACCTCGTTCAACGCGGCGGCGTAGTCGGCGCTGGTGACCGCCGGAGGGGCCGCTGGGCGGAACTGGCTCCCGCGCTCCAGCACGAACGGCCTGATGGTCCCCCAGTTCGTGAACACGGGAGCGGGGAAGTTGGGCGGGGTGGGGCGGTAGTCGCCGGGGCCCGTGCCCGGGACAAAAGCAGCGGGAGTCGCTCCAGAGCCGTCGGATGACCGGTTCTGCACGAGCCGTGCCGCAACGGTGCTCCCCACCTTGATGCCCTCCCGCTTTGGGCCGCCGTCGGGGATCGCCTGGAGCTCGGCCGCCAGCACCTGGTCGACCGCCGGCGCCATCGAGGGATACAGAGCCGTCAGGACATCGTGGGCGGCCTGATCGGCGGCAGCGTCCGGCCGGGCTCGCGGTGGCGCGTCGACCGAGACGAGGGACGGACGGTCGGCGTGGGTGATCGACACCACCGCGTCGTATTCGGCAGCCTGCAGCATGGCGAAGCTCCGGGTCGGATGGATGGCCGGCGGCTGGACCTTCGGTGTGTTGACGATCGTGATCAGCTCCTTGTTCCAGTCGGTCACCACTTGCCGGTCCCTGGTTTCAACGCCACCCCCGGGTCCCCGTTCCGGGCCAGGGCGGGACCTGCGACCGTGACGGCGATGAGCGCTGCGGCTGCTGCCGATGCTGTGAGGGCGACGAGGGCCCGTGCGTGACGCTCCATGACTGAAGTCCTTTCTGACGTTGCGTTTGGGGGTTGAACGGAGGGGGTCAAGGCTTCGCCGCCGATGCAGGTCCCGTTCTTCCACCGACCAGCACGCCACGGGATGCAGGCTCCTCCGCCCGCCGGTTGCTGGCCCAGAACCACAAGCCGACCGGCAACGGCAGCCAGAAGCTGATGAGCCGGTAGACGAGCACGACGGCGACCGCAGCTGCGGGACGGGTCCCGACGGCGACGAGGGCGAGGGCCATCGCCGCTTCCGCGACCCCGATGGAGCCCGGCAGGAGCGGAAGGCTGGCCGCCACCTGGCCCACGGCATAGGCCAGCAACAGGCCGCGCCAGGGAATCGCCACGCCGAGCGACAGGAACGCCAGGCTAAGCGCTCCCAGGTCGGCCAGCCAGTTCATCGTCGCGAGCGCGAGGGTCGCGGTCCAGACGCCGACGCCGGCCAGGGGCGGAAGGGGGATCCGCGTGGCGTACGTCCACGCTACCGAGTCCCCGGACACCTCGACATCCCGCCGGCTGCCCCGGGTGTGGGCACCGAGGACGCCGGCCAACCTTTCGATCACGGTCCGTACCGTCGAGGGATGGCGGCGGATCCAGATCAACCAGCCCAAGGCGCCGGCCGCGACGGCCAGGGCGGCTACCCCGACCGCCGGACCGCCGGGCCACGAGGAGAGCGCCTTGATGCACAGCTCGGCCCCCACCAGACCCAGGAGGACAAGCGAGCCTCCAGACAGGACCGCTCCTGCGGCGAGGACCCAGGCCGCACGGCCGGCGTCAGCCCCCCGGCGGGTGAGCTGCCGGTAGGTGTACGCCGTCGAGAAGGCCATGCCGGCGGGAAGGACGGCACTGACCGACCAGGACGCCGAGATCAGGCGCAGCGAGGGCATCCGCCCGACGTCGACGCCAACGTCGGCAAGAAGCAGCCGCTGCAGTTCGGCGGCTGCCAGGACGGAGACCACCTCTGCGGCCACGGCCAGCAGGAACCACACCGGCGAGATGTGGGAGAGCCGCCGCGCTCCTTCCAACAATGTGTGGCGCTCTGGGAGCAGAAGGAGCGCCACGGCCACGGCCACGGCCGCTCGGAAAACTGTCCGCCCGTGTCGCCGGTTGCCCTGGGTCGTGGCGGTGTCGTCGTTGATGGTCGACGTGAAGTCGCTCACTGCTTGCCCCCTCTTATCCGGCGCCTTGAGGGGCGCCTCGGGCTCCCGTCCGCATGAAGATAGGGAGGGGGGTTACGCCCTGGGCCGGATCAGGCGGGTGGAGGGACGAACACCTCGACGCTTCCGTTCTGACGGCGAGCCTGGATTCGGGGCAGCGGCGGGGGCTTCGTCTGGAGCTCGAAGGAGATCACCGTGCCGTCGTACGAGAACGCCGTCCGGTGGCAGGGACAGTCGAGTCGACCCGCCGGGGCGTTCATCCGCAGCAGGCATCCGAGGTGCGTGCAGGATCCCGACACGGCCACGGGGACGCCGGACTGGTCACTGACGAAGCCGACGACGGCGCCGGCGGCGAACTGTTTGGCCGCACCCCCCAGGTCGGTCTCGGCCGCTACCGGGACCCACTGGCCCTGGTCCGGCGTCAGCTGGGCCTGGCTCTGGGCGGGCTGCGAGGCGCCGGACCCGAACACGGTCCGATCCAGCACGACCCCGCCGGCTCCGGCAACCACTGCCGCTGCCGCGCCGGTGAGGAAGGCCCGCCGGGAGGTACCGGCAGGTCGGCGCCCGCCGTGTCTGGCATCCGACAACCTGCCTGCGAGGCCGGCGATGAAGTCCTCGTCCGGAAGGTCCGCTCCCTCCATGCCCGCCCGCAGTTCGATGGCGGCCCGCAGCGCGGCGACGTCCTCGGGGTCGTCGATCCGGCCCTGGGGCAGCGGCCGATCTCCGAGCACCGCCTCGACGAAGGCGTCGGACTTCCGCTTGCGGGGACTCATGGCCTGATCGTCTCCACATCGAACAGCTGTCGGGCAACGACGCCCCAACAGTAAACCGCGGTGCTGTATCCCGCTCCCCATCTGAATGCAGAGGACTGCATGCCGACCGACTGCGGCTCAGCGCTTTCCGTAGTGGCGCCGAGCAAGCCGTCGGCACAGCGGCCAATGCGAGGCGGGGCGGATTTTGCCCAAGGCGAGCAGCGGCGCCGAATGGCCTTAAACGGACGGAGGAACCAAGACCTCGATGCTGCCGTCTCGCCGTCGGACCTGCAACCGGGGGAGGGCCGCCGGGGCGGGGTGCAGCCTTGAGGCGGCCACCGCTCCGTCGTAGCCGAACTTGCTCATGTGGCATGGACACTCCAGCCGCCGGGTCTCGTCATTCCCGCGGAGCAGGCAGCCCTGGTGCGTGCATACGCCCGACACCGCGGTGAGGCCGGTCCCGGCCTGCGCGAGAAAACCGACCACCCCGGCGGTCTCGAATCGGTGGGCGGCGCCGTCGGCCAGATCGGCTTCCCTCGCCACCGCCACCCACCGGCCCTGAGCGGGATCGAGGTCGAGGGCCTGGGGCACGGCTCGCTCCGGAGTCCCGTAGTGCAGGAGCGTCCGGTCGGCCATGGCGCCGGCGACCCCGGCTGCGGCCGCCGCGGCGCCGGCGAGCACGGTTCGGCGGGAAATCGCCCGCCGCCGACCTGGAACCGGGCCGGTATCGACCTCGGCAGCCAACTCCCGGCGCAGCCGGGTCACGAACTCCTCGCTGGGGAGATCGGCCGCCGGGCGTCCCGCTCGCAAGGCAATCGCGACCCGGAACGCCTCCAACTCCTCGCCGGGGACCCGACCTGCCGGGACTCGTTGGCCGTCGACGATGGCGTTGGTCCGGCGTGCGGCTCGCAGGGTGCGGTGATTCATGATTCCGCTCCCGAGCCGGCGGCGGCCATGCGCAACGCGCGGTGCTGGAGCACCTTGGCGTTGGCGACGCTGATGCCCATCTCCCGGGCGGCTTCCTTAATGGAGCACGCCTCCAGGAACCGCAGCTCGAGGATGCGGCGGTGGCGATCCGGCAGGCCCTGCAGCAGCCGCCGCGCCCGGGCGGGAGCGTCCGACTCTGCCGGAGGTTCGGCCAGGTAGCTTGCGGCCAGATCGGGGTCGATGGAGGTGACTTGCAGGCCGAGGCGCCGCCGCCAGTACGTGGCGAGGACGGTGCGGCACGTGGCAGCAAGGTAAGCCCGGACCTCGCCGCGCGAGGCAGTGACCCGCAGGGGCCCGAGAGCCGCCATGAACACCTCGGTGGTCAGATCCTCTGCGTCGTGGCGATTGCCGACCTTGGAGAAGAGAAGGCGGTAGACGCGGACCACGTTGTCCAGGTAGATCTCGTCCCAGTTGGCGTACCGCTCCTCGCCGGCGGGCTCGGTCGGATCGTGGGTCATCGCAGCGTTCCGCCGGTCCGGAAGGCGGACGATCGTGGCGGGTGCAGCTTCACCCGGGCTGGGGCTGCGAGCAGTGTCGATGCCCTGAGGTACGCCCAGGGGTTACAAGCTGACCGGCCGCCATGATGAAGCCACTCTAGATTGTGCCAATAGGTGCGCTGTGCGCCCTTTTCGGCCCAAGCTACCCCTCGGCTAGCTGGCGGAACTGCCGCATCAGTTCGAGAACTCGAGCCGGAGCCAACGGTAGCCCCATCCGTCCAGGTCGAGCGAGGCCAGATCTCGCGGCCGGGTGCCGTACCGGCGGTTGGCAAACATCTCGAGCACCAGGTCGGGCGTCCCGAGATCCGTACTGAGGTCGACCTTGCAGGGCTCGTCGCGGAGGTTGGTGATCGCCACCGTCGTGCCGGTGCGGCCGTCGAAGCGGAGGGCAAGGACCTGCTCGAGGCCGGAGTCGAGGAGCATCCATCGGCCGTCTCCGGACTCGGGGCACTCGCGCAGGGCCCGCAGCATGCGCTCGAACCACGCCAGGAGCGACTCGTCGTCGCCCCGCTCGGCATCCACGTTCACCTGCTCGTACCCGTAGTCCCTGTCGGTGATCACCGGGCGTATCAGCCGGTCCTCCGGCGCCGTCGAGAACCCCGCGTTGGGCTTGTCCGACCACTGCATCGGCGTGCGGATGGAGTACCGTTCCGGAAGGCTGAGATCGTCCCCCATGCCGATCTCCTCGCCGTAGCGGAGCACCGGCGTGCCCGGCAGCGAGAACTGGAGGGCATAGGCCAGCTCGATACGTCTGCGGTCTCCGCCAAGCATCGGAGCGAGGCGGCGGCGAATTCCGCGTTCGTAGAGCCGCATCTCCGGCTCGGGCCCGAACGCCTCGAAGCACTCCTGCCGCTCGCCTGGGCTGAGCCGGGAGAGGTCGATCTCGTCGTGGAGGCGGAGGAACGTCGCCCAACTGCAAGGCTCCGCGATGGTTGGCGTCCACCACAGTGCCTCCCGGATCGGGGCGGCGGACTGGCGTGCGAGGGCGAGGAAGATGCGCTCGTTCAGGGCGAAATTGAAGAGCATGTGCAGGCGGTGGCCACCGCCGAAGTACTCGGGGATGTTCTCGCGGTCGACGTTGGCTTCGGCGAGCACGACGAGGTCTCCCTGCCGCCAGCTGATGAGGTCGCGCAGTTCGTCCAACCAGCCGAACTCCCGGTGGCCGTCGGCTCGGTCCGCTCTCGGGTCCTCGACGACGAAGGGGACGGCGTCCATGCGGAAGCCGCTGACACCCATCTGGAGCCAGAAGCCGACGACCCTGGCGATCTCGAGCCGGACCTCTCGGTTGGCCCAGTTGAGATCGGGTTGGAACTCGTAGAAGCGGTGGTGGTACCAGGCCTGGGCGGCGTCGTCCCAGGTCCAGGTGCGCTCCTGGACGCCGGGGAAGACGACGCCTTCGGTGAGGTACTTGGGCCTGGCCTCCGACCAGACGTACCAGTCGCGGTACGGCGAGTCGGGGCTCGACCTGGACAGTTGGAACCACGGGTGCTCGTTGGACGTGTGGTTGACGACGAGGTCGATCATGACCCGGATGCCCCGGTTCCTCGCTCGGTGGAGCAGCTCGGCGAAGTCGCCGAGCGAGCCGATGCGGGGGTTGACGCCGTAGTAGTCGGCGACGTCGTAGCCGTCGTCCCGGTCCGGTGTGGGATGGATCGGGTGCAGCCAGAGGCACGTCACGCCCAGCCGGGCGAGATAGTCGAGGCGGGCGATGAGGCCCGGGATGTCGCCGACGCCGTCGCCGTTGGAGTCCTGGAACGTCTCGACATCGAGTGAATAGATGACGGCCTGCTTGAACCACCGCTCGTTCATGGGCAACCCCCTGACGGTTTTCGCCTACCCGGCTGGGGGCAGCGTGAACCGCAAATCCGGAACGGGTGGCTCGGCTACGCCTTCTTCTTCCGAAGCTTCAGCGCGAGCGCCGGGCAGTTCGACACCGCCCACCTGGCCTGCGTCATCAGCTCCGGCGGGATGGCCTCCTTGCGGATGATCGGGTAGCCCCAGTCGTCGAGGCGGATCCACTCCGGCAGCAGCTCCGCGCAGACCCCGTGGCCCACGCAGGCGATCATGTCGACCTGCATCGTCTGCGCCGTGCGTGCCATGGCTCTCACCTCCCCTCGGGGTCGGTGCGGGCACGGGGAACGGCGATGGTCGGCGCCCCGGCACTGGCGGCGCAGGGCCGGCCCCCGAGGTGGCGCTGGAGGTCGTGGGGGAACGCCCGCAGGGCGCTGCGCACCAGCCGCACCGACCCGTCCGGGTGCTTGCAGGCCCCCCGGCCCTCGACCTGCGCCGCCCAGCGCTGCAGCCGGGCGAGGCCCTCCGCACCCACCGGGCCGTGGCTGAGCGCCGCCATCTCCTGAGCCAGGGCGCCCAGCCCGAACACGCACGGCCCGCACTGCCCGGCGCTCTCGGCTGCGTACCACGCCATGATCCGGGCCGTCTCGGTGAGGCCGCACGCCCCGTCGGCCAGGACGATCACGACGCCGGCCCCCGGCGAGGCCCCGACCTCGGCCAGGCCCGCCCGGCTGAAGGGGAGGCCGAACTGCCCTGCCGGCACCCAGGTGCCGAAGAAGCCGCCGACCAGCGCCGCCGCCGGCCGCCCCACCGGAACGGCCCGCCCGACGATCGCCTCGAGCGGCGTGCCGACCGGGACCTCGATCACCCCCGGGCGCACCACGGCGCCGCTCACGGTGACCAGGGCGGTCCCGGGCTCCTCGGGGCTCCCCGACTGGCGGAACCACCCGGCGCCGTTGCGGGCGATCTGGGCCAGGTGCGCCAGCGTCTCGACGTTCTGGACCAGCGTCGGCCGCCTCCCCACCCCCCTCTCGAAGGGCCGGGG
>JAOPZY010000224.1 GCA_025963875.1 Actinomycetota bacterium
GAGGTCGCCTGGGCGATCATGGCCGAGGTGCTGGCCGTCCGCGCCGGCCACCGGGCCGGCTTCCTCCGTGACCGCAAGGGTCACATCCACCCCCGCGCCGACTCCGTCTCCGAATCAGCTGAGACCGGCAACGCCACGTCCGCTGCGGCCTCGGTGGGGGCTGCGTGACGCGAGCGTCAGCCCCCACAACCGACGGTCTCGACTTTACCAAGGGCAACTATCCAGACGTTGCAGCGCGCCTGGAAAAGTGGCGCTTCCCAGAGCGTCGTATCCACCACTCTTCGTGGGCGTATTGCCTGGTAGTCATGTGGACTTTGTGATTCCGGAACAGTTAGGGTTTGTTTCCGTGTAACCACGGGGCGTCGCTAGAGGAGGGGGATTAGAAGTGCTGATTGAGAACGAGTTCACCATTCCAGCACCGGTGGACCAGGTGTGGAAGTACATGAACGACTTCCCGCGCGTCGCGCGGTGCATGCCGGGCGCCGAGATCGTCTCGGCAACCGATCGCCAGGTGAAGGGCCGGGTCAAGATCAGCATGGGCCCGCTCAAGCTGGCATTCTCCGGAGTCATCGACATCCTGGAGAAGAACGACGGCTCCCACCGGGTGGTCATGAAGGCCACGGGCTCGGAGGAGAAGGGCAAGGGCCAGGCCTCCGCCACGGTGACGTCGACGATGCAGCAGGCCGGTGGCGGCACCCGGGTGATGCTCTCCCAGGACATCCAGATGACCGGTGCCATCGCCCAGTACGGCCGAGGCATGATGCAGGACGTCATCGGCTCGCTCATGAAGCAGTTCGCCAACTGTGCAGCCGGTGACATCGCAAAGCCCGGGGCCGCCGGCAAGGGCGCCGGCAAGGTCAAGGCGATGAGCGGTTTCTCACTCATGCTCATCTCCGCTAAGGCCTTCTTCAAGAACATCTTCAAGTTCGGAAAGAAGTAGGGCAGTCTTAGTAGGGGTAACGCACCCCTCGTGCGTTTACATAGCGTCGGGGAGTCGGCGCGAGAGAAGAGGGAGGGTCCATGGGTGGTCCAGGAGGGCTTTTCGCAGCGGGGCTTTTGGTCCTACTGCTGGTGGCAGCAATCCCGTACCTGGTTTCGCTACAGCGGGTGATGAGTGCCATCAACAGTATTCGGGGCCATGTCGATGGCATCCTCGAGAACGGCGTCATCCTCACGGGTGAGCTTGACGGGGTGCCGGAACTGCTTGAGATCACCGACAGCGTGGTCAAGGAGGTCGCCGTGGGCGCCACCCGCTACGCCAATGCGGTGGATCGGGTGGTGCGTGGCGGTTAGGAGCGGCCTCTCCTGTCATGAGGTACCCGTTTCAGAGGAAGCACAACCTTTGATGGAGAGGAGGAAGGCCTAGATGAGCATTTTCGGATGGCTCGACCTGGTGTTGATCGCCGTGGTCGTCATATCGCTGACCAGCTATCTCTACCGCATCATCGCCCAGCTGAACCACGTCACCTTCACCTTGGGCACGATCATCGCCGGTGTGGCGGCGATCGCCAACCAGACCCAGACCGTGCCGCCGGTGGTGAGTAACGTGAACAACAACCTCGCTCCCGTCCGTGCAAAGGCCGACGCCCTCGCGGGTCGGGCCGGAGGCAGTCGGCGCGGACACACGTAGGACTGATGGTCAGTAACGTGTCATAGACGTTCACGGGAGAACCAAAGGAGGCACCGGTATGGAGGGAAGGAGGTTGAGCCCATGGTAACGCTAGCGGCGAGTCTGTTGGCCAGTCCGACGCAGGCCAATCTCACCGGCTGGTACATCGGATTCGTCATCACGACGATCGCAATTGTCATCGTCGTCATCGAGGTGCAGGCCATCCTCGTCCTCGCCCGCAACATCGGGGTGCAGGCGCAGGAAGCGATTCGGGGGCTGGAAGCATGCTGGACCAATACGGCCCCGTTGTGGGATCTGCAGACCACCATTGATCACGCGTCAACCATCGTCAATGACCTGCTCACGGTTCGAAAGTCTCTCGGGGGGTGATGGGAGGAAAATGATTGCACCACTCGTTGCAGTTGCTGCACATCTCCCGGCAGCCTCGTCTGTGCCGGGGTACGCCCCCGAGGAAGTGACCTGGTGGTGGATGGCCGTCGGTCTCGGCCTCGTCGTCGTCCTCGTCGTCATCGGCGTGCTGACGTTGCTTATCCGTCTCGTCCAGGACATTGACCGGGGTGTGGAGGGCGTCGTCGAGACGCTCGGCCAGACCGCCCGGAACACTGGCGAGAGCTTCCTGATCGCCGACACCGCGGGTCAGGTCGATGCGGTGCTGGCCGAGGGTCTGAATCACCACCTGTTCCTCACCCGGGTTCTGTCGGGCTCTGGCAAGAAGGCGGTGCCGCGCTAATGAGTACACTTCTCGTCGCATTCTCGCTGATAGACGTCATCCTGCTGGTCGGCGTTCTGCTCATCTACCTGAACTGGGTAGCCGGCCTCCTGCAGAAGATCGACGATGGGCTGGCCACCACCGTGGACATGGTGGTCCAGATCGTCGGCCACGCCGAGCCGATCGTGCCGGGTCTCCAGCAGATCAACCGGACGCTCGGGATCATCTCCGGGGCGCTCCCCCTGCTCTACCGCCTCGCGGAGCGGATCGAGGGTGTGGCCGCCGGCCGCATCGCCACCGGCTCCAACACCGCAGGCACGATGAGCGGCACCGGCAACTACACGGGGGTTGCCGGCATCAAGTAACTGGCTTCAGGAAGTAAGTCGAGCTGGGGCAGTGGGGTTTGCGGTAGCGGTTGCGTTTCACAGGTCGACGTGGACGGATCACGAGGTGGGGAGCCGGTGACGGCCAGGGCTCGGGGGGCCCGGTCGGCATCTCGGCTGCGGGGCCCACCTCTGGCTCCGGCACTTTGCAGGACGGCACCAGGTTTGTTCCCTATGTGGGGCGTTTCGGGATCCGGGATGGTTCGATCGGGCCGGGTCCCTACAAGAGGAAGGTGAAGGGGGTCAAGTTGGAGCGTATGCGCAGGCTCATGAAGACCGAGGGGGGCCAGGGAGCAGTCGGCCTCGTCGTGGTCGTCGTGGCAGTTGTTGTGTCGTTCTACCTTCTGTTCAGGACCGTTCGAGTGGCCGACCGGATCAACGCCAAGGCCTCGACGATCCAATCGGGTGCCACCAGCATCAAGGGTGACACCTCCGTTATCGGGCAGCTCACGCACACGAACGACGTCGCGTCGTCGATTCTGAAGACCGCTGGCGGCGCCGCACCCGACGGCAGCCAGTCGCTGCAGGCCAAGCTGAACACGATCATCGCCACGGCCAAGTCCATCGACAACTTCGCGGTGTCCGTCAACGGCACGGCGACCGCCATCAACGGCACGGCCCACGCCATCAACGGCACGGCAGCTTCTATCCTCAACACCGCCAACGCCATCAACGGTGACGCGACGGCGATCAAGGCTGGACTGGACCAGGCAGTCACGCAGGCAGGACTGATCCTTGGCGACGCAGACACCATCAAGGGCGAGGCGCGGTCCATCCGCACGTCCACGTGCAACATCGACAAGGCCACCGCGCAGAAGTGCAGCGGGTAGGCCTCAGCCTCCCGATGTCAAGACGAGCTACGGATAAGAAGGAGAACTGAGGATGGCGCAGCGTCCAGCAGCATATGCACCGGACATCGCCGCTCCACTGATGAGCGCGAACCGGTGGCTGAAAGTGTGGGTTTCCATCGGGGTCCTCGTGGTCCTGGTGGTCATCGGCTTCCTGCTCGGCATCATTTCGGCCCTTGAGGCCATCGACAGGTCACTCGGCACCACGACGGGCAACGTGACCGGCATCAACGGCGACGTGAACCCGCTGCCAGGTCACGTGGCGAACATCAACGGCACCCTGGAGAAGATCGACGCCTCGCTGAAGCCCATCCCGGCCCAGGCAGACGCGATCATCGGCTCACTGACCGACATCAACTCGCAGCTGACCACGATCGACCCGTCCCTGAAGGACACCGAGGGCACCCTGGTCACCACCGAGTCGGGCCTGAACGCCATCGAAGGCGTCCTGGTCAACATCGAGAACCCGGTCGCCCGAGGCATCCTGAGCGACGTCGGCCAGATCGTGGGCGACGGCAGCAAGGGCCTCATCGCTATCCAGAACGACCTGGTCGACGCAAAGACCAACCTGAACAGCAACGGCAACATCCAGGCCCACGCATCCGACATCTGCAACAGCACCGCCATCAGGCTGCTGGGTGGCAACCTGCCCTGCGGCTAGAGACAGCTAAGCGCCTTCAAGGAGGAAATGCATGAGAGGCTTTCGCAACGGTGAACGGGGGCAGGCGGGTATCGCCCTCATCATCGTGATCGCCTGGGCGCTGTCTGCGGTGCTGATCCTGACCCGGACGCTGGTGGCTGCGCAGGAGATCAACAACAAGGTGACGGACATCACATCCAAGCTGGCGGGCGCCAAGGGGGACACCTCCTACGTCTCGCAGCTGAACAAGACGGAGAACACGGCGAACTCGATCCTCCAGGCTGCCCAGCCGCTCACGGGCCAGCTTGAGATCGTGAAGAACACGGCGGCCCACATCCAGACGCAGGTGGATGGGATCACCCCGCCGGTGGTGGACATCAACAAGACGGTGCACGTGATCCATGACCAGGTCGGCTCGATCCTGGCGACGGCTCAGAGCATCAACGGCACGCTGACCGCGATTCGCAACACGCAGTCGAGCGTGATCCTGACCGACGTGGTGAACATCAAGGCCGACACGTCGTCGATCATCCAGAACGTCCACACGATCGACGCCAACCTGTGCCACGCGAACTACGGGGTCGCACTGGGAATTCTCAGCGCCGGCCACGGTGGCGACCCGGGGTGCAACAACAACACGATTCACCCTGCGGCCTAGTTCGTCCGCCGGGACCCGCTTCTCCAGCACCCCCCACGAGGGGGGTGCTGGCGTTGTGGGGAGGTTAGGTGTCTATCGCGCACATGCGCGCGGTAGCGGACTAACATCGGCCTCCCGCAGTATCTTGAGCCCGTGATCTCGGGCATCGTGCTGGCTGCTGGTACGTCGTCCCGGCTCGGCCAGCCCAAGCAGCTCATGGACCTCGGGGGACGGCCGGTCCTCCAGTACGTCCTGGAGGCGGGGGCCGCGGCGGGGCTGGATGAGCTGGTCGTCGTCCTGGGGCACCGGGCGGAGGACGTGGCGGCTGCGCTCAGCCTTCCGCCCGCCGCCAGGACGGTCGTGAACCCCGACTACGCCACGGGCCAGGCGAGCTCGATGCGAACGGGGCTGGCCGCCGCCTCCCCCTCGGCCCAGGCGGCGTTGCTGCTCCTGGGCGACCAGCCAGCGATGCGCCCCGCCGACATCCGGGCCGTCGTAGACGCCTACCGGTCCGGCGCGGGCCCGATCGTCCAGGGCAGCTATCGCGGCGAGCCCGGCCACCCCGTGCTGTTCGACCGGAGCGTATGGCCGGACCTGCTCGCCGTCGAGGGGGACCGGGGGGCCCGGGATGTGATCAAGGCCCACCCCGACTGGGTGACGCGGGTCGACCTGAACGCGGACCTCCCGCCCGACCTTGACACGATGGACGACTACGAACGTATGAAGCAGTTGGGCGATGACGGCCCCCTTCAGCGCCTTCTTTGAGTGCTGAGCAATGCATATGCGTGTTCATCACCCAAAGAAGGTTGCAGGGCGTCCAGGGAGCCGGTGTCGTTCGGCACGGGTCCTAGCGGCCCTGGAGGGCCTGCTCGATCTCCCGGTACTCGGGATGGCGCTTCGTGGCCTTCTTGGAGAACACCAGGTCGCCGTCGACCATCACCTCGAAGACCCCGCCGCCGGAGGGGATCAGGGTCAACTCGGTGATGTCGCGGGGGCGGTCCGCAAGGAGCTTGGCCGCCAGACCGACGGCCCTGTCCGTGTAATTTCAGACGACGCAGTATTCGATGCTGATCTTCACAGCTCCCCCCTTTCGCCTCGGCCGGTGGGCGGGTTGTCCTCCCATCCATCGTACCGGGCTGCTAGAGGGCGGTGACCTCGTAGCCGTCGTCCTCGAGCCGGGCGATCAACTCTTTGATGTGGTCCGGCCCCCGGAGCTCGACCTGGATCGACACCTCGACGTCGCCGAGGCTGGAGTGCAGCACGCCCTCACGCCGGTGCTCGATGCCGACGACGTTGACGCCCACCTCCGCGATGGCGCCCGACAGACGCTGTAGCTCGCCGGGGCGGTCTCTGAGCCGGGTGCGGAAGGAGAAGTAGCGTCCGGCCGACGTCATGCCGAAGCGGATCACCCGGAGCAGCAGCAGCGGGTCGATGTTGCCGCCCGAGAGGATCACGACGGCGGGGAAGGTGATCGGGGAACGCCGCCGCATGGCTCCCGCCACGCCCACGGCCGCCGCCGGCTCGACCAGCAGCCGGGCACGCTCGGTCATGAGCAGCAGTCCCTCGGCGATCTCGCCCTCGGTGACGGTCACGACATCGTCCACCAGCGCGCGGACATGCTCGAACGTGAGGTCCCCGGCCCGCTTGGCCGCGAGGCCGTCGGCGATGGTGGAGATCTCGGGGAGCGTCACCACCTCGCCGGCCTCGAGGGAGCCGGTAAGCGTCGCTGCGCCGACCGGCTCGACGCCGATGATCCGCAGATCGGGCCGCAGGGCCTTGGCCGCCGCAGCGATGCCCGACACGAGGCCCCCGCCCCCGATGGGCACGATGATCGACTTCACATCGGGCACCTGCTCCAGGATCTCCAGCGTGATCGTCCCCTGCCCGGCGATGACGTCGCGGTGGTCGAAGGGGTGCACCATCACCGCACCGGTCTGCTCAGCGAACTCCCGGGCTGCGGCATGGGACTCGTCGTAGATCGAGCCCTCGAGCACGACCTTGGCGCCGTACTTGCCCGTCGCCTCCACCTTGGGCAGCGGCGCCCCCGCGGGCATGAACACCGTGGAGGTGACGCCGAGCAGCGATGCCCCGAGGGCGACGCCCTGGGCATGGTTCCCGGCGCTGGCGGCAACGACGCCCCGGGCACGCTCCTCGGGCGACAGGTTCGCAATTCGGTTGTAGGCTCCCCTGATCTTGAAGGAACCGGTGCGCTGGAGGTTCTCGCACTTGAGCAGGGTGGTACCTCCGGCCATTCTCGACAGAATCCGTGACGGCCACACCGGTGTCCGCAGGCACACCTCCTCCAGGCGCCTGCCTGCTTCCCGGATCTCGTCCAGGGTCACGAACTCACCCGTCGATGTCATGCGGGGATTCTGCCATCTCCTGGCGGTA
>JAOPZY010000255.1 GCA_025963875.1 Actinomycetota bacterium
ACGAGGTCCCCTTCCGGAACGGCCGTCTGCTCCCGCGTTCCAAGGTCCCGCACGGTGACGATCCCCTGCTCCTTCTCCTTCGGCCCCCGCAGCACCGCGTAGGGGATGCCACGAGACGAGGCATAGCCAAGCTGCTCCCCCATCCGCTCCCCCCCGAGGTACACCTCGGCCGGGATGCCGGCTGCCCGCAGCGCCGAGGCCGTCGCAAGCGCCTCGGGCCTGGCGTCGGCGTCCCACACGGCCAGGAACACCTTGGCGGGCGAGACGACGCCCTCCTCGCCCCGGCTAACCAGTGGGATGATCCGCTCGATCCCGAGGGACCCTCCGACCGCGGGAATCGACCGGCCGGCGAACATGCCCACCAGGTCGTCGTAGCGGCCCCCGGACGAGATCGCCGAGGTCGAGCCTTCGACATAGACCTCGAAGATCGGCCCGGTGTAGTAGCTGAGCCCCCGGGCAAGCACCGGCGAGAACTGGATCACGCCCTCGCGCAGCAGGGGACCTGCGAGGTCGATGAGCCGGTCGACCTCGTCGAGACCGCTTCGTCCCGTGTCCGAGGCGCCCAGGCGATGCCGCAGATCCTCCTCCGGCCCTGCGACCCCCGCCAGCAGGGGTGCAACGTCCGCCAGCCCCCGCCCCCGCAACTCCTCCGCAACCCCGGCCTCGCCGATCTTGTCGAACTTGTCGAGAGCAATCAGGACGTCCGCCTCGCGGGCCGGGTCGATCCCGTACGACTCGATCAGGCCCCGAAGGACCTTGCGGGAGTTGAGCCGCACCTCGAAGCCCTTCAGCCCTACGGCCGCAAGGGCATCGGTCAGCACGAGGATGGTCTCGGCGTCGGCCAGGCCGAACTCCGGCCCGACGACGTCGATGTCGCACTGGTAGAACTCCCGGAACCTTCCCCGCCCTGGCCGGTCCGCCCGCCACACCGGCGCGACCTGGTAGCGCTTGAAGATCCTGCCCGTGCGGCCCTGGTATTCGGCGACCACCCTGGCCAGCGGCACCGTGAGGTCGTAGCGAAGGGCAAGGTCCGCCTCTTCCCCGGCCCTTTTCCCCCTCTGGGCGATTTGGAAGATCAGCCGGTCGCCTTCCTCGCCGTACTTGCCCTGCAGGATCTCCAGCCGTTCGATGGCGGGCGTCTCGAGCGGGGCGAAGCCGTAGGACTCGAAGATGTCCCGCACCGTGGACAGGACCTTCTCGCGCGCCTTCACCTCGGCGGGCAGGAAGTCCCGCATCCCCGACGGCGGCCTGGTGTTGGGCGGCTCCATGCGTGCTGCGGCGGGCGCTACGAGCCCGCCTCGGCGACCGGGGAAAGGTCGATGAGCCGGGACAGCTCGAAGCGGATACGGGACCCACCGCGGGGCAGGCCCTCGAAGCCTCGCCAGAGCAGGGTCAACAGGTACGTGACGACGGCCGACCGTTCCAGGAACTTGGTCTCCAGCCACCACGCCACTACCGACTCGACGCCGCCGAGCAGGACATGGGCGTAGACGGGGGCGCCCTCGGGAGAAAGGTCCGCCTCCTTCAGCACCACGCCGATGGTGTCGGCCAGCCCGTCGGCGATGGTGCTGCGGACCTCCTTGAGGCGGTCGACGATGCCGGGGTCGAGCTCGGCGGAGGTCTCCGCCAGCAGGTGGAAGGCCTCGGGGTTCTCCTCGGCGAAGCGGAGGTACGCGTCGATGCCACGCCGCAGTGCGTCGAGGGGGGCCTCCGCCTTGCCCATGGCCTCCCCCAGCCTGCGCATCATCGACTGGAGATGATCGTCGAGCACCTCCATGTAGATCTCTGCCTTGCCGCCGGGGAAGTGGCGGTAGAGCATCGGCTTGGTGACCCCGGCCCGGTGGACGATCTCGGACACCTCGGTCTTGCGGTAACCCTTCTCGCCGAAGACCTCGGTCGCGGCAAGCAGCAGGCGCAGGCGCCGCTCGTCTCGGGAAAGCCGCATTCGCATGGGCATAAAGTTACCTTAGGTAACCGGTAATAACTCATTACCCGGCGTCGGTCTGATGTATAAGGGGGGATGGACAAGCTTCCGGCCAAAGTCCAGCAGCTCCCCGCGAAAGTCCAGCGCGCCGCCAAGTGGAGCGAGTCGGCGTATCGGGAAGTCTACTCCCGGTACATCAAACCGGTGAACGCGTACATCCTCCGCCGCGTCCGCAACCACCACGACGCCGAGGACCTGACGGCCCAGGTGTTCGTCCAGGCCCTCGACCATCTCGACCCGGAAAAGGCGGGCACGGACGAGGTGGCCTCGTGGCTGTTCACGTCGGCCAGGAACGCCACGGCCAATCACACCCGCCGGCGGCGCTACGTCGTCTCGGTGGAGGAGATCCCGGAGCCCGCCGACGAGTCGGAGGACCCGGGCGAGTCTGTGCTCGACGACGAGGTGCTCAGCCGGGTGCTCGAGGCCATCAGCCACCTCCCGGAGGAGCGCCGCAAAGCGCTCATCCTGCGCTTCGTCGAGCAGCTCCCGCACGCGGAAATCGCCGAGATGCTCGGCCGGACGGAGACCTCGGCGCGGGTCCTGCTGCACCGGACCATCGCCCATCTGCGCCGCGAAGTGTCGTAAAGGAGGGAAAGTTCTCCCTCCCGCTTCGCGACGCTTTGGACGTTCGTACACCCGGAAAACCACGTCCGTGGAAGTTACTTGAGGTAACCCGTAACACTTCGGCCACGCGCGTGTCGTATTGAGTATGAAATCCAACCAGAGGTCTGCGGTACGCGTTTTTGCACATCGCGGCGACATCCAGGTGACCACATGATCGGCTGGATGTTTCCCGGCCAGGGGTCGCAGCGACCCGGCATGGCCGGGGCCCTCGAAGCCTGCGGGGAGCTGCTCGAGATCGCCGGTCAGATCCTCGACGCCGACCTTGCCCGCGTGTGCACGGCGGTGCCCAACGGCAGTTCCCGAGGGACCTTCCCCGCCGACCTCCTGCAACCCGCCCTCTACGTCACCGCCACCGGCGCCAGTCGCGCCCTGTCGAGCCGGGGCTTGTGCCCCGACGCCGTCCTGGGCCACAGCCTCGGCGAATACGCCGCCCTCACCGCTGCGGGGGCGCTCGCCTTCGGGGACGGCCTGCGGCTGGTTTCGCTGCGGGGCAAGGCCATGCTGAACGCCGCCCGGCGCAACCCGGGTGGGATGGCCGCGGTGATCGGCCTCGACACGTCGGTCATCAAGGAAATCTGCGACCGCATCGACGGTGTATGGGTGGCCAACCTGAACAGCCCGAACCAGACGGTCATGTCCGGCACCGACGAGGCGCTGGCGCAGGCTGCCGAGGCCTGCAAGGAGGCCGGCGCCAAGCGGGTGGTTCGTTTGGAGGTGCCGATTCCGGGTCACTCTCCCTTAATGGAGGCCGCCGCGCTTGAGGTTGAGGCACTCCTTGCCGATATTCAGGTGAAAGAACCAATCTGCCCGTTCTATTCGTGTGTGGACACCGGACCCCACACGAACCCGGCGGAAATCAAGGCCCTGCTGGTCGCAGCGATGACGTCGTCGGTGCGCTTCTTCGAAACGCTGACGGCCATGCAGGCCGGCGGGGTCACCTCCCTGGTGGAGGTCGGTCCTGCCCGGGTCCTGTGCGGCCTGGCCCGAACCTCGGTGCCGGACCTTCCGACGGCGTCGGTGGGCAGCGACGCGGACGCCGAGGCATTCCGCCTTGCGGCCACCGAGGAAGCCACGGAGAAGACGGATGCCGCGGGCGAGCCGAAGCCGGCAGAGCGCGTTGCCGTCGACGACTGATGTAGGAGCGATCTACCCCGATGCAATTGAAAGGATCAGGTGACGAATTGAGTATTGTCCTGGAGCCCCTCGGGAGCGAGCCGGGCCCTCTCGAGGCATGGGGGGAGCCGCTCGACGACGTATTCGGCGAGGGCCTCTCGATGGACGAGCGGCTGGTCGTCTCCCCCTGCGAGGGCGCGCTACGCGACCGTCGTAGCAAAGAGGGCGAGTACGTCCTTGCCGGCGACGTCGTCGCCAAGGTTCGCGGCACCGACGGCGAGCTCGTCCCGGTGCACTCTCCCTTCGCCGGCTGGGTGATGGGCTACCTCGTCCCCCACGGCTCGCCTGTGAGGAGAAAAGAACCGGTGCTGTGGCTTCGGAAGCACTAACGGGAATGCGAGTCTCGATCCGGGGCATCGGCAAAGCGGTGCCCGACCGGGTCGTCACCAATGCGGAGGTAGCGAAGCGCCTCGGCGTCGAGCCGGACTGGATCGAGTCCCGGACCGGGATCCGTGAACGCCGCTACGTGTCGGACGGCGAGTCCACCGCCACGCTCGGCTTGACCGCCGCCCGGCAGGCCATGGAGCGGGCGGGGATCGCTCCTGCCGGCATCGACTGCGTCGTGGTGGGGACGTGCTCACCCGAGCACCAGTTCCCCTCGACTGCCTGCGTGATCGCCCACGAACTGGGCATGACCGCCGCACCGGCCTTCGACCTCTCGGCGGCATGCTCGGGCTTCGTCTACTCGCTGGCGGTCGCGGCAGCCCTGACCGACGGCATCGGCGCCCGGCGGGTGCTCGTGATCGGGGCCGACGCCCTCTCCAAGAACCTGAATCTCGACGACCCCGTGACGGCTCCGCTGTTCGGCGACGGCGCCGGGGCCGTGGTGATCGAGCGGGACGAGTCCGCCACGCCCATGCGGTTCTCGTTGGGGGCCGACGGCGCCGGCGGCGAGCAGGTGTTCATCACCGCCGGCGGCAACCACAAGCCGTCCACCCCCGAGACCCTCGCCGAGCACCAACACTGCATCACCATGCACGGGCGGGAGGTCTACCGGTCCGCGGTGCGGACGATGACGGCGCTGGGAGCCGAGATGGGGGCCGGCGGGTTCGACCTGCTCATCGCCCACCAGGCCAACCGCCGGATCCTCACCGACTGCGCCGCCGCCCTCGACGTCGACATGTCCAAGGTCTACATGAACATCGACCGGTACGGGAACACGTCGGGCGCCTCGATCCCCGTCGCCATGTGCGAGGCCTGGGAAGCGGGGTTGCTCTCGCCGGGCGACCGCCTGCTCCTGCTGGCCTTCGGCGGCGGCTACACCTGGGGCGGCGCCATGATCCACTGGAACCTCCCGTCCCCCGGAAGCGTCAACGGCGTCGCCAAGGAAGCACTGCTCGGGGTGGGCCTCCCGTGAGCGCTCTCCAAAACCGGGTCGGCTTCGTCACCGGCGCCAGCCGGGGCATCGGGCGGGCCTCCGCGCAGGCCCTTGCCGAGGAGGGCGTCCGGGTGGCCATCGGGTACCGGGAGGACAAGGAGGGCGCGGCTGCGGCATCGGCACTGTGCCCCTGCTCGATCATGGTGCGCATCGACGTCACGAGTCCCGAGAGCGTCGCCAGTGCCTTCGACGAGATCGAGAAGGCGCTGGGCCCGGTGGAGGTGCTCGTCAACAACGCAGGGCTGCGCCGCGACGGCCTGCTCATGCGCTTGAAGGAGAAGGACTGGGACGACGTCATCGCCACCAACCTCACCGGCGCCTTCCGCTGCACCAAGCGAGCCCTGCCCGGCATGCTGAGAGGGCGGTGGGGAAGGATCATCAGCATCGGCTCCGTCGCCGGCTCCGTCGGGAACCCGGGGCAGGCGAACTATGCAGCGGCGAAGGCCGGCCTCGTGGGCTTCACGAAGTCCGTGGCCAGGGAGGTGGCCGGCCACGGCGTGACCGCCAATGTGGTGGTGCCCGGCCTCGTGGACACCGCCATGACCCTCAACCTGCCGGCCGCCCAGCGGGAGAAGCTCGTCGAGCGGATCCCGATGGCCCGCACCGGCACGCCGGAGGAGGTGGCGGAGGCGGTTCGGTTCTGCGCCCGGGCGTCGTACATGACCGGCAACGCCGTCACGGTCGACGGGGGAATCGCATAAGAACGCTTTGAGGTACACAAGCCGGAGTAGATGAAGGCACCTGTGGTAGAAACCGGCAGGGGAAAGGATCCTTGTGGGGGCCGGTCTGGGGATCGAGAGGAGAACGAAATGGGTAGTGCTGACAGCAACAAGGAGATTCTGGAGGCCCTGCGTGAGGTCCTGGTGGACCGCCTGAAGGTCGAGGCGGAGGCGGTGACGCCCCAGGCCAACCTGTTCGACGACCTCGGGCTGGACTCGATCGACCTGATGAGCGCGGTGATGGCCATCGAGGAGCGCTTCGAGATCGAGGTGTCCGACGCCGAGCTTGAGAACGTCACGACCGTGGGGGAGGCAGTGGAGATTCTCGGTGCCAAGGTCGCCGCAAGTGCCTGAGAGACGCCGCATCGCCGTCACCGGCATCGGGCCGGTCACGCCGATCGGGACGGGGGTCGAGGACTTCTGGGCCGCCATGATTGCCGGCAAGTCCGGCGCCGGGCCGATCACCCGCTTCGACGCCACGGACTTCAAGTCCAAGGTGGCTGCGGAGATCAACGGCTTCGAGATCACCGACTACCTGCCGGCGAAGAACGCCCGCCGGCTCGACCGCTTCTCGCAGCTCGCCTACGCCGCGGCGACCCTCGCCCTGGCCGACGCCCGTATGAAGCCGTCCGACCCCGACCCCGCCCGGGTGGGCATGGTGATCGGCAGCGGCATCGGCGGCATCGGCCTGTGGGAGGAGGAGCACACGGCGATGCTGAAACGCGGCCCACGCTTCGTGAGCCCGTCGCTCATTGCCATGATGATCCCGAACGCAGCAGCCGGATCCCTGGCCATCGAGTTCGGCTTCACCGGGCCGAACGAGTGCACCGTCACCGCCTGCGCCTCGAGCGGCCACGCCATCGCCAGGGCGATGGACTACATCCGCAGCGGGGCCGCCGACGTAGTGCTGGTCGGCGGGGCCGAGTCGTGCATCTCGCCGATGTCGGTGGCCTCGTTCTGCTCCGCCCGGGCCCTCACCACCCGGAACGACGACCCCGAGCACGCGTCGAGGCCCTTCGACCGCGACCGTGACGGCTTCGTGATCGGCGAGGCGGCCACGGTACTGGTCTTCGAGGCAATGGAGCACGCCCGCAACCGCGGTGCCCGCATCCTGGCCGAGGCCATCGGCTACGGGCTGTCCTCGGACGCCTACCACGTCGTCGCACCCCATCCGGACGGAGCCGGCGCCTCGGCGGCCATGACCGCCGCGCTGGCCGACGCCCAGCTCGCCCCTGGGGAGGTGGGCTACATCAATGCCCACGCCACCTCGACCGAGCTGGGGGACGCCTCGGAGGCCAAGGCGGTGCGCAAGGTCTTCGGCAGCCAGCCGCCGCCCACATCGGCCACCAAGTCCATGACCGGGCACCTGCTGGGGGCCGCGGGGGCCACCGAGGCGGCGGCGTCGATCCTGGCGATGTTGCGGGGGAAGCTGCCGCCGACGATCAACTACGAGAACCCCGATCCCGAGTGCGACCTGGACGTCGTGCCGAACAAGGCACGGGACGCGAAGGTCGACGTCGTGATGTCGAACTCGTTCGGCTTCGGCGGCCACAACGTCTCGGTGCTCTTCGGCCGGCACTGAAGCTGTCGCGAGGTTTCGTAACGATTTGTTGCCTGACGACAAAAACTTACGAAACCTCCGTTGATCCTTACGGGGATCGACGTCGTGCAGGTCGCGAGGCTGGAGTCCGCCCTGGAACGCTGGCCCCGCCTGGCGGCGCGGCTGTTCACCGCTGAGGAGCTCCGTTACGCCGCGACCCGCCCCCGCCCCGCCGAATCGCTGGCCGCCCGGTTCGCTGCCAAGGAGGCCACGATGAAGGCGCTCGGCGAGGGCTGGCCGAAGGTCTCGTGGCAGGACATCGAGATCGTCCGGGGCGAGGGCCGTCCGGAGCTCAGGCTGACCGGGCGGGCCGCCGCCCTCGCGGGCGACGGCCGCCTGGCCGTTTCGCTGGCCCACGACGGCGGTGTCGCCGTGGCCCAGGTGGTTCTGGAACTGCCCTAGGAAGCGGCGACCGTCTCCGACCGCACGGCCGGCTCGTTGCGGCGCCTGCCCCCGGACTTGAGAGCGACGGCTGCCACGATGACGCCGAACAGCCCCACGACGATCCCCAGCACGCCGAGCGTGGTCGCCCTCGAGGCTTTGCCGGCCGCCTGGATCTGAGCCGCCTGCAGCGACGCGATGCGCGGGTCGAGGTTGGTCAGTTTGGCCGCGAGCTCGCCGTTGGACGGGTCCTTGGCCGGGAACTGGATACCCCCGGCGTCGGCGACGTTGCTGAAGGCCTTGTCCGACGAGGTGAAGGTCTCGTCGATGTTCTGCCCGGCGATGGAGCCCGTGAAGTGGAAGGCGTAGGTTCCCGGCCGGGTCGGCGTGAGCGCCGAGTCGTACTCGCCCTGGGTGCCGTAGGTCGCGCCGAAGGCGGGGCGCAGGGCCAGCGTCTCCCCCTTCTGACCATTGAAGACCGGCGTGACGTTCAGGGTGTCACCGAGGTTGGTCACCGGCTTGCCGGCTGCATCGGCGAGGAACACCTGCACGGCGTTGCTGAATCCGGAGTAGGTGGGCTCGTTCTTCCAGCCGACGGTGAACGTGTACGCCCCGATGGTGCGGTGCTCGTGGGCGAGGGCTGGTGCTGCGAAGGCAACGACAGCGGTAAGGGCTGCAGCGGCGACTGCCGCGCGGCAAAGCGCATGCGACACGGGAGGTTCCTTTCGGTCGAGGAGTGAGCAGGCTCAGCTACCGGCCGGCACCGGCGGAGCCCTTCCCCTCGAAGCGTCGCAAAGGAACCGGAGGGCCGGGACAGCGAGGCCGTCCGGCACGTTGCATCCTCCACCGGCCCTCGGTGCCCGCCGCCCTCGCAGGGCGGATCCGAACGCACCGGCCGCCCGGGCCAGCCACCGAAGCAGCAGAGCTCCTGCGACGGCCACGAGCAACTGGATGGCGACCCCGAGCACGAACAGGTGGTGGGCGAACATGCCCGAGACACCGGCTCCCGACACCAGGCGCTCCCCCGCCTCGAGAGCGGTGAACGCCCCCACCTGGATGAGCGCGAGGCGCGTCGCGAGCTGGCGTGCGCTAAAGCGGATCGGCAGGGTGCCCCTGAGGCCCGCCCGGAAACCCCGGACCGCCACGACAGCGAGGCCCAGCACCTCGAGCAGGAGGGCGACGACGAGGGCGCTGTGCCAGTAGGAGTGGCCGGTCTGGGCGAGATAGGTGTCCCGCTGGGCGCCCCCGGGGAGAGCCGCGAAGTACGCGAGCGAGTGGCCCGCCACGACGCCGGCGAAGGCAACGCCCGCCATCCATGGCCCCGGTCGGGCGCCCGGTCGCCTGTTCATGGTCGTAAGGCTACCGGTGGAGCCCGTAGCGAGCCAGCACCGCCGGGGCGGCCGGGAACACCTGCGTCAGGATGTCGATGAGGTTCGGCGGGCGGGCGATGCGATAGGCGTACCGGGCGACGTACTGGCGCAGGGCGCAGTCCACCTGCTCGGGCGGACCGAGGGCCGCAAGGGCCTGGGGCGTCTGGGCGTAGACGCCACGGTAGTAGCTCGATGCGTGCGCATTCCAGTAGGTCATGGGCTGGCCCGCCATGCCCTTGGCGTCGGCAGGCATGGGGGTCGCGATCCAGGCGGAAAGGGTGTGTTCGTAGCCGTACTCCGCCCAGCTTGCCAGGCCCTCGTCCAGCCACGGGTCGCGGGCCTGGTCGTCGGTGACGAGGGCGTAGAACCACTCGTGGCCCAACTCGTGGCTCGTCGTCCGGCCCAGCGTGCCGGGGCCCTGCATCACATGCATCGGGTACTCGATGCCGGACGTCCCCGGCCCGTAGGTGAGGGCAAGGCTGTAGCTCGGCCATGGATAGGAACCGAAACGGCGGGCGTAGGAGGCGATGACGTCCCGCACCTTCGTCAGGTACGGCTGCGGCGAGTCGCTGAGGCCCTGCGCCACTCCGACGGTGACGGCGACCGGCGTGGCCCTCCCACCGTCGGTGGTCCCCGTCGCCAGGGTGAACATCCCCGCCGACAGCCCCACGTCGGGCACGCCGACGGCGCTGAAGTGGCCCGGCCGGTCGTTGACCCCGGTCGCGAGGACCGTCCAGCCGTCGGGGGCGGTGACCGTGAGATCGAAGTCCGCCGCCGGGGAGGTGGTGGCCTCGGCGTAGGCGGTGGTCGGCGGGTCCGTCGCCCACCCGACCCCGGGCTCCCACGGGAGCAGGGGGAAGAAGGTCCCCATCCGCACCGCCGGCCCGTCGTCGCCGATCCGGTCCCGGACGTTGCCGGGCAGGGTCAGGCGCCACGGCATCGACACCGTCACGGACTGCCCGGCGGCGAGGGGGCGAGGGAGCGGAACGGTCATGGTGGTCGGGTCGGGCTGGCTGGGCGTCGCCGGTGACCCGTCGACCGTCACGGCCCCCGGCGCCAGGTGCGCCCCCTCCTGCGTGAGGACCGGCCCATTCGGCCAGAGGCGGAACACGAGGTGGTCGATGGGTTGGTCAGGGGTGAAGACCACCGTCATGTCGCCCGACGCCACGTGCTCCACGGGCCGGATGTCGACGGTGAGTGTGTAGCGGGGCCGGTCGGCCCTGGGGCCCGCTCGTGGGGGCGCGGCGGGACAGCCTCCGGTTGCCGCTGGGAGCGGCGTCGCCACTGCCGGGGTCGGACTGGGACTGGGACTGGGACTGAGGGAGGGGGTGGGGATGGGGAGGGCCACCGCCCTGGGTGGCACCGTCGCGTGGCAGGCGCTGCCTGCGAGCGCGACGACCACGAGGACGGCCAGCCCGGCCCGGCTCACCGGAGGTCTAGACGGAACGCCGGTACTTGTTCACCGAGAGCGGGACGAAGACGACGAGGATCCCCACCACCCAGCCGATGGACGCCCAGAGGTGGTAGGCCTGCGACGGCCACCCCTCCAGCAGGGCCCGGAGGGAGTCGACGGTCACGCTGACCGGGTTGATCTTCGCCCAGGCCTGCAGCCAGCCCGGCAGACTCGACGCCGAGACGAACGCCGTGCTGGCGAACACCAGCGGGAAGATCCACACAAAGCTCGCCGCTTGCGTGGACTCGACGTCGCGCACCGCGAGCCCGATCCAGGCCGAGATCCACGAGAAGGCAAGGCCAAACGCCAGAGCCAGCACGACCCCGGCCACGGCGGGGACGATGCTGGTGTGGATCCGGAACCCGACCAGGTAGCCCACGATGGTCATGAGCAGGACCACGAACGCGTTGCGAACCGTGTCCGACAGCGTCCGGCCCGCCAGCACCGCGGAGCGGGCCATGGGCAGCGAGCGGAAACGGTCCACCATGCCCTTCGTCAGGTCCTCGGCCAGGCCCACACCGGTCTGCGTGGAGCCGAAGATGACCGTCTGGATGAAGATGCCCGGCATGAGGTAATCGACGTACGGATACGGGAAAAAGGGCAACCGGATGGCGTTCCCGAAGACGTACCGGAACAGCAGGACGAACATCACCGGCTGGATGGTCGAGAACACCAGGAGGCTCGGCACCCGCACGTAGCGGATCAGGTTGCGTTTCGTGACGGCCAGGATGTCCGAGACTGTGTTCGCCACGGTGCCGTGGTGGACTACCGGCGGCGCCGGGGCCTCGACGTCGATGGCGCTCACGCCCGCCCCCTTCCCCGCCGGCCGCCGCGGGCAGCCGCGGCCTGGCCGTTCGCGGGCGCCTCCTCGGCGGCGTGTCCGGTGAGGGTCATGAAGACGTCGTCGAGCGTCGGGCGGCGGAGAGCCAGGTCCGTGAATTCCACGCCCGCCTGGTCCAGCCGCCGGACGGTCTCGGCCAGCACGTGTCCCCCGTGCTCGCCGACGGGGACCGTGATCCTGCGGGTGATCTCGTCGACGTGCGGAGCCCCCGTGCCGAGGCCCGACAGCTGCGCCACGGCGACCTCGAGCTGCGACGGGTCGGCGACCACCACCTCGATCACCTCGCCGCCCACCCGGGACTTGAGCTCGTCGGGGGTCCCCTCCGCGATGACGTGCCCGCCGTCGATGACCGCGATCCGGTCGGAGAGGACGTCGGCTTCCTCGAGGTACTGCGTGGTGAGCAGCAACGTCGTCTCCTCCTGCACCAGCTCCCGGATGATTCCCCAGAGCTGCATGCGGCCCCGCGGGTCGAGCCCCGTGGTGGGCTCGTCGAGGAAGAGCACCTGCGGGTTGGCGACGAGGCTGGCCGCCAGGTCGAGGCGGCGGCGCATGCCACCGGAGTAGGTCTTGGCCTGCCGGTCGGCGGCCTCGATGAGGTCGAAGCGCTCGAGCAGCTCCACCGCACGCTTCCGGGACTCCGGCTTCCCGATGTGGTTCAGCACGCCGACGAGCTCGAGGTTCTCCCGTCCGGTCAGGTGCTCGTCGACCGCCGCGTACTGGCCGGTCAGGCCGATCACCGACCGGAGGGTGGCGGCCTCCTTGACCACGTCGTAGCCCGCCACCCGGGCCTCCCCGTCATCGGGCGGCAGTAGCGTCGCGAGGATGCGGACCATGGTGGTCTTGCCGGCTCCGTTGGGGCCCAGCAGCCCGAACACGGTGCCGCGCGTGACTTCGATGTCGACGCCGTCGAGGGCGCGGACCTCACCGAAGTACTTCTTGAGTCCGTGAACGATGATCGCCGGTTCGGCCAAACGAAGTCCCCTCAGTCGCTCGCCCGTTCGCCGTGCGGGTGATCTCCCCGGCACTCGTCGGGCATGGCAAGGAAGTACCGATGATTCCACACCTTTGGCACGTCTGCCCGACACGAGCCCGGAAAGGGCTGCGCCGGGCCTTGAAGGCCCGGCGCAGAGACCGAAGTGTGCGGCCCCGGGGATCTAGCGGATCTGGCCCTTCAGGCAGTTGGCGAAGCCGGTCATCATGGCGCCGGCGACGTCCTGCATCATGCCCCGGCCGTACTGGGCCACGGCCCCCGACATGTTGATGTCCTGGCTGACCTTGACGTGGGTAGAGCCGCCCTGGTCGGTGATCTGGGCGACGACGTTGGCGTCGGCCTGGCCCTTGCCCTTCTCCTCCCGACCGGTCGCCTTCATGACCACGCGGCCCGTCTGGTTGTCCAACTCGGTGATGGTGACCGTTCCAGAGAAGGTGAGGTCCATGGCCCCCATCTTGACCTTCATCTTGCCCTTGAAGGTCTTGTCGTCGACGATCTGGGTGAGTTGGGCGCCGGGCAGGCACTTGGCCACCTTCTCGACGTCCAGCAGGTACGCCATCACCTTGTCAGGCGCGGCGGGTACGGTGAACTCGTTCTCGATGATCATTCCCATCTTGAACCAACCTCCTTTTGCGTGCTTCGCCCTGCCGCGTTGGCAGCGACTCCAGGGTCCCCGCGGCGCGAGGCCTTAAGGGATGTCTACCCACATTCCGGTCCGAGGTGATGTCGTGGAGCTGAGGCGACTCGAACGCCCGGCCTCCTGCATGCCATGCAGGCGCTCTACCAGCTGAGCTACAGCCCCGCGGCCCACCACCATAGCACCGCCCCCATGGCGCCTCCACGAACGCCGGGACCTCAGTCCCCGGCCGGCTCCCCCGCACCTCCGGACTCCGGCGGATCCCGCGGAGGATCACCCGGACGCCCCGACGGCTCTCCCCCGTCGGCTCCGGGAGCGCCGCCGCCCCGCCCACGGCCCCGGCGGCGCCGGCGCAGACGGCCGCGCCGGGCGATTGGAGCCGCCTCCCTGGGGAGGTCGGGCCCCTCGTCGTCGCCGGTGACCTCCGCCGGCGCCTCGGCCGGTGCCTCCCCCGCCGCTGGCGGCTCGCGGCGGCGTCGGGCGCTCTGGCGCTCGGCCTCGTCGGGGGCGATCCTCACGATGAGGCGGTACTCCTGGGGCGTGGCGGGATACCCGTACTCCTCACGCATGGAGTCGATGATCTCTTCGGCGACGAGGCCGTCGGCGGGGAGGGTCTGCAGGACGCGGGGACCGCGGTCCGCCATCTGCTCGAGCGCCGATGGCTCGGCCCGCGAGGCGCCGGAGCGTCGCCGTCGCCGTCGCCCGCTCGACCGGCGGGCACCCTCGGCTCCGGGAGGCGTCGCCCCCTGCTGCTGACCGCCCTGCGGGGCCTGCCTCTGGCGGGGGCCGCCCTTTCTCGGTCCGCCCTGGGGCTTCGGGGCGGCCTCGGCTCCCGGAGCAGACGCGCCGGATCCATCGCCACCGGCCGCCCTCCGGGTGCCACCCCGGCGCCGCCTACCGCGCGACATGCGCCCTCATGCGCTGCCTCCGGCCATTCCTTCTTTCCCCAGTTCCGCCCTGGAGACCTCGACCGTCCCGTCCTCACCGACGTCGATACGGTCTGCATCGCGCCAGAGGCGCTCCAGCTCGTAGTACTCCCGTTCCTCGGTGTGGAAGACATGGACCACGAAGTCCAGGTAGTCGAGGAGCACCCAGCGGGCCTGGCGGTCGCCCTCCCGGCGGTACGCCTTGACGCCCTCGGCTCCGAGCTGCTCCTCGATCTCCTCGACGATGGTTGCCACCTGGCGCTCGTTGCGCCCTGAGCAGATCACGAAGTAGTCGGTGATCCCGATCAGGGACCGGACGTCGAGGATGACGATCTCCGTGGCCAGCTTCGATGAGGCCGCCCGCGCGGCCGCCAGCGCCTGCTCCATCGAGTCACTCACTGCTTCCGCCTTGACATCCCGCCTTTCATGTCCCGTTGTCTGCCTGACTCTCGTTTGCCTGACCGACGAAGTCAGATCCGAGTATCACGGTCACGTCAACCACCAATCCGGATTGTGAAGAGGATTGCGGGGCAGCTTGCCCCGACACCGCGACGGTCCCCGTACCCAGGGCTTCCGTCGCCTCCCCCCCGATCCGTTTGGAGGCCTCAGTGCCAGAGTAAACGACGATCCGCGTCGTGGCGCTGACCCCGCCGGCGGCGGGCGCCTGCCGGGCCGTGACAAAGCCACTCGCCGCCAGGAGGAGCGACGCCTGGCGGGCGGCGGTGGTCGACCCCGTGCTGTCGCGCAGCTCCACCCGCCGGCCGAACGCCCGCTCGCCGGTCAGGCGGGCACCCGCCAGGTGGGCGGAGACCAGCGCCTGGACGTCCGAGGGCGTGGGACGCAGCGGGAGCCGGTCATAGGCGGCGCCCCCGGCAAGCTGCGGCGGCGAGGGATCTGCGACGTTCGCCGACCGGTCGATTGCGATGCCGAGCAGCCCCGATACCGCCGCGGCCGCCAGCGGCCGCCCGCCTCGCGCCCGAGCCTGCTCCAGGGTGAGGGATCCGTACCCCGGCACCTGGGCCGAGGTCTGCGGGGAGAGCGCAAGCCCGTACCGGGCGGGCTCGGAGCCGCCGGTCACCACCAACGCCAACCAGGACGGCCCGATCAGGAGGGACACGTGCGTGGAGGCCGAGGGGGAGATCGCGGCCGGGCTGGTCCCCGAGGCGCCCCTCAAGGCGCCGGATGAAGGCGGGGCCATCCCGCGCGGCCGGGGCGAGCCGCACGCGGCGCCGAGGACGGCCGGCGCGATCAACGCCGCCACCAGGCGGCGGTATGGGTGTCGGATCAATCTCCGGGGTGCTCGTAGAGGTGCCGCTCCTCGATATAGGAGGCAACCTCGGGCGGGACCAGGTAGTGGATCGGCCGGCCCTCTCGCACCCGGCGGCGGATGTCGGTCGACGAGATCGCGAGCGCCGGGATCTGGATGACGCTGACCCGGTCGCCGAAGCGGCCGAGGTCGAGCTTGCCGAGGTCGAACTCGGGCCGGGTGGCGGCAATGAAGCGGGCGGTCTGCAGCACCGCGTCGGGGTCCTTCCAGGTGAGGATCTCGAGGACGGCGTCGGCGCCCGTGATGAAGAAGAGGTCGGCGGCGCTGTGGAACTCACGGAGGGCACGGAGCGTCTCGGCCGTGTACGTCGGCCCACCCCGGTCGATCTCGAGCCGGGACACCGAGAAATGGGGGTTGGAGGCGGTCGCCAGCACGGTGAGGAGGTAGCGGTCCTCGGCCGGGGTGACCTGCCGCTTCTGCCACGGCTGGCCCGCCGGGACGAAGACGACCTCGTCGAGCCCGAACTGCCACCGGGCCTCCTCGGCGCACACCAGGTGCCCGATATGGACGGGATCGAAGGTGCCGCCCATGATGCCGAGCCTGCGGCGTCCGTTGCCTTCCGTGGTGCCCTCCAAGCCGTTGCGCGATGAGCAAACAGAGTTGCACTCATCCCACATCCTCGCCCTGCGGCGAAGAGGTGCTGGTCCTACACCTTTCGGCTGCCAGCTTGACGCTTCACTGGGGAGCACCGGCTCACCGTGGCGAGCCTGCGACCTCTCCCCTCCACGTCCGTTTTGTGTCTCCGCCCCACTGGCGGCGACGTTGTTGCCTTTGGAACCGTTTCCCTGGCTTGGTTTTCGCCCGACTACAGGATCAGCCGCGGGAGCGGCCCCGTGTCCACCAGTTCGGGGGCCGTGACCTCGGAGCTGCCGCCGCCGGACACCAGCGACATGACGAGCCGGTAGACCTGGTCGGGCTTGGGTATGGACGTGAGTTCCCGCAGACCGTCGTGGGTCCCGGCCGAGTCGAGGCTGATCGTGCCGTAGCCCAGGAGCCGT
>JAOPZY010000265.1 GCA_025963875.1 Actinomycetota bacterium
TCTGCCTCCGTCCCATCCCCGGCGGTCGTGGGGAGGAGGTTAGTCGAGCGAAAGGAGTCTGACCGTGGCCGACGTAACGATCACCTTTGGAGATAACGGGTCATACCACGTCGAGGGCACGATCACCCTTATCGGTCCCGACGGGTCCCAGATCGAGGCGGGGGAAGACATCTGGTTGTGCCGCTGCGGCGGCTCGGCCACCAAGCCCTTCTGCGACGGCACGCACTCCAAGATCGGCTTCGCCGCCGCCGAGGCGGCCCGTGTGGAGTTCGACCGGAAGAAAGCGAAAGGCTGAACCTCAGCCCTCCACGACATCGCCGCTCATCTCGTTGACCTCTACCCCGAGACCGGCCGCATAGGCGACTGCGGCGTCCAGCGCCTCCTCGGGGCCGTCGATCTCGAGGATGACCCATCCCATCCGTTCCTCGACATTGGCCCGCCGCACGTTGGTCACGATCTCGTAGCGGGTCCCCATGGCGTGGATGACCGGCTCGGTGATGAGGTCCTCGGGGAAGGTGAGCAGGACGCGCCGCTTCGGCATCAGCGCCTCCGCCCGGTCACGGCGGCTGCCGGGATCAGCACGCCCTCGTTGAGTGCCCCGCGGCGGTAGCCGCGTTCGTCGATGGCCACGGTGGCGAAGCCAAGGCCCCGGAGGCCCTCGGTCACGGTCCGGGAGAGGGGCGCGAGGCGGGCAAGCTCGTCGGCCCCCACCTCGACCCTGGCGGCGTCGCCGCCGAGGTCCCGCACCCGCAGCACCGAGAAGCCGAGCGAAGCCACCAGCTCCTCCGCCCGCTCCACCCGCGCGAGGGCCTCGGTGGTGACGGGGACGCCATAGGCGAGGCGGCTGGAAAGGCAGGCGGCAGCGGGCTTGGCGGCGGTCGGCAGGCCGAACTCGGCGGACAGCCTCCGCACGTCGATCTTCGAAAACCCGGCCTCGACCAGTGGATGCCGGCCCCCGCGTTCGGTTGCCGCGGCGTGGCCCGGGCGCCAGTCGGCCAGGTCGTCGGTCACCGTGCCGAGGAGCACCGGCGCCCCCCGGTCGTCGGCAAGCGGCTGGAGGCGGTCGAAGAGGGCCGACTTGCAGTGGTAGCAACGGTCCGGGGGGTTGGCGACGTAGCCGGGGTTGTCGAGCTCGGCCGTGCCGACGACGAGATGTGCCCAGCCGCGCCGCTGCGCCAGGGCCGTGGCCGCCTCCAGCTCCCTTCGGGGCAGCGAGGGCGAGTCGGCGGTGACAGCCAGGGATGCCGCGCCCAGCACCTGATGGGCGACCTCGGCCAGCAGGGCGCTGTCCACCCCACCCGAGTAGGCCACGACGGCACCGGGGAGGGCACCGAGGATCCCCCGCAGCTTGCTGAACATGGTCCGCATCATAGAGGGGACGAGGAGGTGAGGAGCGTTTCGCGCGTCGACGCGCGATCTGCACCTAACTTACGTCAGGGAGGACCTTGTTTCCCGACAGGCCCTTGCCCCGCCACCGGAGATCCTCCACGATGATCGCCGTCTGGGAGGCACAGAACAGCACGGCGCCGCCGACGAAGACGATGCGGTAGGCGACGTCGCTGCCCGGCCCCCCGATGAGACGGTCGGCGGCCATGGCGATGAACAGCAGGCTGAGGTGGGCGATGGAGAAGCGGAAGAGGCGCATGGCCTCGCCCGGCTCGACGTTGCGCTGGAGGGCGAGCGCCCGGCGCACGAAGAGCGCCCCGAGGACGACCGCCGACACCAGGTAGATGGGTCCGAGCGATCCCAGCGGGTACAGCAGGAGGCTGACGCCGAGCAGGGAGAGCGTGTAGAGCAGGATGTGGCGTGCAGTCGCCTGGGCGCCCCGCACCACCGGCAGCATCGGCACCTTGGCCGCGGCGTAGTCCTCGGTGTAGCGCAACGACAGCGCCCAGAAGTGCGGGGGGGTCCAGAAGAAGATGATGGCGAACATGACGAGGGCGGGTAGGCCCACCCTCCCGGTCACCGCCGCCCACCCCACGAGCACCGGGGCTGCCCCGGCGGCGCCACCGATGACGATGTTGCTGGGCGTCGCCCGCTTCAGCCAGATCGTGTAGACGAACACGTAGAAGAGCGTGGCGCCCACGGCCAGCACCGCCGCGAGGAGGTTCACCGTCGTGGCGAGGAAGGCGAACGAGATGATCTCCAGGACGATGCCGAAGACGAGCGCCCTCGGCGGCTCGATCTGCCCTGCGGGGACGGGGCGGCCCGACGTCCGCTCCATGAGGTCGTCGATGTCCCGGTCGACGTAGCAGTTGATGGCGCCGGCCCCCCCGGCAGCGAGCGAGCCGCCGAGCAGTGTGGCCCCAATCAGTGCGAGCGAGGGCCAGCCGTGGGCAGCCACCACCATGGCGGGAACGGTGGTGATGAGCAGCAACTCGATGACCCGCGGCTTCGTGAGCATGAAGTAGGCCCGCACCCGCTGACCCACGCCGGCACGGGGCCGGGGCGTCCCGCCGGAGGCAGCCGCAACCGAGGCGGTCAGGCGGTAGGCCAGCGCGGCCATGGCCACCGATGCTCCCCAGAGCGTGGCGCCGCCGAGCACGTGGGCGATGACGGCCCAGGAGGCGGTCTTCGTCCAGATGTTGGCGGCACCGGCCAGCGCCTGCAGCAGCCACATCCCGGCGGCTACCGCGGCGAGGACGTTGACCGGCCGGTACCGCGGCTCACGTCGGGTGGCGACGAACAGCCGGGCGAGGCCCAGGCCGAGGATCAGGGCAGCGACGCGGTGCGCGAACTGGATAAGGGCGTGCGGCGAGGTCGTGACAGGGATGACCCGGCCGTCGAAGAGCGGCCAGTCCGCAAAGATCAGGGCGGCCCCCCACTGGGTGACGTAGGCCCCGAGCACGGCGACGACCAGGGTCATGGCGGAGATCCCGAGGGCCTCCCTCGCCAGAGGGCCGAACGTGCCGCCCCGCGGATAGAAGGAGTTCACGGTGGTGATGACGACGAGCGCCAGGAGCCCGAGCGAGGTGGCGAAGTGGATGACCACCAGGTGCGAGTTGAGGCCCGAGTCGACGACGAGCTTGCCCAGGAAGGCCTGGACCGCGATGACCCCGACGGCGCCGAGGGCCGGCCAGAACAGCGAGGCGACCGACCGGTACTTCACCCAGGCGAAGACCGCCACGGCGAGCACCAGCACGATGACGATGGACGCCGAGGCCCGGTGCGAGTACTCGATGATGGCGTGGAAGGTGAGCGGGGGGTACCACTTGCCGTGGCAGCGCGGCCAGTCCGGACAGCCGAGGCCCGACCCAGTCCCCCGGACGGTGCCGCCGACGCCGATGAGCACCAGCGTCATGACAGAGGTCGCGAGCGACAGCTTCTGGAATCGGGTCACCAGGCGGGTTCCTCCGGCTGCTGCGGGCCCAAATGAAGCCCGAAGTCGAAATTGGGCCGGCGGGCACTATAGCGCAGCCAGAACGAGGCCGACCCTCAGTGGACGGTAAGGGTGCCCTTCATGTTGCCCGGGTGGATGTCGCACTGGAACTGGTACTGACCCGCAGGCAGGCCCGGGATGTCGTACGTCACCGAGGCGCCGGGCTGGGCGAGCTGCGGCTGCTCAGCCGGCTTGGCGTACGGCGGGGGGCCGCTGATGATGTTGAAGTTGTGGGGAGCCGAGTCGGCGTTCTTGAGGATCACCTTGGTTGGGGTGTTGGCGGCGATGTCGATCTGAGACTTGGCGAATGCGGTGTTCGCAGCGCCGAGTTGGATCGGCCCCGTGGAAACCTTGCCACCCGCCGCCGACGTGCCGGCGGCCGCCACCGTGACCTTGCCGGTCATCTGGGTCGGGTGGACGTCGCAGCGGAAGAAGTACGTGCTGCCGGCCTTCAGGCCGGTCACCTTGTAGGTTGCGCTGCCTCCGGGGTTCACGATCTGGCCCGCGAACAGCGAGGGGGCGTTCCCGTCGGGCCCGTCGAAGATGTGGACATTGTGCGGGGCGGTGTCCTCGTTCTTGAAGTCGATGGTGGCGTTGTCGGGGGGCAGGGTGAGGTTCGGTGGGTTGTAGGCCAGGTTCTTGGCCGACAACGCAACCGGAGGCGCCGGAGGCACGACCTTGGGAGGCACCTTCACGGTGATGATCTTCGTCGCGATGGACGCACCGATGACCAGCGGCACGGCGATGACGAGCAGGAGGGCGAACTTCGTCGCCCCCTCCACCTTGCGCAGGGCGATGATGCCGCAGGTGATCAGCACGTTGAGGGCGGTCATGAGCGCAACGGCCACGGCGACCTGCCGGGGCACGTTCAGCAGGATGCGGGAGAAGAGGAAGACGACAAAGGCCACGACAGCGAAAATCCCCAGCGGGACGCCGAAGGGGAGGGTCGTGCGCTCGCGAATGTCTTCAGCCATCAGGGCCCACCTGGATTAGGAGACTCCGTGCGATTGAGCTCTCGTTCCACAGCCTGCCATTCCAGCACGTCGGGCCGTTCCGGGCGCTCCTCCTTGCTGGACCAGCGGAAGAATAGCACCGCGATGACGCTCCACAGCGTGATCCCCATGCCCAGCTTCATGATGAGCCCCGAGATCCGGGTGTCGTCCACCGCCGAGATGCCGAAGGCGCGCGGGACGGTCGTATAGAAGTGGTAGAGCGGGCTGGAGGCGAAGGTGAGGAACGATGCGGGCACCGTCGGGATGATCGTCTGGATGAACAGGTAGACCATCTGGGCCGGGTAGGAGAGGCGCTTCAGTTCGGGCAGCGGCGACACCACCGGCCACCACATGAGGGTGGCGGCGCCGAAGAGGGCGACGTGCGTGGCGATGTGGACGATCTGATGGTGCATGTAGACGTCGAGCAGCGCCGGCCAGTGGGTCGTGACGAGCACCGCGTTGAAGATGATCGTGGCGGGCACCGGCTTCGTGAGGCGTTTCATCACCGGCCACACCCCCGGCCGGCGCACCAGGGTCCGGGCCAGCCAGTGGGGTGTCCCCAGCAGGAGCAGCGGCGGGGCCGCGAGGGTGAACAACAGGTGCTGCACCATGTGGGCGCTGTAGAGGTAGTTGTTGGCGATGTCCGCGAGGGGCCAGCCCTCCGCCAGCGCAATGAAGAGGAGGCCGCCGGCGAAGGACAGCTTCTGGCCCCGGGTCGCCGCCGGTTCCCCCGGCTCCACGAAGCGGGGGCCGAGCAGGCGGAGGGCGGCCCAGTAGGCGGCGGCGAGGCTCAGGACCTCGAGGTAGACCTCCGGGTGGGGGTGGAACGCCCAGGGCGAGAGACCCGGCGGCAGACTGAGCGTCATGGTCTAGTGGTAGTTGAGGAGGGTGACCAGCGCGACCGCGTAGACGATGAGCGCCAGGACGATCCCCAGGATGAACACTCGTCGGAACAGGTGGGTGTCGAACTTCAGGTGCATGAAGTAGAGGCCGACCATGCTGAACTTCACGATCGACAGCAGGATCAGCGCCGGCGCAAGGACGCTCCTCGCCCCTTTGAGGTAGTAGATTCCGACCTCGATGCCGGTGACGACCGCGAGGAACACGGCGACCTTGATGTACTCGGCGGGACCCGGATGGGCATGCTCGACGGGAGGGGTGACGGCTTCGCTCATTTCTTCGCCGCGGGGATCAGGTAGACGACGGTGAAGATCACGATCCAGACCACGTCGACGAAGTGCCAGTAGAGGCCCACCAGCTCCACCTTCAGCGAGTCCGACGGGGGGACCTTCCCCATGCGGGAGAGCTGGAACAGCGACAGCAGCATCAGGATGCCGATGGTCACGTGCGCCCCGTGGAAGCCCGTCAGCATGAAGAAGGCCGAGCCGAACGGGCTCGTCTTCAGCGTGAGACCCTCCTTGAAGAACTCGGTGAACTCGTAGACCTGGCCGCTGATGAAGGTCATCCCCAGGAAGGCGGTGGCGAGCAGCCACACGCGCAGCCCCCGCTCGTCGCCCTTCTGGATGGCAGCCAGGGCCAGCACCATGGTCAGCGAGCTCATCAGCAGCACGAAGGAGCTCACCGAGGTGAAGGGGATGTTGTAGACGTCCCGGGGGCCGGGCCCGTTGTTCAGGTGCGTGTGGAACAGCAGGTACGTGGCGATCAGCGCTCCGAAGAACATGCACTCGGAGCCGAGGAAGGCCCAAATCGCCAACTTGCGGTTGTCGATGCCGAGGGAGGTTGCGTGCTCCTCGGCGTGGGCTTCTGTCTCTACGGCCACTCGATCCCCCTCATGACGCCAGCGGCTCGAACACCCAGCCGTAGAACCCGCCGAGCATCAGGAGGATGCCCAGCCCGATGATCGGCAACATTCCGAAGACGAGGCCCCACCCGAGGAAGGGCAGGCCGAGGGCAGCGACCAGCGGCCAGTACGACGGCGACGGCATGTGGATCTTGTGGGCGCCGCCCTCGCTGTCGTCGTGGACGCCCTCGGCAGTCGCCTCGGCGGCACCCACCGGCACCGGCACCGGGCGCCCGGCCGGGTCCTCCGCGTATTTCTTGTGCCAGAAGTCATCGCGGGCCTTCACGATCGGGATCTCGTCGAAGTTGTGCTCGGGTGGCGGGGAGGGGATGCTCCACTCGAGCGTCCGGGCGTCCCACGGATCCGGGCCGGCGATCGTGCCGCTGCGCTTCGACTTCACCCAGTTGAAGATGAACACCAGCATCGAGAATGCGATGAGGAAGGATCCGATCGTCTCGGTCAGGTTGTAGCCTCCCCACCCCATGTTGGCGTTGTAAATGTAGGTCCGCCGGGGCTGGCCCATCAGACCCAGGAGGTGCATGGGGAAGAAGGTGACGTTGAACCCGATGAGCATGAGCCAGAAGTGCAGCTTGCCGATCTTCTCGTTCATCAGCCTGCCGGTGACCTTGGGGAACCAGTAGTAGAACCCGGCGAACAAGCCGAAGAGAGCGCCACCGAACAGCACGTAGTGGAAGTGGGCGACGATGTAGTAGGTGTCGTGCTGCTCGTAATCCGACGGCACCAGGGAGTGGGTCACGCCGGAGAGGCCGCCGATCACGAACATCGCCACCATGCCCACGGCAAAGAGCAGGGGTGTCCGGAACCGGATCGCGCCGCGCCACAGGGTGGCCGTCCAGTTGAAGATCTTCACGCCGGTGGGGACCGCGATGAACATCGTCGACACCGCGAAGGCCGAGTTGGCGTACGGGCCGAGGCCGACGGTGAACATGTGGTGCGCCCACACGCCCCACCCCATGAAGCCGATGAAGATGCCCGAGAACACCACGGCGGAGTAGCCGAAGAGGGGCTTGCGGCTGAAGACCGGAAGGACCTCGGAGACGATGCCCATGGCGGGCAGGATGAGGATGTACACCTCCGGATGGCCGAACAGCCAGAACAGGTGCTGCCAGAGGAGCGGGTCACCCCCGGCCACCGCGTTGTAGAAGGTCGAATGCCACAGCCGGTCGAACGTGAGCTGGAACAGGGCCACCGCGATGACCGGCATCGCGAAGAGCAGCAGGAGCGAGGTCACCAGCGTCATCCAGACGAAGACGGGCATGCGCATGAGGGTCATGCCCGGCGCCCGGAGGTTGAGGATGGTGGTGACGAAGTTGGCGGCGGAGGCGATCGAGGCGATACCCAGCATCTGCAGGCCGAGGGCGTAGAACGTGAGGCCGTGCCCCGGTGAGTACTGGAGGGTGGTCAGCGGGGCGTAGCCGAACCAGCCGCCGTTGGGGGCGCCGCCGAAGATGAAGCTGGAGTACAGGAACAGGCCACCGGAGAGGAACACCCAGAAGCTGAAGGCGTTCAGGCGCGGGAAGGCCACGTCCCGGGCGCCGATCATGATCGGCACGAAGTAGTTGAAGAGGGCAGCCGACAACGGCATGACGACGAGGAAGATCATCGTCAGGCCGTGCATCGTGAACAGCTGGTTGTACTCGTTGGCCGTCAGCACGTGGCCGTTGGGGCGGGCCAGCTGCGCCCGGATCAGGAGGGCCTCGAGGCCGCCGATCAGGAAGAAGAAGAAGGCGGTATAGCCGTACAGGATGCCGACGCGCTTGTGGTCGGCCGTCGTCAGCCAGCTCCCGATGCCGGACTTGGCCGACGGACGGCGCATGATGCCGCCCTCTGCCAGTGCCGTCGCCATCAGTTCACCTTCCTACCCTGGCACATCTTCGCGTATCCCCTCTGATCAGTGAAGCGTCTGCAGGAAGGCCACGAGGGCCGTGATCTCGTCGTTCGAGAGCCCCAGGTTCGGCATGATCGAGCCCGGCTTCTCCTTGGGAGGATTGGTGAGCCAGAGCCGCAGGTTCTCCGGGTTCATGTCGAGCGTGTCGCCGGCGAACGCCTGGCGGGAGTAGACGTGCGTGAGGTTGGGACCGGTGATCCCGGCCGCCCCCTCGACCCCCCCGATCGTGTGGCAACCGGCACAGGCCTGGCCCCCGGGGAACTTCCCCGAGTTGTTCCGGCCGTGGAGGAAGAGGTCCAGGCCCTGGGCCTCCAGCGTGCCGGCGGGCGGTGTGGCGGCCGGTTGCTTCTCGGCGGCCAGCCAGGCGTCGTAGTCGCCCTGGGTCTGGGCGATCACCCGCAGGCGCATGTTGGCGTGGGACATGCCGCAGAACTGGGAGCACTGGCCGTAGTAGGTCCCGGGGGTGTCGGCCTCGAGGGTCATGTGGTTGGTGTGGCCGGGGTTGACGTCCTGCTTCCCGTTGAGCTTGGGGGCCCAGAAGGAGTGGATGACATCGATTGAGTTGAGCGTGAGGTAGACGGGCTTGCCAACGGGGATGTGCAACTCGTTGGCGGTGGTGACGGTGCCCTCGGTGCCGGACGTACCGGGTGCCGGGCACTTCGTGGCATAGACGTACTGCCACCACCACTGGTGGCCTGTCACGCAGACGTCGATGCGGGTGGCGGCGGGGGGTGCCTTGGCGAAGTCGAAAATGAGCTTGACGGTGGGGATGGCGACGCCCGCCAGGATCACCGCTGGGATGATCGTCCAGATGGCCTCCGCCCGGGTGTGGCCGTGGATCTGCACCGGCGCCTCCTGGCCCGGACGCTCCCGGTACTTGAAGAGGAAGAAGACGATGGCCCCCTCGACCAGGACGAAGACGATGACGACGATGATGAAGACCTTGCCGAACAGGTTGTCGGCGCGGCGGGCGTAGACCCCGGCGGGGCTCAGGCTGTCCTGCGGGCCACCGGTGCAGGCCGTGAGGAGGAGGCAGAGGAGGCCGAACCCGGCACCCGCGAGCGCCGCCCGGCGCCCCCGGATTGCGCGCCGGGAACTTCCACGTCCGGGCTGCTCGGGGGGAGAAGTGGAGGTTCGCCTGCGATGCCCGATCACGAGGCGGCATGGTAGCAGAAGAGGCCGGAGGAGGAAGTTGGGAGCCCAGCGCGCGTATGCGCGCGATTCGCTCCCAACTTCGGGGGCAGCTCCCCTTTCGGCTGCTAGCCTCACGGCACATGCCGCTCGACGACGACCCCCAGGCGCTCCAACGGGCCCTGCGCCAGTCGGTGGATGCGGCGATCTCCACCTTCCTCGCCGCCCAGCGGGAGCGGATGCGTGAACTGGCCCCCGCGTCCGCGGCGCTGGTGGACATGATCGAGCTCATCCTCGGCGGGGGCGGCAAGCGGCTCCGCCCCATGCTCTGCTACCTGGCCTACCGGGCATCCGGCGGGCCCGAGGGACCGGAGATCCTCACGGCGGCGGGCAGCCTCGAGCTGCTCCACACCTTCGCCATCCTCCACGACGACGTCATGGACCAGGCCCTCCTGCGCCGGGGCCTGCCCGCCCTGCACCGGCGCCTTGCCGACGAGCGCAGAGGGGCGGGCCATCCCAACGACGCCGACACCTACGGCGTGTCGGTGGCGGTGCTCGCCGGCGACCTCGCCCTCGTCCTCTCCGACGCCATGATGGCCAGCTCGGGCTTCGACAAGGCGACGGTGGCGCGAGCGCTGGTCCCCCTCGAGGAGATGCGGGTGCAGGCCGTCGCCGGCCAGTACCTCGACATCCTCCAGGCGGGCGACCCTTCAACCGGCCCGGAGGAGGCGGCCCGGATCGCCAGGCTGAAGACCGCCGGGTACAGCGTCGTCGGCCCGGTGGCCGTTGGGACTGCCCTGGCGGACCCGCCGCCGGCCGTCGCGGAGGCGCTGGCCCGCTACGCCCGGGCCGTCGGGGAGGCGTTCTTTCTCCGCGACGAGGTGCTGGGGCTCTTCGCCGAGGCGGAGGAGACCGGCAAGGACGCCGAGTCCGACCTGCGGCGGGGCAAGCCGACCACCCTCGTCGCCGATGCGGTCGCCCGGTCGCCAGCCGCCGGGCGGCAGGTCATCGAGCGTCTGTGGGGGAACCCCGAAGCCACCATCGCCGATCTCGGCGCCGTGCGGGAGATCGTCGAGGCATCGGGGGCCCTGGGAGCGGCCACCAGGGCCATCGGGGCGCTGGTGGACGAAGCGGTGGAGAGCCTCGGGGAGGCGGCGCTGCTGGAGGCCCGCCCCGGGCAGCTGCTGGCCGGGCTGGCCGAGCGGTTGCGCTGACCGCGCGTCGAGGGGGTCCGGGGGGGAGTAAAAGCACGAGGGCCGGCCCCCGGGGGGAAGGACCGGCCCTCGCTTGGTGCTGGGAGGTACGGGAGTTAGAAGTCCATCCCGTCGCCGCCGTGCCCACCGGGCATGGCCGATGCGCCTTCCTTCTGCGGCTTCTCGACGATGATCGCCTCGGTGGTGAGGAACAGCGCCGCGATCGACGATGCGTTCTGCAGCGCCGAGCGGGTCACCTTGGCGGGGTCGATGATGCCGGCCTTCATCAGGTCCTCGTACTCGCCGGTCGCGGCGTTGAGGCCGTGGCCCTTCGGGAGCTGGCGGACCTTCTCGACCACGACGCCGCCCTCGAGGCCGGCGTTGGTGGCGATCTGCTTCAGGGGCGCCTCGAGCGAGCGGCGCACGATGATGACGCCCGAGCGCTCGTCGCCCTCGAGAGTCGACTCCAGCTTCTCCAGCGCGGAGGCCGAGAGCAGCAGGGTGGCCCCACCGCCGGGGACGATGCCCTCCTCGACCGCTGCCTTGGTCGCCTGGACGGCGTCCTCGATGCGGTGCTTCTTCTCCTTCAACTCCACCTCGGTGGCGGCGCCGACCTTGATGATGGCCACGCCACCGGCCAGCTTGGCGAGGCGCTCCTGCAGCTTCTCACGGTCGTAGTCCGAGTCGCTCTTCTCGAGCTCGGCCCGGATCTGGTTGACCCGGCCCTTGACCTTGTCGGGGTCGCCCTGGCCTTCGACGACCGTGGTGTCGTCCTTGGTCACGATGACCTTGCGGGCCTGGCCGAGGAGGTTGACGGTCGCGTTCTCGAGCTTGAGGCCGACCTCCTCCGAGATGACGGTGGCGCCGGTGAGCACCGCGATGTCCTCGAGCATGGCCTTGCGGCGGTCGCCGAAGCCCGGTGCCTTGACGGCGACACTGCGGAACGTGCCACGGATCTTGTTGACGATGAGGGTGGCAAGCGCCTCGCCCTCGATGTCCTCGGCGATGATCAGGAGGGGCTTGCCCGCCTGCATGACCTTCTCGAGGATGGGCAGCAGGTCCTTCACTGCCGAGATCTTCGAGTTGGCGATGAGGATGTAGGGGTCGTCGAGGACCGCCTCCATGCGCTCGGGGTCCGTCACGAAGTACGGCGAGATGTAGCCCTTGTCAAAGCGCATGCCCTCGACGAGCTCCAGCTCGAGGCCGAAGGTCTGCGACTCCTCGACGGTGATGACGCCGTCCTTGCCCACCTTGTCGAACGCCTCGGCGATGATCTCGCCGATCTCCATGTCGTTGTTGGCGGAGATGGCGCCCACGTAGGCGATCTCGTCCTTGGACTCGATCTCCTTGGACTCGCCGAGGATGTAGGCGACGATCGCCTCGACCGCCTTCTCGATGCCCCGCTTGAGGGCGATGGGGTTGGCACCGGCGGCGACGACCCGCAGGCCCTCCTTGGTGATGGCCTGCGCCATGACCGTGGCGGTGGTGGTGCCGTCACCGGCTACGTCGTCGGTCTTCTTGGCGACTTCCTTGACCAGCTCGGCCCCCAGGCGCTCGAACGGGTCCTCGAGCTCGATCTCCTTGGCGATGGAGACGCCGTCGTTCGTGATCGTGGGGGCACCCCACTTCTTCTCCAGCACGACGTTGCGACCCTTGGGCCCGAGGGTGATCTTGACAGCGTTGGCCAAGATATCCATCCCCCGCTCCATGGAGCGACGTGCTTCCTCCTGGAACGCTAGTTGCTTGATAGCCATATGCCTCCTCCTGTTGAACATCCGTTGAACTTCTGTTGAAACGTCGAACTTCCCACCGGGTTGCCGTCACCTCAAGCGTTCGCAAACGACGGCTGAGAGTGTTAGCACTCACTAATCTAGAGTGCTAACACGAGCTTGGCAAGTGGCGACATTCCGGACCCCCGTGGAGGCCTCCGGGACCGTCTCGAGGGGTATGCGCCCTCGTTGCGGCCCACTTTGAATTAGCCCTATTGCTCCGGTATCATTTATGTTATGTCTCGGCCCGGTCAGGTGGACTCCATGGTTCCTCGGGGGAAGGCCGCCTTCCATGCCCTCCTGCCGGTCGCCGCCTTCCTCGTCGACAAGCCCTTCGCCCCCGCCGGCAAGGTGATCATCGCCCTCACCGCACTGGCCATGACGGTCAGCGTGGCGGGAGGGCCCCGGTGGTCGCTGTTCGGCCGTCTGTTCCAGCAGGTGGTCCGGCCGGCCATGAAGATCGGTCCCGGCACCCTCGAGGCCGCGGCGCCGCACCGGTTCGCCGAACTGGTGGGCGCCGTCTTCCTCCTGGCGGCCACGGTGGCCTTCGTCCTCGGCGTCCCGGTACTGGGATGGGCGCTGTCCCTGCTGGTCGCGGCGCTGGCGGCGCTCAACTGGCTGGCCGGTTTCTGTGTCGGCTGCCAGATGTACGTGATCCTGCGCCGCTTTGGCGCCCGGGCGCCCCGGGGAGCCTGAGATGTTCATCCGGCTGGCCATCCTCGCCGGTGTCGCCCTCGCCGTCTGGGCGGTGTTGTGGGGGCTGCGGCGCTACGCCGCCAACGCCAGGACGCCCGAGCGGTTCGACGCCGCCGATGCGACCGGCGGAGCGGCGGAGCCCTCCGCCATGCTCGTGACGTTCAGCGGTCCCTACTGCCTGGAGTGCGAGGAGGTCCTGCCGCGCCTTCGGGCGGCCTCTGCGGCGCACGCCGTGCCGCTCAAGGTCATCGACATCAAGGAGAGCCCCCAGCTGGCCGCCAAGTACGACGTGCGGCTCACGCCGACCACCTTCGTCGTGGGATCGGGCGGGACGGTGCAGGCCGGTTGGCTCGGCACGCCGCCCGAAGGCGCCGTCGAGCAGGCCCTGGCGGCAGTAGCGGTCGCCGTCTAGCGAAGTAGATTGCGCCAAAAAGATTGCCTGCCAGTCTTTTTGACCCAAACTACGAAGGCATCGGGTCCTGGCCCCCGGCGACGGCAGGCAGGATCACCACCACCTCGCCGTCCTTCAGGGGCGTGTCGATACCTTCGAGGAACCTGACGTCCTCGTCCCCGACGTAGAGATTGACGAAGCGGCGGATCTCGCCGCCCTCGTCGAGCACCCGCTCGAGCAGCTCCGGGTGGTCACCGCCCACCTTCTCCAGCAGTTCGCGGATACTGGCGGCCTCGACGTCCAGCTCGGGCGCCCCGCCCGTGAGCTGGCGGAGCTGCGTGGGGACCTTCAATCGAACGCTCATGGACACATCCTCTCGTAACGACGGGCGGGGCCGCTCAGGCGGGGCCTTCGAGGTCGAGGAAGTCCAGGGCCTGCCGGAAGGCCTCGAGGTCGGGCTGGATCTCGACCGTGGGCCCCAGCCGGCCGGACAGCGCCTCGGCGGTCTTGAGTCCCATCCCGGTGAGCAGGGCCACGACCCGCCCGTCGTCCTGGAAGGCCCCGGCGGCCGCCATCCGCTTCAGGGCGGCGATGGTGACCCCTCCGGCGGTCTCGGTGAAGAGGCCCTCGGTCGAGGCGAGCAGCCGGATCCCGGCGATGATCTCGTCGTCGCTCACCGCCTCGGCGGTGCCTTCGGTCTTCCGCACCACCCTCGCGGCGTAGTACCCGTCGGCCGGGTTGCCGATGGCGAGCGACTTGGCGATCGTCTGGGGCTTCACGGGCCGGATGTGGTCGATCCCGCTGCGGAAGGCCGCCACGATGGGGCTGCATCCCTCCGCCTGGGCGAGGTGGATGCTGGTGGCGGGCTCGGTGTCGAGGAGACCGACGCGGTGCAGCTCGGACAGACCGCGGTGGACCTTGGTGAGCAGCGAGCCCGACGCCGCCGGAACGACGATGTGCTCGGGAGCCTCCCAGCCCAGCTGCTCGACCACCTCGAACGCCAGGGTCTTGGAACCCTCGGAGTAGAACGGTCGCAGGTTGACGTTGAGGAAGCCCCAGGGCATGGTCTGGGCGATCTCGGAGCACAGCCGGTTCACGTGGTCGTAGTTGCCCTTGACCGCCACGACGTTGGCGCCGTAGACGGCGGTGGTGATGATCTTGGCCTCCTCGAGGTCGGCCGGGATGAAGACGAAGGCGCGGAGCCCCACCCGCGCGGCGTGGGCGGCCACCGAGTTGGCCAGGTTGCCCGTCGAGGCGCAGGCGACGGTGGTGAAGCCCATGGCGCGGGCGGCCGTCAGGGCCACCGTGACCACCCGGTCCTTGAAGGAGTGGGTGGGATTGGCCATGTCGTTCTTCAGGTAGAGGTGCTTGATCCCGAGTTCCCGGGCGAGGTTGTCCGCCTTGATGAGCGGCGTGCAGCCGGTCCCGAGATCGACGCGCTCGACGCCGTCGCCGATGGGCAGCAGCGGGCTGTAGCGCCAGATCGTTCGTGGCCCGGCCTCGATGCCGGCCCGGGTGACCGATGCCGCGATGGCGTCGTAGTCGTAGACCGGCTCCAGGGGGCCGAAGCAGAATTCGCACACGTGGACGGGCGCGACTGCGTACGTCCGGTCGCATTCCCGGCACCGCAACTCCCGTACCTGCGCCATCCGTCCGCCTTTGGGGTTTCGTGGGGCCGCTTTTTCGTCGGTCGGCGTCAATGCTATCTTGTCCCCGTCTGGCCGCCGGAGGGTTGCGGGGCGGCCGTGGTCGGGAAGTTTGGCACGGGATGAACGAATCGTTGGACCGCGACACCCTCCCCGGAGGCCTGGTCATCGCCTCCAACCGCGGTCCTGTGACGTTCCAGCGGGGGCCGGACGGCGAGTTGATCCCCAAGCGCGGGGCCGGGGGCCTGGTCACCGCCCTCACCCATGTCATGGCGGACACGGGCGGGCTGTGGCTTGCGGCGGCGATCACGCCCGGCGACCGCGAGATGGTCCGCCGGCAGGGCAGCGAACCCATCGAGATCCCGGTCGAGCAGGGGGCGCTCCGGCTCCGCTATCTGACCTTCGAGCGGGAGACCTACGACCGCTACTACAACCGCATCTCCAACTGGATGTTCTGGTTCCTGCAGCACAGCATGTGGAACCTGCCCCAGCACCCCCGTTTCGACCGCGAGACCCGCATCTCCTGGGACGCGTACCGGCGGGTGAACCGGCGCTTCGCCGAGGCCCTCGCCGAGGAGACGGCGGACGCGGGCGGAGCCACCCCGGTCGTCCTCCACGACTACCACCTGATGCTGGTCGCCCCCCACCTGCGGGCGCTGGTGCCGGACGGCTTCATCTACCACTTCACCCACATCCCCTGGTGCCAGCCCGATCTCATGCGCGTCCTGCCGGCCAGGATGGGGGTCGAGACGCTGGAGGGCATGCTCGCCAACGACCTCCTCGGCTTCCAGGCCGTCCGCTGGGCGCGCAACTTCATGTGGTGCTGCCAGGACCTGTTGCGGGCGGAGGTCGACTTCGAGACCGGCCTCATCCGCTACCAGGACCGGCAGATCCGGGTCCGCCACTACCCGATCTCCATCGATGTCGAGTCGATCCGGGCCATCGTTGCCTCCGAAGAGGCCGCCCAGCACCTCGCCTGGCTGGACGGGATCCTGGAGGGCCGGAAGCTTGTCCTGCGTATCGACCGCATGGAGCTCTCGAAGAACATCGTCCGGGGCCTGCAGGCCTTCGAGGAGATGCTGAAGGAGCACCCGGAGTGGCGGGGGAAGGTGACCCACGTCGCCCTGCTCTACCCGTCCCGGCGGGCGTTGTGGGAGTACCGCGCCTACGAGGCCGAGGTCCTCGACAACTGCGACCGCATCAACAGCGACCTGGGGACCGACGACTGGCAGCCGATCGTCATCATCAACGAGGACAACTACCCCCGTGCGCTGGCGAGTTTGACGCGCTACGACGTGCTGCTGGTGAACCCCATCGCCGACGGGATGAACCTGGTCTCCAAGGAGGGCCCGGCCGTGAACCGCACCGACGGCGTCCTGGTGCTGTCCCGCAACGCCGGCTCGTGGTACGAGCTCGGCCACGCCGCCCTGACGGTCAACCCGTACGACGTGAGCGAGATGGCCGAGGCCATCCACACCGCCCTCACCATGGAACCGCAGGACCGGGCGACGAGGGCGGAGCTGCTGGCGGAGGTCGTGGAGCGCAACAGTCCCTGGAAGTGGCTGAGCCACCAGCTGGAGGACATCTCCCCCTACCTGAGCCGGGCCCCCGCTCGCTCCTGACGGGCCACCGCGTCAGGCGAAGCGGCTGAGGAGCTCCAGCACGCCCTCGGGTCCGGGGACCATCACGTCGGCCACCTGTTCCAGCTCCGCCGGAGCCTCCGGCGACCGGACACCGATCCGCAGGGCGTCCGCACCCAGCAGCTCCCCCGCCCGGCGCAGCGCTCCGACGTCGGCCACGTCGTCCCCGGCCACCACCAGCCTGCGGATGCCCTCGCCGGCGATCAGGCGCTCGAGTGCGTCGGCCTTTGTCGGCCCCGGTGGCGTGAGCTCTATCACCATCTTGCCCGGGCGGAGCTGCAGTCCGGTGGCCGCAGCTCGGTCCACCGCCCAGGCCGCGATGGCATCGCCGGCACCGGGTGAGGTCGCGTTGCGGTAGTGCAGGGCGACGGAGTGTCCCTTGTCCTCGACCTCCGCGCCCGTGAGGGCCTCGCGCTGGAGGAAGGCCTTCGCTTCGTCGACCAAGCCGACGGAGGGGCGGCTGGGTGCCAGGACCGCCCGGCCCACTCCCACACGGCGCCTTGAGGGGCGGCCCGGTTGCAGCTCCTCGGCGCCGTAGAGACCGAGGTACCGCACGCCTTTGGCCGGGATCAGCCCCGAGACGTCCTCGGCCCGCCGCCCGGACAGGATGGCCACCAGCGGATAGCGTCCGGCCAGCGTCGCCAGAACGCCGGATGCGCCGGGCAGGGCGCTGGCCTCGGCGGGCGTGGGGGCGATCCCGGACAGTGTCCCGTCGAAGTCGAGGACGAAGCCGGCCACCGCCGGGTCCTCCCGCACGGCCCTGACGAACGCATCCAGATTGTGTTCCATCACCGTTCCCGCGACGCTACCCCAGATGAAGCCAGCCGTCGCGGCCCTGATGCTGCTGTGCCTCGCCGCCGGGGGATGCGGCGGCGGCACGGCATCGCTGCGCTACGCCTACCCGCAGGGACAGGTCACGACCTACCGGTGGACGGTGGACGCCACGACCACTCCGTCCGGGGCCCCCGGCCGCTCCCTCCACCTCGAGGCGGTGGTCCGCGAGCGGGTCGTGGGGAGGCTCGGCGGGGGCGGCGGCCGCCTGGAGGCGGTGCTCGAGCCGGGCGAGGCCGTGCAGGACGGCCGGCACGTCAACCCTGGCCCGGCCCTCACCCTGGATCTCGACGTCGGGCCGGACGGCCACGTCACGCGGGTGGGCGCAACGTCCAGCGTCCCCGCCGGGGCAGTGGGTTCCCTGGGACTGGACCGGCTGCTGGCCGAGAGCCGGCCGCCGCTGCCGGCCAGAGGGGTGCGCCTTCGGGACCGGTGGAACGCCGACCTCGCCGCGTTCGCCCCCGCCTCCGGCGGCGGGAGCACCATCGACCTCGTGGGCACGGCCCGCCTCGAACGCTTCGTCCTGCGGGACGGGCGGCGCATCGCCGCCTTGACGATCGAACGGCGGGGCCGGGTCGCCACGGGGTCCGACGGCCCGGACGCCACCGGCACGGCGACCGACAGCACGACGGCGGAGTTCGACCTCGACCGGGGCCTCGTCATCGACGCCACGTCGAAGGCCCTCACGAACGTGACGTTTGCGTCGGGTCCGGTGCAGGTGGCCCTGACCGCCCGGATGACCCTCGGCGGCTAGGCCGTGACGGAACCGGCCCTCAGGAGTGCTGGGCGCCGAGGCGGCGGGCCACCCGCTCGCGCTGGCGGAAGGCCCGGAGGCGCTGGAGGCGCTTCACGAGGATGGGGTCGTAGGCGACGGCCTCCGGCATGTCGATGATCTGGTTGAGGAGCTGGTAGTAGCGCGTGGCCGACATGTCCAGGCTCTCCTTGATGGCACGCTCCTTGGCCCCCGCGTACTTCCACCAGAAGCGCTCGAACTCAAGGATCTGGCGTTCCCGGTCGCCGAAGTCCGAACCCTGACCCTCCTCCACGTCCCGACCTCCTCGACCCTTGACTCACCTGGGGACTTACACGGATGTAACTTCGAGTCAGCTTAGGCATCCAGCGCCGCCTTTGCAACCACCAGCTCACGGGTACAGGCCGCGCACCCGCCAGGCTTCGGCTACCCGGGAGACCCCCAGGACCGTGGCGGCCTGGCGCATGGTCCACCCCTTCTCCCTGGTCATGCCGTAGACCTCGAGGAAGGCACGCTCCATGATCTGCCGCAGGCGGCGGTTCACCTCTTCCTCGGACCAGAAGAACGCCTGGAGGTCCTGGACCCACTCGAAGTACGAGACGACCACGCCACCGGCATTGGCCATGACGTCGGGGACGATGAGGACCTTGCGGTCGTTGAGTGCCCGGTCCGCGGCGGGGGTGGTGGGCCCGTTGGCGCCCTCGGCGATGAGCCGTGCCCGGACCCGGTCGACGTTGGATTCGTTGATCACGCCCTCGACCGCCGCTGGGACGAGGACGTCCACGTCGAGCGCCAGCAGGTCGGCATTGGCGATGGGGTCCGCGCCCGGGAAACCGCCGACCGAGCCGCACTCCCGCACGTGGCGAACGACCGCCTCCGGGTCGAGGCCCCGCTCGTTGTGGATGCCACCGCTCAAGTCCGAGACGGCGATGATCCGGCACCCCTGGTCGTGGAGGAGCTTGGCGACGCTGCTGCCCACCTTGCCGAAGCCCTGGACGGCGACCGACACGTCGTCGACCCCCATGCCGAGCGTCTTGAAGGCCGAGAGGATCTGGTACATGACGCCGCGGCCCGTCGCCTCCGGCCTTCCCTCAGAGCCGCCGATCGAGACCGGCTTGCCCGTCACCACACCGGGGACCGAGTGGCCGACGTTGACCGAGTAGGTGTCCATGATCCAGGCCATGATCTGTCCGTCCGTGTTCAGGTCGGGCGCCGGGATGTCGCGGTTGGGGCCGATGAACGGCAGGATCTCCGAGGCGTAGCGGCGGGTCATCCGCTCGACCTCGTGCCTGGACATGCCGTGGGGGTCCACGCGGATGCCCCCCTTGGCCCCCCCGTAGGGCACGTTGACGACGGCGCATTTCCACGTCATCGCCATGGCCAGGGCCTTCACGTCGTCCAGCGTGGTGTCGGGGTGGTACCGGATCCCGCCCTTGGCGGGCCCCCGGGTGACGTCGTGGTGCACCCGGTAGCCGGTGTAGACGTTCACGTCCCCGGAATCGAGACGGACAGGCACCGAGACGATGAGGGAACGCTTCGGCTGGCGCAGGATCTGGTGGATGGCGGTGTCAAGGCCCATCAGGGCCGCCGCCTCGTCGAAGTACTCGAGCGCGGCGTCCCACGGATTCAACGACTCCACGGCCCCCGCACCCTTTCTCGACCGCCGGTTCGCCCTAGTGGGAAGCTATTGGGAAGCGGCTGGGAAGCGGCCCAATCCTATGCGCCGAGCGACATCTCCTTCCGGAGGACGAGCAGGGGGAGGGTCCCCAACTCGAGCAGCTGTCGTGCCAGGCGGGCAGCGAGAAGCCCGGCAACGCCGCGGCCTCCGCCCGTAGGCGCTCGATCTCCACCTGGCCGGTCTTGTAGGCGAGGGCCTGGCCAGGCCACGAGATGTAGCGGTCGACCTCGACCTCGGCGGTCGAGCGTGCCAGCCCGGCACCGACCGCCAGGTCGACCGCCCGCTGCCGGTCCCAGCCGAGCGCATGCAGGCCGGTGTCGACGACCAGGCGGACCGCCCGCCACGCCTGGGCAGCGAGCATGCCGAGGCGCTCGTAGTCGTCCGCGTAGAGTCCCATCTCGTCGGCCAGGCGCTCGCAGTAGAGGCCCCACCCCTCGGCGAAGGCTGTCCCGGCCCAGATTCCCCCGAAGCGGCGCAGCGCCGGGCGGTCGGCGAACTCCTGCTCGATGGAGATCTGGAAATGGTGGCCCGGGTTCGCCTCGTGGTAGGAGACGGCGGCCAGCGCGTGGAGCGGGCGGGCAGGTCGCCGAGGTTGATGAAATAGGCGCCCGGCCGGGAGCCGTCGGCGCTGGGCGGGTAGTAGAAGGCTGGCGGCATGTCCTGCTCTCGGAACTCCTCGACTGCCTTGACCTCGCAGGGGGAGGTCGGCATGCGGCCGAAGAAGCCCCTGGCCGCCTCCCAGCTCGCCTCGACCTGGCGGCGGGCGAGGTCGAGGAGCTGCTGCCGGCTCGTGGCGATGTTACGGCCGGTGTCGCCGTAGGCCGCCAGTGCCGACTCGGCGTCGGGGTACCCCAGCCTCCCGGCCACGGCCCGGGTCTCCTCCTGCACCGCCTCGAGCTCGCGGAGGCCCGTGGCATGGACCTCCTCGGCGGTGAGGGGAAGTGTCGTGTGTGCCCGGATCTGGCTTGCGTAGATCTCGTCGCCACGGGGCAGCGCGGACAGGCCGACGCTGTCCTCCCGGGCGTGGTGCCGGTACTCGGTGAGGACGTCCAGGTACCTGCGGTAGGCCGGCCAGACCTCGTCGCGGAGGATCTCCGCGACGGCCGCGCGGTCGGGGGGAATCAGCCGGCAGGGGCGCCATGCCGGGCGACTCCTCCGGCGGCGTCGCCAGCAGGCGCTGCACCTGGCCGATGGTGCGGTCCACGACGAGGGCCGGGGCGATCATGCCGGTGGCAACCCCGCCGCGGGCCGTCGCCCCCACCCGCTCGAGGTAGGTGGGGATCGCCCGGAGCCGCCGGGCGTAGTTGGCAGCCCGCTCCGGCGTGTCGGCTCGCTGGAGCGAGGCCAGCTCGGCGAGGAGCTGTCCGGGGCCGAGAAGGTGCGAGACGGCCTGGAGGCGGTCGAGGCGGTACTCGATCGCCTCGAGGCCCTGGCGGGCGATGGCGTCGAGGACGTCGAGGGTCGTCCGGGCGTCGGTGCCGAGCCCGGTTCGGTCGATGCGTGCCACGTCGGCGACCGCCGATTCGAGGACCGAGGCCCGGCGGGCGATGCCCTCGTCGCTGGGGTCCGGCAGCCGGTCGTCGAATCGCTCGTCGCCCACCTGGGTGGCAACGATGGGCTCGAGCTCGAGGAGGTGGTCCCAGTAGCGGTCCGCCACCTCCCGTGCCCGCTGCTCGGCACCTGGTTCCGCCATCGTCTGCACCTCCGGGTCGCGCGTGGGTTGGGGCTGATACCGTCGTGACCACAGTTTGTATACAGGCATGGCAATAACCCTGCTCGGCGAAGTGGTGGACAGCTCGGCCGCTCCGGCGGCTGCAGAGCTCGCCCTTGCGCGCCTTGCTACCCACCACCCGGGCGTGACCGCACGGCTGGAGGCCGACCCGGTCCTGGCCACTGCGGTCGTGACGGTCGTCGCGGCGAGCCGGTCGCTGACCCAGCTCCTCGCCGTCGATCCGGGCGCCGTCGACGTCCTGGCCGACCTGGACCGCCGCCGCCCGCCGGAGGCGGCCACCACCGGCGAACTCGTGCGGTGGAAGCGCCTGGAGTACCTCCGCATCGCCGCCCGGGACCTGCTCGGACTGGACGGCCTGGACCTCGTCGGCGCCGCGCTGGCGGAGATGGCGGAAGACGTGATGCGGGCCGCGCTGCGGCTGGCAGGGGTGGAGGGTGGGCTCGCGGTCATCGGCATGGGCAAGCTCGGCGGCAGGGAGCTCAACTACGCCAGCGACATCGACCTCATGTTCGTGGGCGATGCCGATCCCCTGCCGGCGCTGGAGGTTGCACGGCGCTGCTTCCGGGTGGACACCGACCTGCGGCCGGAAGGCAGGTCCGGGCGGCTCATCCTGCCGCTCAGCTCCTACGAGGCGTACTGGGACCGGTGGGCAAAGCCCTGGGAGTTCCAGGCACTCCTCAAGGCCCGGCCCGTCGCCGGGGACCCCGACATCGGCGCCGCCTTTGCCGAGGCCGCCGCCCGGCGGGTGTGGGACCGCCCCTTCGGGGCCGAGGACCTCCGGGCCGTCCGGGACATGAAGGCTCGGGCGGAGAGTTCGGTGGCCCGCAAGGGTCTGGCCGACCGGGAGGTGAAGCGGGGCCGGGGAGGGATCCGTGACGCCGAGTTCGCCGTGCAGCTCCTCCAGCTCGTGCACGGCCGCCAGGACCCGGCGCTGCGCTCGCGCGCCACGCTGTCGGCCCTTGAGGAGCTCGCCGCCGCGGGCTACGTCGCCCCCGCCGATGCCGCCGTGCTCGCCAGGGGGTACACCTACCTGCGCACCGTCGAGCACCGCCTGCAGCTCGACGACGAGCAGCAGGTCCATGCCGTGCCCCAGGACCCCGAGGCGCGGGCTCGGCTGGCGAGGGTCATGGGCTACCGGGACGACGCCGCCGGCACCGCGCTCGCACGCTTCGACGACGAGCTGCGACGTCACCAGGTGGCCGTCCGGTCGGTCCACGAGCAGCTCTACTTCCGTCCGCTGCTCGAGGCCTTCGCCGGCAACGACGCCGCCCTGACGCCCGAGGCCATCGAGGCCCGCCTGAGCGCCTTCGGGTTCGCCGAGGCGGACCGGACCAGGCGGACACTCCGCCAGCTCACCCGGGGCCTCACCCGCTCGTCACGCCTGATGCAGCAGATGCTCCCGCTCGTCCTCGACTGGCTCTCGAAGTCCCCCGACCCCGACCTGGGCCTGCTCGGTCTCGGCAACCTCGTCGCCCGGGCCGACCAGGTGCCCGGACTCGTCGCGACCTTCCGGGAGTCGCCGGAGGCCGCCCGCCGCCTCTGCCTGCTGCTGGGGACCAGCCGGCTGTTCCACCGCGCCGTCGAGCAGCACCCCGACACCCTCATGGACCTCACAGAGGACGGGGCGCTCCGCCCCCGCTCCCGGTCGGCGCTCATGACCTCGGCCGCCACGGCGCTGGAGTGGCGGGGCGACGTCGAGGCCCGCCGGGAGGCGCTGACCCGGTTCAAGCGGGCGGAGCTGCTGCGCATCGCCGCAGGCGGCGTGCTGGGGATCAACGACGCCGGGGCCATCGCCCACGGCCTGGGCGACCTAGCGGAAGTCGTGCTGGAGGCGGCGCTCGAGGCCATCGCCCCGCCGGTGCCGATGGCGATCATCGCCATGGGACGCCTCGGTGGGGCCGAGCTCGCCTACCCGAGCGACCTCGACGTGCTGATCCTCTACGAGGGCGAGTCGCCGGAGGCCTTCACCGCAGCCGAGGCCGCCGCCTCGTCCCTGCTCCGCTTCCTCAATGGCAGGACACCGGACGCTGCCATCTACCACATGGACGTCGGTCTGCGCCCCGAGGGCCGCCAGGGTCATCTCGTCCGCAGCCTCGAGGGCTACCGCGCGTACTACCAGCGGTGGAGCCACACCTGGGAGCGCCAGGCGCTCCTCAGGGCACGGCCGGTTGCCGGGGACCCCGAGGTGGCCGCAAAGTTCATGGCCATCATCGATGCCCACCTTGCCCGGGCGGTCACCGGAGAGGAGGTCAGGGAGATCCGCAGGATGAAGATCCGCATCGAGCGGGAGCGCATCCCGCCGCGGGAGGACCCCCAGTTCCACCTGAAGCTGGGCAAGGGCACCATCTCGGACGTCGAGTGGACCGTGCAGCTCCTCCAGCTCCGCCACGGCCTGCGGTCGCCGGGCACGATGGCGGCCCTGGCCGAGCTGGAGGCGACCGGGGCGCTCTCGCCGGCCGACGCCGCCGCCCTGAGGGAGAGCTACGTCTTCTGCGAGCGGACCCGCAACCACTGGTTCCTCGTGAAGGGCACCCGCGGCGACTCGTTGCCGACGGAGACGGAGCAGCTCGCCCACCTGGCACGGAGCCTGGGCACGACCGCCTGGGATCTCCGGGAGGAGTACCGGCGAGTCACCCGCCGTGCCCGCAGCGTCATGGAGCGCCTGTTCTACGGGAAAGAGGACTAGAACCTACGTGCCCGTGGGCAATGGCCCACCGATGTTTGCTCCAAAAACCGCGGAATCCGCGGTTTTTGGAGCAAACTGGCCCTCAGATCCCCCTGTTCCGCGTATGCCTTGGGCCCGAGTCTGGTCCGCCCGGCACAGAGCACGGGCCGAGCAATTGCCGAGCACCGAGCGGGCAGACGGCGTACCGGCACTGCCAACCGGTGCGTGCAAGCTGTAGAAAGAGGCGTATGGCAGGCAAACGGCATCGCCTGGCCGCCCGGCGGCGGGCGCTCGGCTTCACCCAGGAGTCCCTGGCCGAGCGGCTGGGCGTCCATCCCACCACGGTGAGGCGCTGGGAGAGCGGCGGCATCGGCAGCGGGCCGCAGCCGTGGGTTCGCCGGAAGCTTGCCGAGCACCTCCAGGTCTCGACCGAGGAGCTCGAGGAGCTCCTGAGTGATCGCCACGGGGTGCTACCGCGGCGCTCTGCCGATGACGAGGACGACGTGAACCGCCGGGCGCTGCTCAAGCTCCTGGGAGGGGCGGCGCTGGTCGCGCCGTTCGCCGGGTATCTGGAGCACCTGCGGCGAGGCCTCGACGCCGCCCTCGGAGGGCCAACGACCATCGCAGATGTCGAGGAGTGGGAGCGCACCGCCTTCCGCTACGCCCGAGAGGTCAGTTACCTCCCGGCCGCGCAGGTCTTCCCCGCCCTGATGGCGGACCTCGCCGAGGTGCAGACGAGGCTCGTGCGCGTCCCGGATGCCCTCCGCCCCCGGATGGCGCACGTGTGCGGCCAGCTCAGCGCGTTCATGGCCATGGTCCTCTTCCAACAGGGCGACCCGGACAGCGCTCGCCGCTACTGGCACACCGCAGTTCGTGTCGCCGACCAATCCGCCGACCCCGCCCTTCGGTCCCACGTACGCGCCAAACGCGCCATGTATGCCCTCTACGAGGAGCAGCCGCCGTCATCGACGCTCATGCTGGCCGAGGAGGCAATCGGTGCGGGGAACGGGGGATCCGTACGCAGGTGTCGCCGGCGGTCATGGGACGCGCGCGCGGGCGCTCGCCCTGCTCGGCCGCCACGACGAGGCACGGCGCGCTCTCGGGGACCTCGAGGACGTCTTTGCCCGCCTGCCGGAGCCGACCGTCGCCGACAGTGGGTCTCACTGGGGGTGGTCCGAGCACCGCCTGCGCTTCACCCAGAGCCACGTCCACTCCCTGGCGGGCCGTCTCGACAAGGCCGCCGCAGCGCAGGACGCCGCGCTCGCGCTTTACCCCCCATCGTCGGGTATTGCTCCGGCGCAGGTGCAGTTGCACCGGGCGATGTGCGTCATCGCCGCCGGGGACCCGGGTGAGGGAGCCCGGCACACCATCCGCACGCTTCAGGCGCTCCCGCCGCACTTCCGCGAGAACGCCCTCCTGCGCCGGTCGGCCGCGCTCGCGCTCGGCGTGGTCCCCGAGCGGGCGCGCACCTTGCCCGCGGTCGCCGAGGCCCGGGAACTGCTCGCCCTGCCGCCCGGACAGTCGTGACCGAGACGCCACCCCTGGCGTTCAGCCACCACGACGCCCCCTCGGCGGAACGAGTTATGGAGACCACGATCCTGCCACTCCATGAATCCAGCCGTCCCGACCTGATCGACGATCCCTTTGACAGCGCCGACCGGTTCGCGGCGCGCGTGCGCGGCTACATGCGAGCTGCCGGCTTCGAGATGGTCGTTGCGGAGGTGGAACGCGCTCCGCGCGGTCTGGCCCTCGCCTACAGACTCCCCGAGGGTGCCCGGTGGTGGCGAAGCCTGACGACGCCTGTGGACCCCGAGATGATCGCCGAGACCGGCGACCGCACCTTCGGCCTGTGCGAGCTGATAGTCCATCCCGACGGGCAGCGGCGTGGCATCGCCCATGCGCTCAACGAGAGAGGACAACATCCCGGCCCAGCGCGCCTACGCTAAGTGGGGCTGGCGCAAGATTGGGAAGCTGCAGCCGTTCCCCGACTCGCCCCACTACGACGCCCTGGTCCTCGACCTACAGTTTGGGAATTACTTTCCTAGCGCCCCGTCGGTCCGCCCGCGGTCTGCGAGACTGCCCCCCATGGAAGAGGCCCAGGACCACGTGCTGCGCGTCGTCGAGGACCGGGCGGTGCGGGTCATCCAGCTCTGGTTCACCGATGTCCTCGGGATCCCCCGCAGCTTCGACATCACGCCCGCCGAGCTCGAGCGGGCCCTGGCGGAGGGCATCACGTTCGACGGCTCGGCCATCGACGGGTTCAGCCGCGTGCAGGAGAGCGACGTCCTCGCGCGCCCCGACCCCAAGACCCTCCAGCTCCTGACCTGGCGCCCCGACAGCGATCCGCCGGTGGCCCGCGTGGTCTGCGACATCTTCAACCTCGACGGGACCCCGTTCGAGGGAAGCCCCCGCAACGTGCTGCGACGGACGCTCGAGCGGGCGCGGGAGCTGGGCTTCAGCTTCTACGTCGCCCCCGAGGTCGAGTTCTTCTACCTGGCGTCGGACGACACCTCGGCCACACTGGAGCCCCTGGACCACGGGTCGTACTTCGAGCTCACCGTGGCGGACAAGGCCTCCAACCTGAGGAAGGCCAGCGTGCTGACCCTGGAGGACATGGGCATCCCAGTCGAGTACAGCCAGCACGAGGATGCCCCCGGCCAGCACGAGATCGACCTCCGGCACGCCGACGCCCTCAGCATGGCCGACTCCGTCATGACCGTGCGCCACGTCGTGAAGGAGCTGGCCCAGGAGTCCAACGCCCACGCCACCTTCATGCCGAAACCCTTCGCTACCGTCCAGGGATCGGGGATGCACACCCACTTCTCCCTCTTCGAGGGGAGCCGCAACGCCCTCCACGACCCCGAGGACCCGTACAACCTCTCGGCGGTCGCCCGGGGGTTCATCGCCGGCCTGCTCGCCCACGCCCGCGAGATCACCGCGGTGACCAACCAGTGGGTGAATTCCTACAAGCGGCTGGTGGCCGGGTACGAGGCGCCGGTCTTCGTGTCCTGGGCCCGCAACAACCGCTCGGTGGTGGTGAATGTCCCGCACGCCAAGAAGGGCCACCCGGACTCGACCCGCATCGAGTACCGGGCGCCCGACCCGGTGTGCAACCCGTACCTGGCCTTCGCCGTCGTGCTCGCCGCCGGGCTCAAGGGCATCGAGGGCCGCTACAAGCTGCCGGCCGAGCTTCCCGTCAACCTGTACCAGCTCACGCCCGAGGAGCTTCTCACGGAGGGCATCGTCGCCCTCCCCGGGAGCCTCGGCGAGGCCATCTACGAGGCCGAGCGGTCCGAGCTGGTCGCCGCCACGCTCGGCGAGCACGTCTTTGAGTGGTTCATCCGCAACAAGAAGGCGGAGTGGCAGGAGTACATCGCCCAGGTCACGCAGTGGGAGGTCGCCCGGTACCTGCCCGTCCTGTGACGCGGCGGTCTAGCCCGTCGCCACGTCGTCGAAGAGCGTGAAGGTCGGGTCACCCGCGTAGTTGTCGTCGTGGCTCGTGAGCGTGAGCGTGTAGCTGTGGCCGGCCGAGATCGTGACGGTCACCGATGTCCAGGCATTGCTGGTGCAGGTCTTCGCGAGGGGAGTCGAGGTGGTTCCTGCCGTGGTGTCCCGCAGCGAGACGGTCGCCCAGTCGTAGGTGATGGTGTCGGGGCAGGTCATCTTGTACCAGAAGGTCAACCTCGTGGACCCCGTCGGGGCCGTGAACGTCTGCGCCAGGTTGGAGTCCCCGTTGGTCGGGCTGGTGGAACCGAGTTGGGCGCAGGACGAGCCGCTATGGCAGCCGGAGCTCACCGTCGTCGTCGAGGCGCCCGTGGCGGTCCACCCGGTGAGGCCCGATTCGAAGGTGCCGTTGGTGATGCCCGAGGGCGGGGGCGGTGGTGGCGGCGGGCCGCCGGCTGCGAGGGCGACGTCGTCGAAGAGCGTGAAGGTCGGGTCACCCACGTAGTTGTCGTCGTGGCTCAGCAGCGTCAGGGTGTAGTTGTCGCCGGCGGTGACCGCCGCCGTTGCCTGGACCCAGGTGGCATTGGTGGTACAGAACCTGGCGACGGGCGTCGCCGTGGTACCGCTGGTGTTGTCCTTCAGGGTCACCGAAGCCCAGTCGTAGGTGATGGTGTCGGGGCAGGTCATCTTGTACCAGAGCGAGAGGGCCGCGGCCCCCGTGGGCGCCGTGAACGTCTGGGCCAGCGTGGAGTCGCCGTTGGTCGGCGTGGCGGCCCCCGCCATACCCGACGACGCCCCCGAGTGCGCCGTCGTGCTGTTGGCTGTGGTGCCGGTGCTCGTCCAGCCGGCCAGCCCGCTCTCGAACCCGCCGTTGGTGATCCCCGCCACCGAGGGCCCGAGGACGGTGAGCGAGATGGTCGTCGTGTGGGTGGCGCTGGCGCCGGTGCCCGTGATCGTCAGGGCGTAGGTTCCCGGCGCTGCGCTCCCCGCCTGGATGGTGAGCGTGGAGCTGGCACCGGAGGTGATCGACGCGGGGTTGAGGGCCGCCGAGGCGCCTTGCGGAAGCCCGGACAGTCCCAGGCTCACCGTCTGTGGCGATCCGCCAGTCGTGGCGGTGTTGATCGTGCTGGTCCCTGTGGCGTTCTGGGCGATGGAGAGCGAGTTCGGGTTCGCCGAGATCGAGAAGTCGTTGGCGACAATTCCCCGTGTCAGGATGCAGTCGTTCGCGACGTTGCTGAACTGTTTCTGGACCGTGTAGGCGATGCCATCACCACCGGTCACGGTGCCCTGCTGGCCGTTGCAGATGTCACCGATCTCACCGTTGGTGGCGTCGTACCACGCCAGCGGCGGCCCGTTCGAATTGGCGAGGCTGACCTCCCCGTCGGTGACGGTCTCGATCATCTCGTGCGAGGCGACCGAGGTGGTGTTCTCGAAGTCGGTTCCGGTGCCGCATCCACTCACACCGGTGAGGTCGGGCTCCACGCTGTAGTAGAGCTCAGGCAGGGAGCCGGCGGCGATGGTCCCGTGGTAGGCGCAGAAGCCGCCCGCGACCAGCGAGCAGGTCGAACCCATGCAGATCGACTGGCCCCTGCGGAAGAAGATCTCGTAGAGGGTGTTGGTGTTCCCCGCCGAGTCCAGCGCCGGCTGGGGAAGGTTGTGGGCGGTGATCTGGGCCTGCAGCTCCGCCTGGACATTGGAATCCTGGATCTGCGATCCGTTGTTGGCGGCGGACGGGGTGATCGTCACCCGGGCGCCGAACGTCCCGCGGCCGATGGTCTGGTTGGTGCGGACGGACTGGCTGGTCAGGTTCGTGTTGTACTCCGTCAGCCAGTCGAAGTAGGGCGAGTTCGTGATGCCCGCGAAGAAGCTGCTCACGCTGGGCGTCACGTTCGAGGTGGTCTGGGGCAGGTAGGTGCCGGAGCCGTAGATGACCTGGACGACCTTGACGTTGGTGAGGACCCGGCCGCCGAAGTACGTGAGGTGGGCACCCGCCGGGGCCGACGCTGCTCGGGGCCTGCCCGAGTTGAACGGCATGATGTGCGGGCCGCCCAGGCCGGTCTCCGCCGCCTGCGCCGGTGCCGTGGAGGTGGCGCCGGCCGGGTAGACGGCCGAGCCGAGCAGGAGCGCCAGCAACAATAGTGAAGAAAACCCCATCCGCTTCATTCACGCCCCGTTTCTCGTCCGGGGTGGCGCCGTTGCCCCCCGCCGCCGCTTTGGCGTACCGGTCAGTATGGGTCCGGCAATTGGCGCGCGGAAGTCCTCCATTCGCCTTTTAATCCGTAGCCGGGCGTACCGGTTACTTAACAGTCGGTCAGTCCTAGGCAGAATTACGTACATCTGTCTTCCATTTCAGGGCTCCGCGCCATCTTCTGTGGATGGTTCGAAGTCCCGCCACCCGTTCAGGCGGGCATGTGCTCCGACCTTGTGCTAGATGCGGACCGGCTGGTCACGCAGGGCGGTAGGCACGAGATGGTGTACGACGGTTCGAGACCGCATCGTCCGGTTCCCGCCTGCTCTGAAAATTCAGGCTGCTGTTCCCTCGCGCCGCCACCCAACGTGGTGGCTGCGCTGCGAACTGAAGTGCCACCGGTCGAAAGGGGCTTCGCTCTGTCCATGAGGCGACCCTGCGGCACCCACACGAAAGAGCGAGGACCCATTTCACCCCGCCCAGCGCGTCACGGGGGAGCCACCTCGACCAGATCAAGATGCGGGTCCCGGCCCAGGAAGGCGCCGATTTCCCCGACCTCGCGCTCGATGCCGCGCACGGCCCGACCGGAGAGGGGCTGGAAGGGAGCGACCTCGATGGTGTCGGTGGCACCCCGTACGTAGCGCCACGTCGCCACCACGACGCCGTCGTCGAGCACGAGCGGTTTCACAAGACCTCCCCCCGTGTTCACCCGGCGGGCGTGCTCGGGGGCGAGATGGAGGCTGCGGTCGGCGTAGCCGAGGAGCAGGGCGTCGAACCCACCCGTGAGGCGGACCGGGCAGCGGGCGGTGGGTGCCCGGTCCTCTGGCGCAGGAGCGGCCCCGTCAGCGACGGCTGCCCACCCGAGCCTGGCCTGTGCCGCGGGCAGACCGGACCACGCCCGGAAGTCCTGCAGGGTTGCCGGGCCGAACGCACGGAGGAACCGGGACGCCAGCACCCCGAGCGTCTCCTCGCGGCTCGGGAGCCCTGCGGGCGGCACCCAGTCGTCGAGCAGCACGTAGCGCTCCGGGCCGTGCGGGTCGGGCAGGACGCAGAGCACACCTTCGTACGCGGCGCGGCGCAGCACGTGGGCCGGGGCCTGGCCGGCGACGTCGATCCCGGCGGCGGCGAGCCGTTCCTTGACCTCCGGGCGGGTGAGCATCCCCTCGGCGGCCAGGGCGTCCCGGAGCGCCGCCACCGCCCCGTCCCCGGCCTCACCCGCGATCCCGAGTTGCTCCGCTCGCCTACCCGGGCGTCCGAACACCGGTCCGAACACCTTGAGCAGCCACCGGACGTCGGCGGCGGGATGGAGGTGGCGGGTGCCGCGCATGGTCCACGTGAGCACCAGCGAACGGTCCTCCCAGACGGCCCTGCGGAGGCCGGCGAGCGCAAGACCGGGACTTCGGGCACGGACGGACATGGTCGCCGCCGTGATGTCCTGCGACTGGATACCCGCGACCGCGGACACGACCGCGGCCGCCTCCGCCGGCGGGTGATCGTCCAGCAACTGCGCCCGGATGTGTGTCCGACGGGTCACGGTTGGCACAAAATTACTTGAAGTTCCCATAATTTTCGTCTAATATTCGCGGTCCCGTCACTTTCCCGTCACAGAGACCCCAGGCAGTCGTCCTACGGTGCCCGCTCAGCACTCACCAGGAGGTCA
>JAOPZY010000082.1 GCA_025963875.1 Actinomycetota bacterium
TCGTGGCCTTGGCCCGGAAGCGGTCGATGAACTCCTGCGCCTGGGCGGCCTGACGGGCCCGGTTGCGCTCGGCGGCCTCGGCCTGTTCGGCGACGAGCTCTCGCTGGACGAGGAACGACTCGTAGTCGCCCTTGTAGGAGACGAGCTGGCCGCCGTCGATCTCCACGACCCGGGTCGCGATGCCGTTGATGAACTCGCGGTCGTGGGAGACCAGGAAGATTGCCCCCTTGTACGCCTTGAGGAAGCGCTCCAGCCACTCGACCGCCTCGACGTCGAGGTGGTTCGTCGGCTCGTCGAGCATGAGGAGGTCGGGCGCGGCGAGCAGCAGCTTCGCCAGCGAGATCCGCATGAGCTGGCCTCCCGAGAACCCCTCGACCACCTTGTCGAAGTCCGCGTCCCGGAAGCCCAGCCCCCCGAGGATCGCCTTGGCCTCGTACTCCTTCGTGTAGCCGTCCAGGTCGGCAAGGCGCTCGTGGATCTCGGCGTAGTCGGTGAGGAGGCGGTCCCGTTCGTCCCCCTCGGGGCACTCCTCGAGCTCCGCCTCCAGCACCGCGAGCTTGTGGTTGGTCTCCTCCACCTCGGTGGCCGCCGAAAGGACCTCCTGCAGGAGGGTCCGGCCCTCCAGGGCGTCGACGTCCTGGCGCAGATACCCGATGGCAGCCTGCTTGAGGACGGCGATCTGGCCCCGGTCGGGGGACTCCGTGCCGGCGAGCATCTCGAAAAGCGTCGTCTTGCCGGAGCCGTTCGGGCCCACCAGGGCGACGCGCTCCCGGGGGCCGACCCGAAGGTCGGTCCCGGTGAAGAGGTCCTGGGGGCCGAAGGCCTTCCACAGGTTGGTGACGGTGATCACGAAGCCAGTGTAGGTGAGGGCCCGGTTCTCTGTTCCTTGTCGTTCCAGCAACTGCCAGGCGTCAGCATGCTCCCGGCCGGGTACGAAATGGAAACCGGCCGGTAACACTGGTACCAGGACGCAAAGACGGTGCAGGTATGACGCCAACCAACTAAAAAGCCTCGTTCAATTACCCCGTTCGATCACCGCACCAATAAAGGAGGAGGATTACATGGCTGAATTCGATGAGGCAACAGAGAAGGGCCCGGTCGGCGAAGGGCCGGTGGGCGTGAAGGTCCCCGGTGCCGACACGCAGGACAAAGGGACCCCGGCCGACGAGCAGGGCGCAGGCAAGCGCGGCGTCGAGGGCGCCGACACGCCCGGCGTCACGCTCGGCGATATGACGGAGGATGCCCACACGGTCTAGAAGCGGCCTTCGCACGCTGGCGCCCACGGCACCCCCGCCGTGGGCGCTTCGCGTCGCGGTTACAGCCTCCGGAGTGCGGAACCCCAGGGAGGCGAGTTACGCTTTGACGGCATCGGTCGCCTAGTTCAGATGGGGGGGGTCCCAGATGTCCAGCGTCGAGACACAACCAGAAGACACGTTCGCCCGTGAGGTAGCCGAGCGTCTTCTCCCGAGGCTGGGTGGCCGGGTGCCCCAGCAGGCCATCGAGGAGGAGGCGCGACAGACGTACCGGTCCCTGTCGCAAGGTGCCCGGATCCTCGACTTCATCCCCATCCTCGGCGAGCGGGACCTGTTCCTTCACTTCCGCAACGCGCCGGCCGAATGAGCGTCATCCCCTAGCTCGACACCGCAACCGCAGGGCCCAGAACTCTCAGCCAATTCTCAGGAATTCAGCGCGAACCTGGAACGTCAGGAGAGGAGCGCTGAGCGTGCGGGTACTGGTGGTGGAGGACGAGAAGCGGTTGGCGGCCACGCTCAAGCGGGGCCTCAGTTCCGAAGGGTTCGCTGTCGATGTCGCCCTTGACGGCCCGCAGGGCCTGTGGATGGCGAGGGAGCACCCCTACGACGCCGTCGTGCTCGACATCATGCTGCCAGGAATCAACGGCTACAAGATCTGCGGCACGCTGCGGGAAGAGGGCAACTGGATGCCCATCCTCATGCTCACCGCGAAAGACGGCGAGTACGACGAGGCCGAGGCGCTCGACACCGGTGCCGACGACTTTCTCTCCAAGCCCTTTTCCTTCGTCGTCCTGGTCGCCCGGCTGCGGGCGCTCGTTCGGAGAGGGGTGCGGCCGCGCCCATCGGTGCTCGTCGCCGGGGACCTCCGTCTCGATCCTGCCGCACGCTCCTGCACGCGCGACGGCGTCGACATCGCCCTCACGCCCCGGGAGTTCTCGCTGCTGGAGTACCTTCTCCGACGGGCAGGCGAGGTCGTGCGGAAGACCGAGATCCTCGAGCACGTCTGGGACTACGACTTCGACGGGGACCCCAACATCGTCGAGGTCTATGCGGGCTATCTCCGCCGCAAGATCGATGTCCCGTTCGGCCGGCATGCCCTCGAGACCGTCCGCGGCGCTGGCTACTGCCTGAATCCCCAGGGCGGCTAGGTTGTTCACCCGCCTGCGATCGGTCCGGGGGCGGACCACGCTGGCGGCCACCCTGGTCGTCGGCCTGGCGCTGGCCGTGGGCGTCACCATCCTCCTCACCGTTCTTCGCCGGTCTCTTGTTGCCAGCGTCGACGGCGGCATCCGCACCCGCTCGGGCGTGCTCACCGCCGCGGTGGCCACCGGCGGCGGCCTCAATCCTCTGCCTGCGTCCAACGACGAAGCCTCCTTCGTCCAGGTCACGGACCTCGCGGGCACGGTCCTGGCCGCCAGTTCCAACGTCGAGGGTGAGCCGGCGCTCGTCAAAGGGTCGCCCGGGCAGGACGGCACGATCCGCACGCTGTCCGGCATGCCCATCGGTGAGGGAGGATCGTTCCGCGTCCTCACCCACTCCGTGGCGACGCCAACGGGAACCGTGCGGGTTCTCGTTGCCAGTTCGCTGGCGTCGACCGACCACTCCCTCGCCATCGTCGGCGGGGGCCTCGCCGTGGGGGCCCCCGCCCTCCTCCTGCTCGTCGCCCTGACGACGTGGGTGGCGGCGGGACGGGCGCTGGCCCCGGTGGAGGCCATCCGCGCCGAGGTCGCCGAGATCTCGATGCGGGCGCTGGATCGCACGGTGCCCGAGCCGGTGGCCAACGACGAGATCGGGCGACTCGCCCGAACCATGAACCAGATGCTGGAGCGCCTCCGGGGATCCGCCGCGCGCCAGCGCCAGTTCGTCTCCGACGCCTCCCACGAGCTGCGCAGCCCGTTGGCGGGCATGCGGGCGGAGCTCGAGGTGGCGATGGCACACGAGCAGGATGCCGACTGGCACCACACGGCCGGCGACGTCCTGGAGGACCTGGGCCGCCTCCAGCGCCTGGTGGACCAGCTGCTTGTTCTGGCACGCCTCGACGAGAGCGCACCGGTGGCGGTGGACCGCCCCGTCGACCTCGACGAGCTCGTGCTCCGGGAAGCCCGGCGCGCCCGGGAGCGCGATGGCCTCGTCGTCGACGTCCACGCAGTCTCGGCGGGCCGGGTCCGCGGCGACCCCGACCGGCTCCGCCAGGTCGTGCGCAACCTGGTTGACAACGCCGCACGCCACGCCCGCAGCACGGTGACCCTGCGGTTGCAGGCAGAGGCGGGATCGGCGGTGCTCACCGTGGCGGACGACGGTCCCGGCATCCCCCCTGGCGAGCGGGAGCGCATCTTCGAGCGCTTCACCCGCCTCGACGAAGCCCGGGCCACGGACAACGGCGGCTCCGGGCTTGGCCTCGCCATCACGCGAGAAATCGTTGCGGCCCACGGGGGCACCGTCGAGGCGGAGGACCCCCCAATGGGCGCCCGCCTGGTCGTCCGACTTCCCCTCGACGACCGGTCCTGAGAATCGCCTCAGGGCCTCAGGAATCTCTCAGGACAACGCCGGCAGACTGGCACTGCGAGCGATTCCGAAAGGAGGACGAATGCAGCACCAGTCAGTGTGAGGCCGACGATTTCAATGCACAACAACTGAGAAGGAGATCAGAAATGAAGATCAACACCAGGCTCGCCGTGATCGGTGCCGGCCTTCTGGCCCTCGGGGGTGGCGGGCTCGCCGCCTTCACCTCCGCCCTCCCGGCCGGCGCCCAGACCACCCCGGCGCCCGCCGTGAGCACCCCCGCCCCGGCACCGGCAGCCAGCACCCCCGCCCCGGCCCCGAGCAACGCGGCGGACCCCAAGGGCGACGAGGCGCCGGAGGCCCCAAAGGGGCCGGACACGGACACGGTCCAGGACCAGTCCGGCGACCAGTCGGGTGACCAGTCGGGCCCCAACGACACCACCGGCCCGGACACCCCGGAGGTCGGCGGGGCGCCCGACGCGCCCGGAGTAACGGGAGCGGCAGCCTAACCTAACGCCGCACGCTGGCCCGTCCTCCCGCTCGGCGTTGTCCGGGCGGGAGGACCTGGCCGGCAGCCGCTCCACCAACTTTGCTCCAAAAGTGACCATTTCCGGGCGTTTTGGAGCAAAGTTCATCTGCT
>JAOPZY010000083.1 GCA_025963875.1 Actinomycetota bacterium
GCCGGCTTCCAAGCCAGGCTCGATAACGCTTCTGACTTCGGGTCGTCTGAGGCGCGTGAGGACGCTGGTGTCCACCAGGTGCGTCAGCGCCACGCTTGGTCGCGTTCGACCAGATCTGCGTGGGCCAGAACGTCAAGCGATCTCTTCACTGCCGCCCTTCGATTCTCTGCTGCCCGGCGGAGCGCCTCATTGACCGTGTCCTTGATGGTGTGGGTACCCAGCCCAGCCCGAGCTGCATCCAAGGCCTGTTCGTCGATGTCTACCAGACGCTTCGTCACGTTGTGAGTATATATCAGGACTCAGGCGATATATCCATCGGAAGGGTAGCTCACCGTTCTCCGCCGCACATCGTCGGCCCTGGCGACGAGCACGCCTTGGCCGCTGAGGGGGAGAGGAACATCGCCGCTTGGCCCGCGGAGTTGCCCGGGCCGGCGACCACAATCCGGGCGCCAGTGCACTGGCGAGCGCTCCGCCTGGGCAAACGCCTCCTTCAGCTGACCGCCGGAGGGAAGGCCCCGGAGTTCGGCAAAATCCCGCGCATAGAAGGCCGTCGCAGAATGGCGACCCGAGGTAGCGCTTGTCGGGAACTCCGCGCCACCCAGGGCCGGAGGAGGAGGAGTTGGGAGCCCCTAGCGCGCGCATACGCGCGATTCGCTCCCAACTTGGCACCAGGGCTGGTCGGAAAGGGAGCAATTCGGGCGGAAAACGGGCCGCATACAACCTCGGAGGCCCCCTCTCAGTGGAATTTCGCGACGGCCTGATAAGCAGGAAAACTTCCAGACCTGTGCGTCCAGCAGTTCGGCCGCCGCCAGCTGAAGGGGGGTGACGCGTAGCGGCGCAACCGAGCGACAAGCTCACGGCGGCCAGCCGGTGTGAGTCCGGTCCGGGGAGACGCCAAGGTCCCCAGCAGCGAAGCCCCCGGCGTCGGTCGAGATGCCGATCAGAGCCCGGCTGCCGACAAAGGTGCCGTCGTTCCCGCGAACCACCAGCCCGGCAATCCCCGTTTTGGTCGTCTTCGGGACGGAGAAAGCGGACAAAACAGAGTCGTAATCAACTCGCAATCCTCCCGAAACGTCTGGCAGATATCTTGAGGCCCAAAACTTGCCCGAAGTCGAGAGTTGAGGAGATTCTCGACCTGGGGCCGAGGGCCTAGGCGTCTTGCCAAGGAGGCGACGGCCGGGAGGGGGTGAGGCCTGAACGAGCTTCCTTGGTGCGGCGGGGGATGCCTTTCGGAGAGGGTTCGCCGGTCCTGCGGTCAGCACGATGACCGCTTGAGGATCTTTCTGCGGGGCCAATCGTAGCCTCCGGGCGAGGCTTGCCGGCGCTGGCAGCACCAACATGCAAACCGTCGAGAGGCGGTTGCGCATCCGGGCGGGGATCACCAGGCTGACCCTGCATCACCCTTCCTGGCCACTGGTGCGATGGCGCGCGGCCAAGTGTTGAGTCCGGACCAGACCAACGGATCATTTCCGGTCCCCGAGCGCGGGCAGATTCGTCGCGGCTCTCGGGAGGGAGACCAACAAGTTCCGCCTCCAATGGAGGTTGGTCGGCACATCGTGAAGAGGAAGAGGAGGAGTCACCAATGGCCAAGTTCCGTAGTAGCAAACGTCCGCTGCCCGGCCGAGATGGGGATAGCGAATACCGCAAGGGGTTCGTCCGTGGGGCCTGGCTTGGCGGTGCCGGCGTGCTTCTCGGGTTGGGAGGAATGCTGAGCGTCGCGATGGCCTATGGGCTCGGGGGTGCTCCCAGACAGGCGCCCCGCACGTCCAAGGTTCCAGCGATAGCGCAGGCTCCCATCGCGGGAGCCATGCCCGCAGCACAGGCTCCGGCGGCGGTACCGGCAGCCGTGCAACCGGCAGCGGTCCCGGTGGCGATGCCCGCCCCGGACGTCGTACGGCCGGCCGTCACTGCGCCCAAGTCCGCGAGCGGGCAGGCAACGGTCGCCGCGGCTCCGGCGGCTACCACAAGCGCCACCTGCCCGGACAGCGTCGTTACGGCGGCGCTGACCGCCTTCGTCGCCCACCTCGACGTCGCCCACTTCCAGCGGTCCCCACTGCAGCAGTTGGGCGACATCCTCAACACCGACCAGTACGTCAAGACGCACACGGTCCTCGCGCAGAACATGCTCCAGGGCCTCTTCGACGCCATCTCGGGTGCCTGCTCGGCCCCGGGTGCGCCCGCCACCACGCCGAGCACGCCGGCGCCCACGGGCACGCCGGTGCCGGTGAAGATCGCCCAGCTCGCCTTCAGCCCGGCCAGCGTCACCGTGCCCGTCGGAGGCACCGTCATCTGGACCAACAGCGACCAGGTGGAGCACACCGTCACCTCGATGGGGCGAGGCCCGCTCGGCTCGGCCACGATCGGCACCGGCGGTACCTACAGCTATACGTTCACGACGCCGGGCACCTACATGTACTACTGCGCAGTCCATCCCGACATGATGGGAACGGTGGTGGTCAGCGGCTGACCGCCCAGCGCGGGATGGACGAGTGGACCCTCCCCGCTTGAGCGTGGCGCCTGGTCACCATACCGCCGCGGAGCATGCACCCCGGTCACCGTGGCGGGTGACCGGGGTCCTTGCCCTCGTCGGGGCAGGAATGATCCATGCGGCAGCGATGCCGCCACACCTGCGCGAATGGTGGCTCGCCGGGCTCTTCTTCGCCGGCATCAGCGCAGCGGAGTTCTGCCTCGGCTTTCTGGCGCTGATCGTGGCGTCGCGCTGGCTGTGGCTGCTTGCCACGGGCATCAGCATCGCCACCATGGCCGTCTGGGCCTTCTCCCGGATCTGGGGCATGCCCGTGGGACCCAGGGCCTGGCAGCGGGAGGCGGTGGGATGGCCCGACTACTTCTCGACCGTTCTCGAAGCCATGACCGCCGGCGCGTTCCTGGCCCTCGCCTATCCCGCCCCGGCCGCCGGGCGCCGCCGCTCCCTGGCCGCTGCAGTGGGCGGGATGGTGATCGTGGCCGTCCTGACCGGCATCGCACTCTGGTCGCTCCACGGCCCGCAGCGCCGCGCTTTCGGGATCGGCGGTGATACGAGCGGCATCGCCGGATCCACCTCGCCACACACCCGTGACGGACTGACTCCAGGAAGGACGTGAGGTAACGATGAAGAGAGCTTTCAAAGTCAGCCCGAGGCTCCTGGGTGGGATCGGGGTGGCCCTGGTCGTCCTGGTGGCGGGTGGCTTCTTGGCTATCAAGACCATCGAGGGCAGCTCCCCCCCGCCGCTCACGGCCCCGGTGGCAACGACGAGCCCCACGGTCTCACCGGCTGCTGCCCGTACGTCTTCGCCCACCCCCACGGTCTTGCCGGCTGCTGCCGCCAGTTCTCCGCTCAGCCCCAGGGTCTTGCCGGCTGCTGCGGCCGTTTCTTCGCCCAGCCCGACACCCCCACCCAGCTACGACGGCACCTGGCACGTCGGGACCGGCTCCGTGGCCGGGTACCGGGTGAGGGAGACGCTGTTCGGCGCCAGCAACATCGCCGTCGGCCGCACGAGCACCATCACCGGATCGCTGACCGTGGCCGCCGGGAAGCTCACGGCCGGCAGCTTCAGCGTCGACGTCGCATCGGTCAAGAGCGACCGCAGCGCCCGGGACGACTCCTTCAAGGTTCGCATCATGGAGGTGGGGACGTATCCGGCTGCCACGTTCAACCTCACCCAGCCGGTCGACGTCGGCCGCCTCGTTTCGGGCTCCGGCCACCAGGTTGTCAATGTGACGGGGAACCTCGAGCTTCACGGGGCAACGAAGCCCGTGACGTTCCCAGTGAGCGTCACGCGGGTTGGTACAACCGTCAACGTGACCGGGTCCATCCCGGTCACGTTCGCCGATTACGGGATCGCCAACCCGAGCAACCCCATCGCCCAGACAGAGAGCAGCGGAACATTGGAGTTCTCCCTCAACTTCGTGCGGAGGTAGGTTCAGAAAGCAAGCAAGGACCCCCGAAGGCCGGAGCGACGCCCCGCCGAGCGGCACGAGGGATGCTGAGGGAGGCGTCATGGAATCCTCCCGACCTGGCTGATCGCCTACCGGAGCGGGCCGGGAGGTTCAAGAATTCTTTGCTTCCCTCACCGCGCTATACGCGGTAGGACAAGCAAAGAATTCTTGGGCAGACCCGCCTCGGTTCCGGGGGCAGCAGCTAAGACAGACAGGGAGACGATACCCCGAGCACCCGGCCGGATTCGTCTCCCGAGAAGGACCTACTCCCAGTACCAGGGGTTCGGGCGTCGCTGCGAAGATGGTGGGGACGAGATCACCATCTTCGCAGCGCTCGGCCACGGCCGCCGAGCAAGACGCTCAGTCAACGAAGTACCAGCTCCCGTCCGGCTCGCGTCGCATCATTGACGTGCCTGCGCCGCTGCGCTCTCTCACG
>JAOPZY010000085.1 GCA_025963875.1 Actinomycetota bacterium
ACCTGTCGCGAGGCGGGGACGCAAAGTCACGGGACTCCCAGGAGTCAGCCGGACTGCACAGAGAGGAAGCATGCATGCGCATCACCACCCCCATCCGGGCGCTCATCGCGGCCGGTTCCATCGCTGCCGTCATGGCTGTCGGCTCGGCGTTCACTGCCAGCAACTCGGTTCCCGCCACTGCCACCGTCGGCTACGGGGAGACCACGATCAGCGGCGTCACCGCCAGCTCGATCGTCTACAACACGAACGCCGCGGGGAACCTCCTCACCTCGGTGACGGTGACCCTCGCCGGGGACACCACCACGAAGGACATCAAGGTCAACTTCAACACCGATGCCGCGACCCTCGTCACCGGCACGTTCCTGTCGCCGAGCACGACCTACACGTTCACCCCAGGCACGCCGCCGACCGCCAACAGCGTCACGAGCTTCGCCGTCGCCGCCAGCGACCACGTGGGCGGCTAGATCCCAACGCAGCCTGTGATGGCCGGGGGCCCGGAGCAAACCGGGCCCCCAGCCCCCCTTCAAAAGCACGCGGCACCCCGAGGGACCCCATGACACGACGAAGCCGCACCCTCTTCCTGACGGCCATCGCTTTCCTCCTTCTCTTCGGCAGCGTCTGGATACTCTTCGCGCCCAGGGCGGTCGGCGGCCATGCCAGCTACGTGGGCACACACGGGATCAGCATGGAGCCCGTCTTCCACACGGGCGACCTCGTCGTGGTGCGCCAGCAGAGCCAGTACCGCAGTGGGGAGGTGGTGGCCTACCAGAGCCATCTCCTGAACGTCACGGTCCTGCACCGCATCATCGGCCGCGACGGCAACCGCTTCGTCACCAAGGGCGACAACAACTCCTTCGTCGATGCCGACCACCCACTCCCCTCGGATATTTTCGGTGCGGAGTGGATGCTGATCGCCCGGGGCGGCACCGCCGTCGGCTGGCTGCGTCAGCCGGCGCATGCTGTGCCCGTCGCCGTCGGCCTGGCACTCGTTGTCGGCGGAGGGTTCGGCGCCAACAGCTCGCGGCGGCGGCGTGGCCGCAACGGCACCCGCCACCCGCGTCCCCCGAAGGGCTCCGCGATCGCCTTCGGCGCCTGGCAGGTCTCCATCGCCGCACTCACTGCGACGCTGCTCTGCCTCGCCCTCACCTGGATTGCGTTTCACCGACCCAGTACCACAGCGAAGACGGTGACGTATGTCCAGGAGGGGCAGTTCACCTACGGCGCGCCGGTTGCCGTCGGGCCGGTCTACCAGCGACCCACCCTCGCCACCGGCGACCCGATCTTCCTGCGCCTGGTCCCCAGGCTGGACGTCACGTTCGACTACACCTTCCAGGCCCCCGGAGCGCACGAGGTCGGGGGGACGGTGGCGATCGGCGTCGAACTGGCTGGCGCGAATGGCTGGACGCGGAGCTTGCCCGAGGGACCGGCAACGACCTTCCTGGGGGACCAGGCCACGGCCGGCACCAGTTTGGATTTCGTGCAACTGCGCTCCATGATCACCGAGGCCGAGAAGGCCACCGGTATCGTCGGGGGCAGCTACACCGTGAGGATCAGGCCGGACCTCCGGGTTGCCGGCTCCCTCTCGGGAAAGGCGTTGGCAGATGCGTTCTCCTCCCCGCTGAGCTTCAACCTGACGGCAGACCAGCTGCTCCTTGCCCAGGGATCGACCCTGCGGGCCAGCAAGTCGGCCACCGTCACGGTGCCAGGCGCGACACCCCACCACCTTGTCTTCGAGGGCCGCAACATCGACGTCGCCCTCCTCCGCTGGGCATCGACCATCGGGGCGGGGTTCTTCCTCCTCACCGCGCTCTTTGCCGCACTGGCCGCCACCCGCAAAAGGCCGGACCGCCGGGAGCGTGGGCGCATCTACGCCCGGTACCACCGGTCGTTGGTCCCGGTGACCTCCCTGGACGGGGTGGTCCCGATCCACGTGATCGAGGTGCCCAACTTCGAAGCCCTCATGCGAATCGCCACGCACTACGAGCGCCTGGTGCTGGTACGGCGCGACGACGAACGAGCCGACACGTATGCCGTAGAGGACGGCGGTGTCCAGTTCCGCTACCGATCGGGACGCCGGCGCCCCCAGCCCGAAGCCGCGGCTGGCACGCCGGCCGGTGCCGCTGGGAAGCGTTGGTTCCCGAAGGACTTCGGAACACGAGTGCCCCCCAAGGGCGTCGACTATCTCCCCCGGCACGCCTTGGAACCTTGCGAGGCGGAGGAAGGACCCCTGCTTCCTCTGCCATAGCTTCCGGGTAGCAAAAGGCCGGCACTAGAATGTGGCTGTGGTCCTTGCGGTGGGAGCCGTGGCCGCAGCTTTCGTCGCTGCCGTCGCGGTGTGCGTCTTTCTCGTCCTCCGGACCGTCGGCAGCCTCAAGGCGTTGAAGGCCAGCCTCAACGAGTTCCGTACCGAAGTGGAGCCGCTGGCCCGTGAGGTGATCGCCTTGGCGGAGGAGGCCGCGTCGCGGGCCGAGGGCCTCGCGGCGGCAGCGGGAGCAAGGGGCGGCAAACCGTGATGAACTTCGGGCCGATCAAGCTGCTGTTCACCGCGGTGGCCGCCCTGCTGATCCTCGGCCCGAAGCGCCTCCCGGCCGCCCTACGGTCCTTCGCCAGGGCTATCGGCGAGCTGAAGAAGGCGAGCGCCGAGGTGACCGAGGAGCTGAAATCGGGGCTCGAGGCCGAACCGGAGAGCTCCTGGCTCGCTCCCACCCCCACATCGCGCCTGCCCCAGGTCCCGAGGGCCACTGCCACCGAGCCCCCGCCCGAGGAGGAGCTCCGCCCTGGCCCTCGCTGAGCCGGAACCTCCGCCCCTGAAAGCCGTGCCGCCCTCCGAGCAGGGTGGCATGACCATCATCGAGCACCTCGAGGAGCTGCGGTCCCGCATCATCCGGATGTTGATCGCCTTCTGCGTGGCGGCGGTCGTGGCGTGGTTCCTCTACAACCCCATCCTGAGCTTCCTCATCATGCCGCTGCGCCACCTCCCGCAGGCCGCGAAGATCATCAAGGGCAGCGGGGCGCTCATCGTGACCTCGCCCACCGAACCGCTGTTCATCCGCCTCAAGGTCGTCAGCTTCTCGGCCCTCGCCCTGGCGTTGCCGGTGGTCCTGTGGGAGGTCTGGCGCTTCATCGCCCCCGGGCTCTACGCCAACGAGAAGCGCTACGCCATCCCCTTCGTCGGCTCGGCGCTGGCGCTGTTCGTCGGCGGGGTGGGCCTTGCGTTCTGGACGCTGCCCGCGGCCCTGCACTTCCTCACGGCGTTCTCGGGGAGCAGCATCCAGCTCCTGCCGCGGGCCTCCGAGTACCTGTCATTCGTCATGTTGCTGATCCTCGCCTTCGGGGTGGCGTTCGAGTTCCCGCTCGGGCTGCTGGCGCTCAGCCTGATGGGCGTGATCCCCAGCCGGAAGCTCCGCGCGTGGCGCCGCCCGGCGTGGGTGGTCATCCTCGTGCTCGCGGGTTTCCTCACGCCGGCCCAGGACCCGATCACCCAGGTCCTGCTCGCAGCCCCGATGGCTATCCTGTACGAGGCGACCATCATCATCGCCCGCGTCCTCAAACGCTGACGCAGGCGCCAACGCAGACACCGCCGCAGGCGCCGACGACTGGAAAGGTAGACTCGCCCCGCCCATGTCCCCCAAGAGCAGAGCCACCCCCACCAGGCCGCCGGTCCGGTCGAAGACCGCACTTCCCGCCCCGAGGGTCGCCCCCAGGCGGATCCAGATCCCCTGGCACCGGCGCCGTCCGGTCCAGGCGGTCCTCGCCGTCGTCGTCGTGGGGCTGCTCGTCCTCGGGGTCACCCAGGGCCTCAGCACCTGGCATCACCACCAGGCCACGATGAAGGCGAAGACGGGCGTCAAGGCATTCGACGCCGCCTACCAGACCGGCCTCACCCCGCTCTCGAACTTCTTCACCCAGGTGAACAACTCGCCGCAGCAGTTCGTGGGCGGGGTCATGACCCAGGCGACCTACGCCACCCAGACCGCCCAGTGGCTGGCCACCTTCCAGGCGCTGCGCAAGCAACTCTCCGACGCCAGCCCTCCCAAGGCCATCCAGGGGCCACGGGGGCTGTTGGTGCAGGCGACGGACATCTTCATCGACGGAGTCAGGGAGATGCAGCTCGCGGGGACGGTCAGCGACACGAGCCTGCGCAAAACGCTGACCGATCAGGGACGCAATATCATTTTCCATGGGACCTCGGTCTTCAAGAACGCGCAGATCGAGGAAGCCAAGGTTGTCAAATCGTTCCATTTGACTATCGGCGCCCCCGCCTCGGCCCTCCTGCAGCTCCCGGATGCACCGGCGGAGAATGCGCCGCCGGCACCAGCGCCCACTCCGGTTCCGTCGTCCAGCTAGGGGGTCCAGGCCGGCGGCGGATCGGATGGGAATCCGGCACGTGCCGGGAGATTCGCGGGAGACTGGGGAGGTAACTCGGGTGGCGCCCGCGAGGTTCATGACATGACAAGCGAGGTCGTAGCGTCCTTCGCGGCGCAGTACCCCTTCGAGTTCGACCCGTTCCAGGTCGAGGCTCTGGAGGCGCTCGGCCGGATGGAGTCCGTGCTCGTCGCTGCCCCGACCGGGTCGGGCAAGACGGTCGTCGCCGAGTTCGCGGTCTGGCTGGCCCTGCGGGAGGGCCGGAAGGTCTTCTACACCACGCCACTCAAGGCACTCTCCAACCAGAAGTTCAACGACCTGGTGACCCTCCACGGGGCTGCGAACGTCGGGCTGCTGACGGGGGACAACTCGATCAACCCCACGGCACCCGTCGTGGTGATGACAACCGAGGTCCTCCGCAACATGATCTACGAGCGCTCCGACCTCCTCGGGGACCTGCGCTACGTCGTCCTCGACGAGGTGCACTACCTCCAGGACCCGTACCGGGGGGCGGTGTGGGAGGAGGTCATCATCCACCTGCCCCTCGACGTCGTGATCGTGTCGCTGTCGGCCACGGTGTCGAACGCCGAGGAGTTCGCCGACTGGATCCAGACCCTGCGGGGGCCCACCGCCGCCATCATCGAGGAGCGCCGGCCGGTGGTGCTGGAGCAGCACTACCTGATCGACGACCACCTCCTGCCGATGTTCGTCTCCGACGCCGGCGCCGGGGGGGAGATCGTCCCCAACCCGGAGATCCGCCGGCTCGAGGCCCGGCGTGAGAACCCCAAGATCCGCCGTTCCCCGGCGCGCAACGGCCACCGTCCCAGCCAGCGCCCCCACCGGCCCCGGCCGAACCGCTCCGACGTCGTCGAGCTGCTCAGCGGCCAGAACCTGCTGCCGGCCATCTACTTCATCTTCTCCCGGAAGGGCTGCGACGCCGCCGTGGCCCAGTGCATGCGGGAGGGCCTCGTGCTGACCGATGCCTCGGAACGGGCGCGCATCCGGGAGTTCGCCGAGATGCGCTGCTCCCGGCTCGAGGACGAGGACCTCGCCGTGCTCGGCTACCACGAGTGGCTGGAGGCCCTCGTCGCGGGGTTCGCACCCCATCACGCGGGCCATGTCCCGGTGTTCAAGGAGACGGTGGAGGAGCTGTTCCAGGCGGGGCTGGTCAAGGTGGTCTTCGCCACCGAGACCCTGTCGCTCGGGATCAACATGCCCGCCCGCACCGTCGTCATCGAGAGCCTCACCAAGTTCACCGGCGAGCGCCACGAGGTCATGACCCCGGGGGAGTTCACCCAGCTCACCGGCCGGGCGGGACGGCGCGGGATCGACGCCCTCGGCCACGCCGTCGTGCTGCGCCAGCCGGAGCTGCCGTTCGCCCAGATCGCGGGGCTGGCCTCGACCCGGACCTACCCCCTGGTCTCGTCGTTCCAGCCCTCCTACAACATGGCGACCAACCTGGTCCGCAACTACTCCCAGGAGGAGGCCGAGCACCTCCTCAACTCCTCCTTCGCCCAGTACCACGCCGACAAGGACGTGGTCGTGCTGGAGCGCCTCATCGAGCGCAACGACGTGTACCTCGCCTCGTACCGGGAGAAGATGGCCTGCGACCGGGGCGACTTCGAGGAGTACTGGCGCCTCCGGGACCGCTCCGCCCGGCTGGAGCGCTCCCTGTCCCGCTGGCAGCAGACCGAGGGCCGCGAGCAGACCCGATCGGTCCTCTCCGCCGCCCGGCCCGGCCAGGTGTACGTCGTGCCGGCGGGCAAGATGCGCGGGCCGATCGTCGTGGTCGGCGCGCAGCGGTCGAAGCGGGGAGAGCCGCGGCTGCTCGCCGTCACCCGCGAGCGCAAGCTCGTGCGGCTCACCACCCGGGACTTCGCCCGGCCTCCGCGCCCCGTGGGCAACCTCCCGCTCGCCCCTCCCGGGGACCTGCGCCAGAAGACGCCGCCGTCGGTCGACCCCGAGATGCGCAAGCGGCTGGCCTCGGCCCTCGCGGCCCTCGATCTGCCGGACGAGGCGTGGGAGCCGGAGCCGCTGCCCGAGGAGCGCGAGGGCGGCGACCTCTCCCGCCTGCGTGTCAAGGTGCTGTCGCACCCCTGCCACCGGTGCCCCGACCTCGAGCTGCACTCGCAGTGGGCCGCCCGGGCGGCACGGCTGGCGAGCGAGAACGACCAGCTCCGCAAGCGGGTCCGTGGCCGCACCGAGACGCTCTCGCGCAAGTTCCACAGGGTGCTCGAGGTGCTGGAGGAGTTCGGGTACGTGTCGGGCTTCGAGCTGGCCCCGAAGGGATGGATGCTGGCGCGGCTGTACAACGAGTCGGACCTGCTGATCGCGGAGACGCTCGCGAACGGCTGGCTCGACGACCTGCAGCCGGCCGAGCTGGCGGCCGTCGTGTCCACCTTCGTCTTCGAGAGCCGGGGGCCCTTCGAGGTGGTGGGGTCCCTCCCCACGACCAACAGCCGCAAGGCCTACGCCAGCATCACCCGCCAGCACGAGCGCATCCGGCGCCGGGAGCGCCGGTCGATGCTGGAGCTGACCCGGGCCACCGAGACGGGCTTCGCCGAGATCGCCTACCGGTGGTGCCGGGGGGCGGCCCTCGACGAGATCCTCGCCGAAGAGGACCTGACGGCGGGCGACTTCATCCGCAACTGCAAGCAGACGATCGACCTGCTCCGCCAGCTCCGCGAGGCGGCGGAGGATCCGGACCTGCGGAAGGCCCTGGGCAAGGCGGTCGACGGCCTGAACCGCGGCGTCGTGGCCTACGCCGGAGCCATTTGACCCGGATCACCTGAAGCGCTTTCCTCCAAAACGTACGGAGTTCGCGGGTTTTCCAGGAGGCTTCGATAGCCGCCGCGGCTGAAGCTTTATCCGGCGCCTTGAGGGGCGCCTCGGGCGTAGTATCTGCCAACCTGTGGACGCCCCCTTCGGCAAGGCCTTCGTCATTCTCAACAAGCGCGCGGGCAAGGGGGCGCGCCGTCCCGAGGAGTTCGAGAAGGTCCTGGCCGGCGCCCAGCTGGACTTCGACCTGCACGTCACCGAGCGCCGGCATCACGCCGTCGAGCTCGCCCGCCAGGCAATCGACGACGGATGGACGTATCTGGTGGCGGTCGGCGGCGACGGCACGATCCACGAGGTCGTCAACGGGATGATGGGCGTCGACGGGCCCCGCAACCCGGAGGCGGTGCTCGGTGTCGTCTCGGCAGGGTCGGGGGCGGACTTCGCCCGGACCTTCGGGCTCCCCGACGACGTCGACCACGGCGTCCAGCACCTGACCGGCGACGGCTTGGTCGAGATCGACCTGGGAAGGGTGACCTTCACCACCGACGGGGGAGAGGCGGCAGAGTGGTTCCCCAACATCGCCGAGGCGGGCCTCGGCGCCGACGTCGCCAAGGTGGCCGAGCGCATGCCGAGGGGCATGGGGCGGAGCCGCTACCTCGCCGGCTTCTGGATCACGCTGGCACGCTTCAAGGGGACCGAGGGCACGGTGGTGTGCGACACCCGGACCTACGAGGGCCGGATCACGAACCTGGTCGTCGCCAACTGCCAGTTCTTCGGCGGGGGCATGCACGTGGCCCCGAAGGCGACGCCGACCGACGGAAGGCTGGACGTGCTCATCCAGATCGGGACCAAGGCCGACTACGTGGCCGCCATCACCAAGGTGTTCAAGGGCAGGCACATCCCCTCGCCCGCCATCAAGGAGTACAAGGCGCGCCGCGTCGAGGTCACGACGAAGACCCCGCTGCGGGTGGAGGCCGACGGGGAGCTGCTGGGCATGACGCCGGCCACCTTCCAGCTCTACGAGAACGCCCTGCGGCTCAAGGTGTGACGCCCCGGGCGGCTGCCCCGAGACCTTAGGAGCCCAGCGCGCGCCCGTGCGCGATAGACGACCAACTTCCACCCGGGCCTGGACCCCCCTCAGAACAGGGAGTGGACGAGGCCGCGGGCGATGGTGAAGGCCCCCACGGCGACGAAGAGCACGACCAGCAGGATGATGGGGCCGACCCACCAGTCCATCTGGCGCTCGAGGGCGGTTGCCTCGCCCTCCTCCGCCCGGTAGAGCGCAACGCTGCGCCCGCTGTCGGGATCACGGACCACGGCGTGGTCGGCGGCGCCGTCGTCGATGGAGGAGGCCCCCACCAGCAGATCGGCGACCTCCTGGGGGTTGAGCCGCAGGGTGACCTCCTCCAGCGGGCGGCCACGGTCGTCGGTGATGTCCACGGCTCGATTGTACGGGCGGTAGCATTGCTGCTCGTCATGCGGGACACGGTCAGGCTGCGCCCCGTTGCGCCCGGCGACGAGCCGTTCCTGCGTGCGTTGTACGGCTCGACCCGGGAGCGGGAACTGGCGCCGCTCGGCTGGACCCAGCTCCAGGTGGACGCGTTCCTCGACATGCAGTTCCGGGCACGGCAGCTGCAGTACCGGTCGCAGTTCCCCGGCGCCGCCGACTGCCTCGTCCTCGTCGGAGGCGCTCCGGCGGGACGCCTCTA
>JAOPZY010000095.1 GCA_025963875.1 Actinomycetota bacterium
TGGCTGCACGTCGACGCCGCCTACGGCGGGGCGGCCGCCGCCGTGCCGGAGCTGCGGTGGATCCTGCGGGGGGCAGAACGAGCCGACTCCCTGGTGGTGAACCCCCACAAGTGGCTCTTCGTCCCGATCGATTGCAGCGTGCTCTACCTGCGGGATCCTGAGGCAACCCGCGAGGCATTCTCCGTCGTTCCCGACTACCTCCGGAGCACGGAAGGCGTGCCGAACCTCATGGACTACGGCATCGCACTCGGCCGACGGTTCCGGGCGCTCAAGCTCTGGATGGTGCTGCGGTCGATGGGCACCGAGGGCATCGTCGCGGCGCTGCGGGAGCACCTGCGGCTGGCGAGGCTCCTGGCCTCCTGGGTCGCCGCCGAGCCGGACTTCGAGTTGGCCGCCCCGGTACCGCTGTCGGTGGTGAACTTCCGCTTCACCCCGCCAGGCGTCGGGGGCGAGGACCTCGACAAGCTGAACGAGTCGCTGGCGGAGGCCGTCAACGCCACCGGCGAGGCGTTGCTCAGCTCGACCAGGATCGGGGGCCGGACGGCCCTGCATGCCGCCATCGGCAACCTGGGCACGAACGAGGCCGACGTCGCAGCCCTCTGGGACCTGGTGAAGCGCCTGGGCCGGGGAAACGAGGGAGACAATTCCATGGGTTCGAGCTGAGAGGTTGTGCCGGTAGTTTCCGTCAAAAAGTGTGCTCACCGCCCTTTTTGACGGAAACTGGGACCGGCAGCCGGCTAACCCGACGGGGGCTGGACCTGGAACCACTTCTGGAACAGCAGGGCGTAGGTGCCGTCCCTCCGCATGTCGCCCAGCACCCGGTTGATCACCTCCCGGAGCTTGGGGTTCGACTTGGCGACCGCGATGGCGTAGGCGTCCCCCGTCTTGTAGATCTGCACCATCTGCAGGCCCGGGACCGCCTGGACGAGACGGTCCGAGGTCTGGACGTCCGCCATCACGGCCCCCAGGCGCCCCACGGAGAGATCGGTGAAGGCCGGCGAGATGTCGGAAAAGGTCCGGATGGAGAACAGGTTGGGCTGCGTCCGCAGCGTGGCCCGAGCACACGACTCGGCGAACGAGCCCGCCGGCACACCGACCACCTTGCCGGACAGGGCTTGCAGCCCGCTGAAGCCCCTCGCCTCCCCGACGCCGACGGTCAATGCCAGGTTCGCCCCGTAGTAGGGGTCGGTGAAGTCCACGACGGACCGGCGGTCGGAACGAATGCTGAGGGCGGAGATAGCGATGTCCGCCCTGCCCTGCGCCACGTCGTTGAGGATGGAGGACGGGGTGGCCGTCTGGATCTCTGGCCGCAGCCCGAGACGGCGGGACACCTCGGCGATGAGGTCGATGTCGAAGCCGACGGGATGGCCGCCCTGCAGGCTCTCGAACGGCGGCCTGGAGGTCACCGACGCCGCAACGAGGATCCCGGGCTGGGCGATGGTGTAGTCGCCGGGAGATGCAAGATGGGGGCCCGACCCCTGGTCGACGACACAGCCGGCCAGCACCGCCGTCGGCGCCGTGGTGGGGTTCGGGGGTCCCTGGACGGTGGGAGCGGGCTCGCTGTGGCAGGCAGCGGCACCGAGCGCCAGGGCGACGGCAAGGCCCAAGCGAACCACCCTGCGTCCTGCCATCGGGGCATGGTACCTGCCTGGTAGGCTGCCAAACCGGCCATGCGCATCTACAACACCCTGACGCACGACACCGATCCCCTGCCGCCTGCCCCGGGGCCGATCCGCATGTACTTCTGTGGCCCGACTGTCTACCGGCGGGTGCACATCGGCAACGCCCGCCCCTTCGTGATCTCGGCCTGGCTCCGGCGCTGGCTCAGGGAAACCGGCTACGACGTGACGCTCGTCGAGAACATCACCGACGTGAACGACAAGATCTACGAGGCGGCACCCGGACACAGCGCCGAGCTGGCCGCCCGGGCAGCTGCCTGGTACATCGAGGACACCGACCGCCTCGGCCTCGGCAGGCCGGACTTCGAGCCGAGAGCCACCGAGACCGTCGGCCAGCAGATCGCACTCATCGAGGAGCTCTTCGGTAGGGGGCTTGCCTACGAGGCGGAAGGGGATGTCTACTTCCGGGTCGGCAAGTTCCCCGAGTACGGGCGGCTCTCGGGGCAGCGCCCCGACCAGGTCCAGGAGCAGGAGCCCAACGCCCGAAAGGAGGACCCCCGGGACTTTGCGCTCTGGAAGGGCCACAAGCCCGGCGAGGACACCTGGTGGGACTCGCCCTGGGGGCGGGGGCGCCCCGGTTGGCACATCGAGTGCTCCGCGATGGCCGAGATGTTCCTCGGTCCGGTGTTCGAGATCCACGGCGGGGGCCTCGACCTGATATTCCCGCATCACGAGAACGAGCTTGCGCAGTCCCGGGGGGCCGGGCGTGAGTTCGCCAAGATCTGGATGCACAACGGCATGCTCGAGATGGGCGGCGCCGACATGCACAAGTCGCTGGGCAACGACGTGTCGCTGCACGCCGCCCTCAACGCCTGGGGTCCGGAGACACTCCTCCTATTCTTCATGGGCGCCCACTGGCACAGTTCGATCGACTTCTCCGACAGCGCGCTCGAGTCGGCGCGTGCGCAGGCCGGCCGGTTCCGGGAGGCATTCGGAGGGCCAGGGGTCGCCGCCCCCGAAGGGGAGTGGGAGCAGCTTGTGGCGGTCCTCGACGACGACTTCAACACCGCCGAGGCCCTCGCCCTGCTGCACAAGTGGCGCTCTGCGGGCTACCTCGACCTGCTCCGCCGGGCGCTGGCCGTCTTCGGGCTGGAGTCGCTGACCCTGCAGCGCGAGGCCCCGCCCGACGTGGTGGCGCTGGCGGAACGGCGCCAGGCCGCCCGCGTGGCCAAGGACTTCGCGCAGTCGGACCGCCTGCGGGCCGAGATCGATGAGGCCGGCTGGGAGGTCCGGGACACGGCGGGGGCCTTCAGGCTGGTGCCCCGGGAGTAGTCAGCTCCCTCAGGGGAGGACGCGGAGGATCAGCACCGCCGTGTCGTCGTCGCCGCCTTCGGGCGTCTGCGGAAGCGCCTCCTCGATCTGACAGAGCGTCTCGACCGCCGATGCCTCATCGCTGCACGCCAGGGCCGATCGCAGCGCCCGCTCACCCAGCCGGGGGTCGACGCCTCGGCGCTCGACCAGACCGTCGGTGTACATGAGCAGCAGGTCGCCCGGGTCGAGTTCGATCACGGACTGCGCGCAGTCGACGCCCGGGAACACGCCGAGCAACAGACCCGCCTGCCCCACCGCCTCCACCTTGCCGCCGGCCCGGCGCACAAGGGGAAGGGGATGGCCGCCGGAGCTCATGGTGATCTCGACGCCGTCGGGAGACGGACGCACCTCCAGGTAGCACAGCGTCAGGAAGTTGTCGCCCAGGCCCTCCCGCACCAGCGAGTGGTTGAGCTCCGCGAGCACCTCGCCCGGGCGCATGCCTGCCTCGGCCAGGGCGCGCAGCCGGTTGCGAACCGAGCTCATGAGCACGGCAGCCTCGGCGCCGCGCCCGCACACGTCACCGATCGCCATGAGCCAGGTGTCCGGCCGGATCTCGAACACGTCGTAGAAGTCGCCGCCGATCTCGAGGACATCGCCCGCGGGGCGGTACAGCGCCGCAAGGTCCAGCCCGGCGATGTCCGGGAGCGGAGGGGGGAGGACGCTGAGCTGCAACGCGGCGCCCAGGCGCTCGACCTGAGCCTTCGCCTCGGCAACCTTCCGGGCCGACAGGCGAAGCTCCAGCTCGTCGACGACGATCGCCGCGAGGTCCTGCAGGGTGGCCACCTCGTCGTCGGTGATGTCACGTGCGTCGGTGTCGATGACGTTCAGCGTTCCGAGGCGGTAGCCGTCGCTGGTGATGAGCGGGGCGGCCGCATAGAAGCGCAGGCCCAGGTCGCCGGCGACGAGTGGGTTGGAGATCGTGCGGGGGTCGATCGCCGCGTCCGTGATGATCGTGGGGTCGTCCCTCAGGATTGCCGAGGCGCAGAGGCCGGGCACCCGGTCGATCTGATCCGCGTCCAGCCCGTGGCGGGCCTTGAACCAGATGCGGTCCTCGTCGACGATCGTGACCGTGGCGATGGGGGTGCGGAGGATCCGGGCCGCCAGGGTGGCGATGCGGTCGAAGGCACCGTCCGGCGGCGTGTCGAGCACGGCGTAGCGCCGGACCGCGTCGAGACGTCGCTCCTCATCCGGGGGGATGAGCTCTGGATGCTCGGACGCCGTGACGACCATGCTCAGGTGAGCCACCGCCCGTTCCAGACGTCCCCGTCGAGCAGACGCTCGGACACCTTCCGCATGGGCATACCCCGTTCCATCGAGATGCGCTGGATCAGCCGGAAGGAGTCCTCCTCGGACAGCCCGTGACGGTCCCGCAGCACGCCCTTGGCCCGCTCCACCAGCTTGCGGGTCTCGAGGCGCTCGGTGAGGTTCTTGGATTCGTTGGCCAGCACCCGAGCCTCGTTCCAGCGCTGGACCGCCACCTCGATGGCGGGCACGAGGTCGGCCTTGTCGAACGGCTTCACGAGGTAGGCCATCACCCCGGCCCGGGTTGCCCTGGCGACCTTGTCCCGGTGGCTGAAGGCGGTCAGGATCAGGACGGCGGCAAGCTCCTGCTCGACGATGTGCTCGGCGGCGGTCAGACCGTCGGTCTCGGGCATGACGATGTCGAGGATCACGAGGTCCGGCCGGAGCTGCTCGGCGAGGCGCATTGCCTCGTCGCCGTCGGCGGCCTCGCCGACGACCTCGTAGCCCTCCTCCTCCAGCATCTCCCGGAGGTCCATGCGGATGATGGCCTCATCCTCGGCGATGACGATGCGAGCGGTCATGAACGTCGGCTCCCCTTCGCCGGGCGGGCCTCGGCGCTGTCGATGTCTTCGAAGAGACGCTCGAGGAGGCGGTCCCGCTCCTCGCTGAGCTCGGCAATCGTGCCTCCGGTCTTCTCCTCGTGGCGCTTGAGGCGCTCCAGGTCGTCCCGGGCCTCCCGGAACTCGCGGTCGGCGAGCGGGGTTCCCGATACGACCATCCGCACCTGGGCGTCGTCGGCGACCCCCGACTGAAAGGCGACCTGCTCCCGGGCGACAGCCAGTTCCTGCTGGGCCCGGGCAAGCTTGGCGGCAAGTTCGTCGAGCTGTTCGCGGATGCGCACCGACGGATCTCCCCCGCTCGTTTGGGCCCCCACCATCGGGTGGGGAACGGAGATTATCGCGCTGCGCCGAGGGCTCGCAGAATCTCCGTGAACGACACGGCCCCTTCCCGCAGGAGGACCGGGGTGCGGTCGGTCAGACGGACGACCGTCGAGGGCGGCCCCGCGTTGGCGGGACCGCCGTCGAGGTAGAGGGCGACGGCATCGGCGAACAGGGCGTGGATCTCGTCGATGGTGCCCGGCGTCGGCCGGCCCGAGAGGTTGGCGGAGCTCGTGGCCAGCGGGCCGGTCTCGGCGAGGAGGAGGGCAAGGGCGGGATGGTCCGGCACCCGGATGCCGACCGACGTCCCGTCCCCGCCGATCGCGGCGGTGAGAGACCGATCACGGGCAAGGACCATCGTCAGTGCCCCAGGCCAGAATGCGGCGGCGAGTGCTTCGGCCCGTTCGTCGAGAGGGGCGAGCGTCCGGGCCTGGTCGACGTCGGCCACCAGGACCGGCAGCGCCAGGCCAGAGGGCCGGGCCTTGGCTTCGAAGAGTGCCGCGAGGGCGGCCGGTCGGTCGAGGCGGGCGGCAATGCCGTAGACCGTATCCGTCGGGATCACGACGAGCCGCCCCTGCTCCGCCGCCGCTGCCGCCGCCTGTCGCGCCGCCGGGTCGGCGGCGTCGAGCACGGGGGTCACCGGCTCACCTGGTAACAATGGGGTCGGACATGGACGGACGGAAGCCGAAGGTCGTGATCCTGGGCGGAGGCTTCGGCGGCCTCGCCGCCGCCCGGGAGCTGCGCGACGCCCCGGTGTCGGTCACGCTGGTGGACCGCCGCAATCACCACCTGTTCCAGCCGCTCCTCTACCAGGTCGCCACGGCGTCGCTCAACGCCAGCGACGTCGCTGAGCCCATCCGGAAGGTGCTCGCCGACCAGCCCAACACCGAGGTCCTGCTCGCCGAGGTGGACCGCATCGACGTCGATGCCAAGACGCTGACGTTCACCGACGGCGACGGGCTGGGCTACGACTACCTTATCGTCGCGGCCGGGGCCACCCACTCCTACTTCGGCCATGACGAATGGGAGGAGAACGCCCCCAGCATGAAGAACATCGAGGATGCCCTCGATGTGCGGCGCCGCCTGCTGCTCGCCTTCGAGGCCGCCGAGCGTGCGAAGGACCCGGAGTCCCGGGAGGCGTGGCTCACCTTCGTCATCGTCGGCGGCGGGCCGACCGGCGTGGAACTCGCCGGCTCCCTCGCAGAGATGGCCCGGCATGCCCTCAAAGGCGAGTTCCGCCACTTCGAACCGGCGACGGCACGGGTCGTCCTCATCGAGGGCCTCGAGCGTGTCCTCCCGGGGTTCCCCCCCAAGCTCTCGGCGTGGGCGCGCAAGGACCTCGAGAGCATGGGTGTCGAGGTGCAGACGGGGACCATGGTGAAGTCGATCGACGAGTATGGCGTCGACCTGGACGGGCACCGGATCAAATCCCGGACCGTGCTCTGGGCGGCCGGCGTGCGGGCGTCGCCCATCGGGGAGTCCCTGGGGGCCGAGTTGGATCGGTCGGGCCGCGTGACCGTGGAGCCCGACCTGTCGCTGCCCGGGCATCGGGAGGTCTTCGTGGTCGGCGATCTCGCCCTCGTGGTGCAAGACGGCAAGCCCGTCCCGGGGGTCGCCCAGGCGGCCCTCCAGGGTGGACGGCACGCGGCGTCGTGCATCGTGGCGTCGCTGTCCGGCAAGCCCTCGACGCCCTTCCGCTACAAGGACAAGGGCATGCTGGCCGCCATCGGCCGGGCTGCCGCCGTCGCCGACCTTCCCAACGTCGAGTTGACGGGCTCTGTCGCCTGGGTGATCTGGGCTCTGGTCCACATCTACTTCCTGATCGGGTTCCGCAACCGTCTGTTCGTCATGGCCAGCTGGTCGTATGCCTTCCTGACACACGACCGGGGGGCCCGCCTCATCACGGGATCGCCACAGGTCCGGAGCCGCTGGGAAAAACCGCGCTACTGACATCCCAGTGGCATCATGGCCGTATGGGCCGCGTGCGGCTTGGGGTGAAGATGGCCTTGGTGGCTGTCAGCGTCCTCGTCCCGGTGGCCCTGGTGGAGGCGGGGAGTGCGAATGCTGCCGGCAGACCGCCGGTGCTCAGACTCTCCCTGACCGGCGTCGTCGACCCGTTCATGGCGTCGTACATCCAGCGTGGGATCCATGCGGCGGCGAGCGGGCACGATAGCGCAGTCGCCATCACGATCGACACGCCGGGCGGTCTCGACTCGTCCATGCGGGAGATCGTCCGATCGATCCTTTCCTCGCCCGTCCCGGTGATCTGCTACGTCCCACCCGGGGGCCGGGCGGCGTCGGCGGGGACGTTCGTCATGCTGGCCTGCGCCGAAAACGGCATGGCGCCGGGCTCGGCCATCGGGGCCGCCCATCCCGTGGGGGTGTCCGGCGCCATCGAGCAGGCGAAGGTCACCAACGACGCCGCGGCGTTCATCCGGAGCCTCGCCCAGCGCCAGGGCCGCAATGCCGACTGGGCCGAGAAGGCCGTGCGGGACTCGATCAGCGCCGACGCGGCGTCGGCCCTCAACCTGCACGTCGTCGATCGCGTGGCCCCCAGCCTGCAGGACATGCTGCCCAACGGGGATCAGCTCGTCTCGTTCCACCGGTCGCTCGCCGAGAGCTTCTTCCATGGATTCGCCGATCCCGATGTGGCGTTCATCCTGCTGGACATCGGCTTCCTGGCCCTGATCGTGTGGGCGTTCCACCCCGGATTCCACGTCCCGCTGGCGGTCGGGGTGGTCTCGTCCGCGCTGGGGCTGGCCATCCTCGAGACTCTGCCGGTGCGCCTGGCGGGCTTCGGTCTGCTGTTCGTCGCCGCCGTCCTCTTCGTCCTCGACCTCAAGGCGAAGGCGCACGGCGTCCTGACCGCCGGCGGCATTGTCGTGTTCATCCTCGGCGGCCTCCTGCTGTTCAACCCGTCCGTTCCGAATGCCCGGGTCTCGCCGGCGTTGCTCTTCACGCTGCCGGTGGTCGTGGGCGTCGTCAGCGCCTTCCTCATCCGAGCGCTGCTGGCCGCCAAGCGGACGCCGCTGCGGGCCGGCCCCCAGGTGCTGATGGGGGCGCACGGCGTCGCGGAGACGGCGCTGGACCCGCTCGGCCGGGTCCGCGTCCGGGGTGAGTCCTGGTCGGCGGAATCGGTGGGCGACCCCGTCCCGGCCGGCACGCCGGTCCTCGTCATCGCCGTCCGGGGCTTGACCCTCGACGTTTTTCCGGAAGGAGGCAGTGTATGAACGGCTTGATCATTGCAGGCATCATCGCCGTGGTGGTGATCGTGATCCTTGCCAAGGCGATCAAGGTGGTGCGCGAGTACCAGCGCATCGTGCTGTTCCGGCTGGGCCGTGCCATCGGCCTGCGGGGGCCGGGGCTGGTGTTGATCTTCCCCGTCTTCGACCGGGCGTCCTGGGTCGACCTCAGGGAGCAGTACCTGGAGATCCCGAAGCAGACGGCCATCACGAAGGACAACGCCGCCATCAACATCGATTTCATCATTTTCTACAAGGTCATCGACGCCACGATGTCGGTACTGGAAGTGCAGAACTTCGCCGGCGCCGCCCAGAACATCGCCGCGACGACGCTGCGCAGCGTCGTGGGTGACATGTCGCTGGACGAGATCCTGTCCAAGCGGGACCAGATGAACCAGGTCCTCCAGGTGAAGCTCGACGAGGTGACGGAGCGCTGGGGCGTGAAGGTGGGCAACGTCGAGGTGCGGGAGATCGTCCCTCCCGCGCCGGTCCTCGACGCTATGACCCGCCAGATGTCGGCGGAGCGGACCCGCCGGGCGGTCGTCACCGAGGCCGAGGGCTCGAAGCAATCGGCCATCACGGTGGCCGAGGGCCAGAAGCAGGCGGCGATCCTCTCCGCCGAAGGCGACCGCCAGGCCGCCATCCTGCGGGCCGAGGGCTTCTCGCTGGCCCTGGACAAGATCTTTCACGTGGCCCGGACGCTCGATGCCAACACCATGAGCCTGCAGTACCTCGACGCCCTGAAGCAGATTGGGGCGTCCCCATCGACGAAGTTCGTCGTCCCGATGGAACTGTCGGGCCTGCTCAGCTCGGTGACGGGCCTCACGGGCAAGGCGTTCAGCGGGAACGGGCGCGAGTCGGGGGCCGAAGCTCGGGGGCCGGAGGATGCCCCGACCAGACCAGCCGGTCTGCCGGAGAGAGGCTGAGAGAGCACCTGTGGGAATTCTGTGAGCACAAAACGGCGTCCCAACGTCATCCTGTGCTCAAAGAGTTCCGATCCCCTGTGCCCAGCCGTAGCAGAGATGCCACAGTTTCTCCATGGTCGATATCCCCGCTCGTGACCTACGCAACGACGTCAGTGCGGTACTCCGCCGCGTCGAGGCCGGTGAGCATTTACGCGTGACGGTGAGCGGCCGCCCAGTCGCCGAGATCGTGCCCTTGCCGAAACGGCCACGGTCGATCCCCTGGGACGCCTTCATCCAGGGAAGTGAACGCTGGCGAGCGGATCCTGGGTTACTCGACGAGCTCGAGGATCTCTTGCCGGGCACGACCGACGATCTCCCAATGGCATGACTGCCCGCACAGGCGGGACGGGCGCCGAAGAGGCACTTGCCGACACATCGGTCTTCGTTGCGGTCGAGCAGGACCGGCCACTTTCTGGCCCCCCACCCGAGCGCGTCGCCGTATCAGTGATCACAGTCGGTGAGCTCCGCCTCGGGGTCCTGGGGGCGGACAGCGGGTCAGTACGGGCGCGGCGCTTGGAGACCCTGTCGGCGGCAGAGGCGCTTGACCCCCTGCCTATCGAAGCGCGGGTTGCCCACGCCTGGGCCGCCCTGCGCCTCGCACTGCGCGATGCGGGGAAGCGAATGCCCATCAACGACTCCTGGATCGCGGCCACCGCGATCGCCAATGGCATGCCCGTCGCCTCCCAGGACGAGGACTACGACGACGTGCCCGGGCTCGAGGTCATCCGAGTCTGAGCCCGGGTCCGTCCATCGGCGAGATAGCGGAATGGTCAGGATGTTGTCGCAGTTCACCACACTGGCTTGGGGGGAGGCCCTGAGACTGACCGACATCGACCTCGGATCGGATGCCTTGGATCGTGCGGGTGACAGGGGTGCAAGTCACCGATCGGAGCACTGCGATCCTGTGCCGGGAAGGGGACTTGAACCCCTACGGGCCGAAGCCCAATGCGGTTTGAGCGCATCGCGTCTGCCGATATTCCGCCATCCCGGCCAAATAACTCAACTGGTATATTATGCCGCACCAACTCGCTGAGCAGTCGAAGTCTAGTCGGCATCAGACCTTTGGCCCGATCACGGAGTCCAGTTTGGCGACGTCGCCTGATCGCGAGACGGAGATGGTCACGGAGTTCGATTGCGTCCACCGGACACCGAAGTCATCGCACGCCCTACAGAAGATAGCCCTGATGTCGGGGGAAAAGTTGGTGAACTGGTACCGAGGGTACTCATAGGGCACCCCTCTGGTCCTCACCCTGTTGATCCCACGGCAGCCGTCGGAGTGGATGAGACCGCGCAATAAGCGGGCCGGATGATTTCCAACTATGTCGACTTGCCACTCAGCCAGCTCGATCTTGCGGCGGTGTTTCATTCCCGGGCCGTGTTGCGGGAAAAGGCAAGGCCAATGCTTCCAGCACGAGTAGACCTCCACGCAGCGATCCTGACGCTGCCGGGCGCCAATGCGACCCTCGACTCGCACGGCCGCCATCGCGTCCCGTGCCTCACCGAGAATGCCTGGATAGCCGGCATCGAGGTAGACGCTGAGTCTGAACACTCGACGCGGGCATTCGACGATGTGCCCGTCCCCCAGGTAGAGCCCCAACAGGTATGCGTAGGCTTCAGGACCGAGGTTGGCGGCATTGCCACACAGTGGGCAGAGATGCGGCTGCTGTGCAGGGGGCTGAGTCCGCCAGTTGCGGACCGTCGTCAGCGGCACGCCGGTCTGCCGGACGATCTCACAGTTGTTGGCGCCGGATGCTATCAGCGCCCGCACAGCCTCTCGGTCTTCGAGCGATCGCATGAGCAGCCCCGTCCTGGCCGGTAATCGAACGTCTGTTCGATCTTACCCTCGAATAGGATCTCCCCCCGGATGTACAATCGTCCTATTAGGAGGGCGAGCGGCCAGATGGCTGATCGGGACTTCGACGTCGTCGTGGTGGGCAGCGGGTTCGGCGGCAGCACCGCCGCGCTGCGGCTCACCGAGAAGGGGTACCGGGTCGCGGTCCTCGAGGCCGGCCGGCGCTTCGACGAGACCACCTATCCCAAGACGTCGTGGCGGACCCGCTCCTTTTTCTGGGCCCCCAGATTGGGCTGCACGGGCCTCCAGCGCATCACCCTCCTGCGGGACGTCATGGTGCTCTCGGGGGCCGGCGTCGGCGGCGGGTCGCTCGTCTACGCCAACACCCTCTACGAACCCCTGCCTGCCTTCTACGCCGACCCGCAGTGGGCGCACATCACCGACTGGGCTGCCGAGCTTGCCCCCTACTACGACCAGGCCCGGCGGATGCTCGGCGTCGTCCCCAACCCGACCATGACCCCGGCCGACGAGGTGATGCGGGACGTCGCCGAGGAGATGGGCGTCGGGGACACCTTCCACACCGCCCCGGTCGGCGTGTACTTCGGACCGCCCGGAACGGCGCCGGGGACCGAGACCGACGATCCCTTCTTCGGGGGCGCCGGGCCCGCACGGCGCACCTGCATCGAGTGCGGCGAGTGCATGACGGGCTGCCGGCACGGCGCCAAGAACACCCTGCTCAAGAACTACCTGTACCTGGCGGAGCAGGCGGGGGCGACCGTCGTCCCGCTCACCACCGTGACTGCGATCCGGCCGGACGAGAGTGGCTACCTCATCGAAACGCAGGCAACGGGAACCTGGAGCCGAACCAAAAAACAGACCTACCGGGCCCCCCAGGTCGTTCTGGCCGCGGGCGCCCTCGGCACCCAGCGGCTCCTGCACCGCATGCGGGACGACGGCGTCCTGCCCGACCTGTCGGCCCGCCTCGGGGAGCTGACCAGGACGAACTCAGAGGCCATCCTCGGCGCCCGGACCTTCCATAGCGACGAGGACTTCACCCGTGGCGTCGCCATCACGTCGTCGTTCCACCCCGACGAGCACACCCACGTCGAGCCGGTCCGCTACGGGAAGGGCAGCAACGCCATGGGCCTGCTGGGCACGGCGCTGGCCGACGGCGACAAGGGACCACGCCCGCTCGCCTGGCTGCGGGAGGTCGCCCGACACCCGGCGATGGTCGCCCGCGATCTCAGCCTGCGGCGCTGGTCGGAGCAGACGATCATCGCCCTCGTCATGCAGACCCGCGACAACTCCATCACGTGCCATCTCAAGCGGGGGCTCCTCGGCCGCCGCCTGACGAGCAAGCCCGGCCACGGCGAGCCCAACCCCACCTGGATCCCCGTCGCCCACGACGTCGTGCGCCGGATCGCCCAGCGCATCGGCGGCCTCGCCGGAGGCGGCATCAACGACGTCGCCAACATCCCCATGACCGCCCACATCATCGGCGGGGCCGTGATCGGCGACTCGCCAGCCACGGGCGTCGTCGACCCGTGGCAGCGGGCGTACGGGCACGAGGGCATCCACGTCGTCGACGGCTCTGCCGTCTCGGCCAACCTCGGCGTGAATCCTGCCCTCACCATCTGCGCCCAGGCCGAGCGGGCGATGGCGTTCTGGCCGAACAACGGCGACGCCGACCCCGGCCTCCCCTCGGCTCGGCCTACGAGCGTGTCGAACCGGTCCCGCCCATCGAGCCGACGGTGCCCCCGACAGCGCCGGGGGCGCTCCACCTGCCCATCAGGCCCCAAGGAGGAAGCCCATGACCACTGAGATCGCCAAGACCGTCGCCATGCTGCGCGACACGTTCGACTCGGGACAGACGCGCTCCGCCGCCTGGCG
>JAOPZY010000097.1 GCA_025963875.1 Actinomycetota bacterium
TGATCCTCACGGACTCTGCAGCGGACAGCCCCCAGCGGGTGCCGCTGAGCGGGATGGGGACGACGACACCGCCGGCGCCGGGCCCGACCCCGAGCCCGATTGTGGGACCAACGCCCGGTGGGACCACCGGCTACTGGCTGGTGGCCTCGGACGGCGGGATCTTCAACTACGGCGACGCCGCGTTCCTCGGCTCCACCGGGGCCATCCACCTCAACAAGCCCATCGTGGCCATGGCCCCCGCTCCGTCCGGCAGGGGCTACTGGCTGGTGGCCTCGGACGGCGGTATCTTCAACTACGGCGACGGGCCCTTCCTCGGCTCCACGGGCTCTATCCACCTGAACAATCCCATCGTGGGGATGGGGGCCTCCCCGACCGGCTGAGGTTCACACGCTGGGAGCGCTGAACCGTTGCCGAGAGGCCGTGACTGGCGTACGATCAACCCAGACCCCTCAAAGGGTCACCTCTGCTCCGGACCGCGGCAGGCGTAGTCAGGCGCACTCCGGTCCTCGGTGACGTCCATCCCCAATTGGCTGGGCACAGACCGTCCTCATTTGAGTAGAGAAACGGAGACGACATGGGCTTCCTCCCCTGGATCGCGCTCGGCATGATCGTCAAGATCCTTGCCAAGGTCATCGCCGAGAAGCTGGTAGCTGTTGTCGTGGGCATTGTCCATTAGGGCCCTCCGGTTGTGGTCAGGGATCGAGATTCTGCCCGTGGCCCGCTCTCCGCCAAGGGTCGGCGCAGAATCCGTACAGCTTGCACGTCATCACTCACAGGAGGACTGCCTTGACACAGTACGGCGAAGAGATTCGGTTGGAAGAGCTCGAGCAAGAGCAGGCATCGGAGCTTCCGGGTCGTGATCTGTTGGTGGGCATCTCCCTACTGGGGATCCCGCTCCTCGGACTCGACGGCCTCACCTTCGCCGTCAACACAAGCGGCCCCAACTGGCTGCTCTCGGCCTAGCCAATACTCATAGGAGGACTGCCTTGACACAGTACGGCGAAGAGATTCCGTTCGAAGAGCTCGAGCAAGAGGAGGCATCGGAGCTTCCGGGTCGTGATCTGCTGATGAGCATCTCGGTGCCAGGAATCCCGATGCTCGGATTCAACGGCCTGACCTGCACGATCAATGCGAGCGGGCTCCTAGGGTCGCTTTAGGCGATGACTGCCACCTGGGCGCCGGTCGTGGGGTCCCCGCCGGACTCCGCTTCCGGCGCTCAGGGGTGGGCACCGAAACTCGCTGAGGGCGTCCAGCTGCTCGGCGAGTACCAAGGCTCCGGGACTATCCAGGCGCAGCACCTGGTTCGCCGGCGTGACGGTGGGATGGTGGCCGTCTCCCGCCTGCTGTACCTGGTGGTGAGCGAGATCGACGGGCAGCGAAGCATCGGTGAGATCGCGGCCCGGGTGACGCCGCATATGGGCCGCACGGTCAGTGCCGGCAACGTCGCCTACCTGCTCGACCAGAAGCTCCGGCCCCTGGGCGTCATGGAGGGTGAGACCCGCTCGCCTCGAGCAGGGACCCGTCCGGTCCTCGCCTTGAGCAGCCGCCGCGCGGTGGTTCCCGACCGCCTTGTCCGATCGATCTCCGGCAGGCTCTGCTTCTTGTTCATCCCGGCTGTGGTGGCGGTTGTCCTCGCCGCCTTTTCGGCAATGGACGCGCTGTTGCTGATCGGTCCGGGCTCCGCCTTCGGCATCAAGGACGTGTTCCGCCAGCCGTCGCTGCTGGTGCTGATCTGCCTGCTCACCGTTCTTGCGGCAGGTTTTCACGAGTTGGGCCACGCCACGGCAGGACGCTACGGGGGCGCAGAACCGGGCGTGATCGGCGTCGGGATCTACCTCATCTGGCCAGCCTTCTTCAGCGACCTCACCGATTCTTACCGGTTGGGCAGGAGGGGGCGCCTACGGGCAGATCTGGGTGGCGTGTATTTCAACGTTGTCTTCATGCTGCTTGCGGGGGGTTTTTACGCCGTGACGGGCCTCCACTGGCTCGTCCTCCTTATCGTCTTGCAGCACGTTGCGGTCGCGCAGCAGTTCCTGCCCTTCCTCCGGCTCGACGGCTACTACCTGGTGAGCGACCTGGCGGGGGTCCCGGACCTCTTCGGCCGCATCGGACCGATCCTGTCCAGCCTGCTCCCAGGACATGAGCCACGCCGAACGGTCCTCGACCTCAAGCCCAAGGTGCGCGTTCTGGTGACAGCCTGGGTCTTGACCACGGTCACCCTGCTGACCGCGAGCCTCGGCCTGCTCCTTGTCTACCTGCCCCGGATGCTGGCGATCACCGCGGCATTCGCCCAGACCCAGGCCGGCCTGCTGTCGAGCCTCACTCGCGGCAAGGCCGTCGGAGCTGGGTTGCTCGGCGGCGTGCGGCTCGCAGCGTTAGGAATCCCGCTCACCGGTCTCACGACGATGGTCACGCGGATGATCCGTCACCGTCGTGTCGGTAGGTCTTGACATGTGACTATCTAGTCACCTATAGTCTGGGTTCCAATCCGGCTTGACCGGGCTCCATAACGGGAGGGACCCATGGACAAGATATTCGAGATCTACATCAAGACCAGCCCTGAGCGCCTTTGGGAGGCGATCACCGACGGTGACATCAGGAGCAAGTACACCTTCGGCAATCAGGTCATCTCTGACTGGACCCCCGGATCGCGTTTGGAGATGCGCTCCTCCGACGGCAATTTTGCCCTCGGCGAGGGCGAGAACCTCGAGGTAGACCCGCCCCGGCGGCTGGTCCAGAGCATGGTGGCCCTTTGGAGCGAGGACGTGAAGAGGGAGGGAAGCTCGAGGATCACCTGGGAGATCGAACCGGTCGGGGACTCGTGCCGTCTGACGGTCACGCACGACGAGCTTCGCGAGGGAGCGAACGACCAGCTGTACGGCGGCTGGCCGATGATCCTCTCGGGCCTGAAGACATATCTGGAGACAGGCGAGTTGTTGACCACCCCGGGATCGCTGATGTACGCAAACCCGGGCACGTCGAATGGGAAGCGGTGAGGCTGGTCGCCGCCTTGGGTAGAACCTGACGAGTGCCGAACGGTCATGCATCTTGACAAAGTTCGCAACCTCAACCCATAGTCAGCAACAACGCGCCAGTTCCCGAAACGACCGGAGAGAGGAGTCGACTGTGGCAGCCAACGAGCAGGCAGCCAAGGACCAGCCCGTCGCCGAGGCAGGGAAAGACCAGGCCGCTCGGGCTGCCAGGGACCAGGCAGCAAAGGACCAGGCAGCTAGCGCAGCTAAGGATCAGGCAGCTCGGGCCGCCAAGGAGCAGGCAGCCAAGGAGCAGGCAGCCAAGGAGGCCGCCGCTCGGGCCGCTAAGGAGCAAGCTGCCAAAGAGCAGGCCGCCAAGGAACGAGCTGCCAAGGAGGCAGCCGCCCAGGCCGCCAAGGAACGAGCTGCCAAGGAACAGGCCGCCCAGGCCGCCAAGGAACGAGCCGCCAAGGAACAGGCCGCCAAGGAGGCAGCCGCCCAGGCCGCCAAGGAACGAGCCGCCAAGGAGGCAGCCGCCCAGGCCGCCAAGGAACGAGCCGCCAAGGAGGCAGCCGCCCAGGCCGCCAAGGAGCAGACCCCCCGCGAGCAGGTCCTGCAGGATCAGATTCTCAGCGCAGTCAAGACCGGCCAGGAGGCCACCCTGCACTTGGCAAAGACCTGGGTCGACACGTTCGCGTCGGTGACTCCGAAGCTCTTCGACACGGTCACGATGCCGAACCTGGACGACTACTACGGCTTTGCCGAGAGGATGTGGAGCAGGAACTGCGACTTCGTAGTCAGCCTGCTAAAGATTGCCACGGATTTCGGTAGGAACATGCCCGGGCCAGGCAAAGCAACCACCCCCCGCCGTTGAGGCGAATGCCTGCGACAGTGCGGCAGCGGGCACCCGACGTTCCCACTCACGCTGCCAATCCCGACGGGACCGAATCGTTGTTGGAACTCTCTGAGCATAAAGTGGTGCTGTACACCGTTTTATACTCAAAGAGTTGCCGCGTGCCGCAACTCTAACGTTCCTAGCCGAACGAACGTTGCAAATCGTCCCCGTTATGCTGTAGCGGGCCCCTCGGCCTCGCTTCCGTGCGCCCGGCTCCGTGAAGCCGGGTCATGACCCCCGGATGGCGGGCAGCAGTTCCCTTGCCGCCCAGGTGATGAAGGACTCCTGGGTGTCGCCGCCGACCTGCACCAACGCGACGTGTGTGAACCCGGCCGCCTCGAACTGGCGGATCCCGGCGACGTGCCGCTCGAGATCCGGACCGCAAGGAATTTGTGCCGACACATCCTCCGGGCGCACCATCTTGGACGCCGCGTCGAACGACGCCGGAACCGGCAGTTCGGCGTTGACTCTCCAGCCGCCCGTGAACCAGCGGAACTGATCCATCGCCCGCTTCACAGCGACGCTCTGGTCGGGATCGTAGGACAACGCGATCTGGCCGATGCGCGGCTTGCCTGAGCCTCCGGCTTTGTCGAACATCTCGCCCAGCTCGGCACGGGGCTCGACTGCGATCATGGCCTCGGCGTGCTGTCCCGCCAGGCGGCAGCTTGCCGGGCCCGACACGGCAATGCCAATCGGCGGGGCGGTCTCCGGCAGGTCCCAGACCTTGGCGGACTCGACGTCGAAGTGCTTGCCCCGGTACGTCACCGTGTCGCCCGCCCACAGGGCCCGGATGATCTCGACGGCCTCCTCGAGCATCTCGTGGCGCAATCCGGCAAGGGGCCACCTTCCCCCGACGATGTGCTCGTTGAGGTTCTCGCCCGCGCCGAGCCCCAGGGTGAACCGCCCGTCCGACAGCAGCTGCATGGTCGCCGCCTTCTGCGCGACGACGGCGGGGTGGTAGCGGCGGATCGGGCAGGTGACGTACGTCATCAGCGGAATCTGTTCGGTCGCCTCGGCAGCCGCGCCGAGCACGCTCCACGCATACGGAGAATGGCCTTGGGCGTCCAGCCACGGGAAGTAGTGGTCGCTGATGACCGCGAAGTCGAAGCCGGCCTCCTCGGCGAGGGCGACGTCTCGCACCAGCTGCTTGGGACCTGCTTGCTCGCACATCATGGTGTAGCCGATCAGGGTCATGGCGTTGCCTCCTCCTGCTCCAGGGCTCGGGTCACGACGGTGAGGTCCTGGTCACCGAGCCCGCGATCGACCACCTGCTGCCATTCGTCAGCCAGGCAGGCGAGGACGGCCAGCCGGTTGTCGGCTGCCTGGAGGGCGAGGTGGACGTCCTTGAGGGCGAGCGAGAGCGCGAATTGGGCCGAGAAGTCACCTTTGGCGATCCGTTGCAACTTGGCTGACTGCCAGGGCGACATCAGCGGGCCGCCGCCGAGGGCGTCCACCACCGTCTCGGCCTCGAGCCCCAGGCGGCGAGCAAGCGCCACCGACGCGGCAACCCCCTCCGCGGCGAACGCGAGCCAGGTGTTGTTCACGATCTTCACCCGTGATCCAGCCCCGACGGGGCCGACCCAGATCGTGCGCTGGCCGAGCGCGTCGAACAGAGGGGCGACACGCGAGCGAACTTCATCCGGCCCCGACGCAAAGATCGTCAGCTGGCCCTTTTCCGCTGGCTCCTTGCTACCGGAGACGGGCGCGTCCACGAGCGTCACGTCAGGACGCTGGTCATCCACCATGGCCGCTACTCGCTCGATCCCTGCCACGCCGATCGTACTCATCTGCACCCAGATGCCGCCCGGTGAGACAGCCGCGAGCATGCCCTGGTCGCTGGCGATCGAAACGACGGCATCGGTGTCGGTCACCATCGTGACGACGATCGCGGCTCGTCGGGCGGCGTCGGCGGCGCTCTCGGCGACCTCGGCCCCAAGCCGGGCGAGATCCCGTGTCGCGTCTGGCTCGCGGTTCCAGACGATGGTCGGGATGCCGGCTCGCAAGGCGCTGATGGCCATCCCGTGGCCCATCGTGCCGATGCCGAGCACCGCCACCGGCTCGTGCTTGGATGCCATGGTTCTCCCCTTTGGCCCGTCGTTCCTCCGCGGCGGGCCGCTACCGGCATCGTATAGTTCGCCGCGTTGTTTGCGCGCGCCCGTGTCGGGTGATGGCGTGCCGGGTACGACCTGGTCTAGACGGAGGGGGTATGGCCGACAGCGTTGCCGCCACGAGCCGGATCAGCCTGGCCGTCAACGGGCATCCGCACGAACTCGAGCTCGACAACCGGACCACCCTGCTCGACGCCCTTCGGGAGCATCTCGACCTGACCGGGTCGAAGAAGGGTTGCGACCACGGGCAGTGCGGGGCATGTACGGTGCTGCTCGATGGG
>JAOPZY010000125.1 GCA_025963875.1 Actinomycetota bacterium
GCGTGGCCACGACATCGTCGATCGAGGCGGGGATGACGACGCCGATGGGGGGCTGGCGGAAGTTCGAGGCGTCGGTGGCGTAGGCGGCCCGGGTGGCGGCATCGAAGCGCACCTCGCCGGCGACCGCATCCCTCAGGTCGGCTTCGAGATCGCGCACCAGGCGACCCTACCGCCGCTAGCCCGGCGCTTCCCTCTCCGCCTCGTACTCCTCGGCGGCGCGGTCGCTGCTGTCGACAGCCTGGGTTCCGACGGTCTCGTCACTCACTGTTGCAACCGTCGGCAGCAATCGTGCTAGGCCAGATCTTCTTTGTATGATTAACCATCATTAGCATGTATATTCATACAAAGAAGGGCTCCTCGCTGTTTTCTGTCCCGTTTCCCGCCTGCCAGGAAATATTCTTTGATCGTCTGACCGCGCTCGACGCGGTAGGGCAAGCAAAGAATTTCGGGCTGCTGTTCCCTGGTCCCTGGATCGCCACCCAACGTGGTGGCTGTGCTGCGAATGGAAGCGCCACGCCTCGGAACGGGCTTCGCTCGGTCCATGAAGCGACCCAGCGGCACCAACACGAAATAGCGAGGAGCCCAAAGAAGGTTGCCGTGATGCCGATCACTCGCCAATGCTGACCGGGGACTCGCACACACCGGACGTTCCCTAACCCGGTGCGTCCTTCTCCGCCTCGTACTCCTCGTGGACGCGGTCGGTGCGGCGCTCAGCTTCTTCCTCACGCTCTTCCTCGACGTCCGCCTCCTCGGCCTCGGCCTCGAAGAGGCCGCGGTGGTCGTCTGGCTGATCGGGTTCGGCGTCAGGCATGGTCATGGCCTACCCGGAGGCTGTCCGGACGAAACGCGTCAGCCTCCGTGCGGCTGGTGCTCCTCCTCCTCGGCGAAGGTGTTGCCCTCCGCCGGGATCGGGTTCGCCTTCAGCATGCGGGCCATGTGCACGACGTTGTGCGCCATCCAGCGCGTCGTCCGTTTCGTGTAGAGGCTGTCCTGGCCGACGTCGAGGTAGCTCGGCCCGGGCCCCGCGTCACCGACCCAGTAGGTGTCGGCGTTGGGCGGCACCGTGCAGCCGAGGTGGGTCATGTTGAACAGCGTCGTTTCGGCGGCCGAGTGGGCGCCGTCCTCGTTGCCGGTCACGACCACGCCCGCCACCTTGTTGTAGAGCGGGTACTGGCCGGCGGCGTTGCGCTCCTGGTACGTGCCGTCCAGACGCTCGATCACCAGCTGGCACACGCTGGAGCGCACGCCGAACCAGATCGGCGTGCACATGACGATGATGTCCGCGGCCTTGATCTTGTCGAGGATGACCGGCCACTCGTCGCCCTCGCCCTCGTACGACGACGTGCCGGTGGGGACGCGGTAGTCGACGACGCGCACCATCTCACTCTCGACGTCCATCGTGTCGAACCACTCGATCACTTTCCGAGCCAACCCTTCGGTGTGGGAGATGGCGGGCGATGGCTTCAACGTGCAGTTCAGGAACAGCGCCTTCAGGGTACTCACAGGACCTCCTTGTTGAGACGGCGGGCCACCCACCACTGTGTGGGGTGGCCGACCAACGGCGTGTCGAGCGTGGGGGCGGCCGGGGGGCCGAGCCCGGCCGGTGGGGGGACCGGGCGGTACCACCGCTCCAGGTCGGTCGGAAAGCCCGCATAGTCCTGGTCGTTGTCGAACGCCAGGACCGAGAACCGTTCGGCTTGCACCGCCGCCGCAATGCTGGCCTGGACCGCAGCCCGCGGCGCTGCGTCGTGGCTTCGCACCACGTCCGCGATCGCCCCGGCGTGGGCGTGATCGCCCTTGCCGGCCAGGGTGGCCTCCCACGGGTGCGACACCACGAGCACCTCGCCGGGCAGCCCCCGGATCACCGCCTGCAGGCGCCGTGCCGTGGCGGTCTGGGATGGGGGCGGAAGCTGCCGGCCGGGGGGGTAGGCGAGGTACCAGAACTGGGCGAGGCAGAGGGCCCCGACGATGGCCTGCTGCCACGCGGGGCGCTCCGGGAGCCGGGTGAGCACCAGCCCGGTGATCAGGGCGACGGCGGCCAGCACGGGGATCAGCACGTTCTCCGAGCTGGCGCTGTGCAGGCGGGACACGTAGGAGGCCCCCACCATGCCCACGGCTGCGGCCAGCTCCACATGCCAACGCCCCTCGGGCCGCCACCAGAGCGCCAGGGCCACGAGGACGGCCGCCGGCAGAAGGTGGGGGGCGAGGTCGTACGACCAGAAGCCGGTCCACCAGGTCGGATCGATGCCGTGGCCCGCCACGACTCCGACGACGGTGCGGCCGTACCAGCCGGACGACGTCACCTGGAGCACGAGGCTCACCACGGCAGGAGGAATCAGCGCTCCCGCAACGAAGGCAAGACCGTGGTGGCGATCCCGCAGGAGGAGCACCGCCGCCACCGGCACGCCGGCGATGAGGGCCGACTGCTTGGTCAGCGCGGCGAGGGCGAGCAGCAGGCCCGCCACGGCGAAGCCCCGCGGTGTGCGGGCGCGGACGGCGGCGTAGAGGCTGGCGAGGAGGAGGGCGACGAGCAGTGCGTCGACCCGGGCCACATCGTAGAAGCCGCCGGTGACCCGGAACCCGGCTGCGAACAGGCCGGCGGCAACCAGGCCGCACCAGCGGGCATCTCCCTCTCGCCGGACGATGGCGTACAGCAGGCCCATGCTGGCAAACGAGGCGACGATCGACACGATGCGCAGCGGCAGGTAGCCGACCCCGGTCACCAGCGCGACCCCCGAGGACAGCAAGAAGTACAGCGGGGGATAGGGGTAGGCGACGAAGTCGATGCCCGGGGCGGGGTACAGCTGCCGGCCCTGCAGGATCCGCCGGACGTGTTCGACGGCTCCCCCCTCCAGCCACTCGATCTGGTAGGAGTACACCGCCCGGCGCACCGCCAGGACCGCGAACACCGCCACGGCGCCGGCGGCGAACACCCCGAGGACGAACCCCAGCACCCGCAGCAGGACCGGCGTTTCGACGGGGCCCCGGATGGCTTGCGGCCGTCGCCGCACGTCGCCGGCGACGCTCATCTGGGGCGGATCAGCAATGTCGACACCCAGATCGCCGCTACGACGACGGCCAGGCCCACGCCGTAGTTGAGCGGCTGGACGGTTGGCTCCAGGGGGGACTTGCCCAACCTCAGCAACGGGATCAGCGCGAACAGCACCAGGATGCCGGTGAGCGCCAGGCCCCACTGCACGCGGCCGAGATGTTTCGGCGAAACGACAAGTCGCAGGGCGAAGCTCACCAGGACCACCGCGGGTGCCAGAAGGAAGTCGTGGACGAGGTTGCCGCCGATGAACCACAGGGCGAAGTTGAATGGGGAGGTGACAGCGGCGTCGCGGAAGATTCCCCAGACGCCGACGGCCATCAACGGGTAGCCGGTAGCGAGGCCTAGCCAGAACCACCTGCGCCCTGGAGACCGAGCGTTCACTGGATCACCACCTTGCCCACCCATTTTGTCTGCTGGACCCCCGGGCGGTTGGGCCCGATCAACCGGACCGGATAGCCGTGCTGGATGTGCAGCGGCGAGCCGTTGACCTCGAGGGCCAGCAGGGTGTCCGGGTCGGCGGCCTGCGCCGGCGTCAACGACGAGCCGGTGTAGATGCCCGACGTCTCGAGCGATCCGACCTGGACCGCGGTCCCCGGTCTCCCGACGTGGGCGAGCAGGTCGCGCACCCGCACGCCTCGCCAGACGGCCTGGCCGCTCCAGCCCTCGACGCAGGCGATCGGCAGCACTGCTGTGTGGAGCCCGAGCGCCCGCAGGTCCCCGACGGACAGCGACAGCGGCCGTCCGGCGCCCCCCTCGACGACGAGGCGGTATGCCGGGTCGGTCGCGGCTGCCATGATCCCGGCCTCCTCGGCGCTCCGGTTGACCGGCAGCCCCTGGGGGCCGATGTCGGGCCGCCGGGGGGAGAGGAGGTCGAGGTGGCGCAACGGCCCGAAGGTTTCGCCGAGGGTGACCAACGTCAGGAGGCCGGCCCCCCCGAAGGCCATCCGGAGGACCGCGCGGCGGGAGAGGCTGCCGTCCGGGCCCGGCTGGGGGTGGGGCCCATCGGGGGCTGGCCCGGCGATCGCCCGGCGGGCCTGGGTGGCCTTCGCCCCGATGTGGACGATGAGCGCGCCGACGGTGATCCACGCCGCCCACCAGTGGGCGACCGGGAAGAAGAAGTGCCACGGGTACCAGTGGAAGATGTTCTGCGTCCCGGACACCAGCAGGAAGATGGCGCCGCTGATGAGCGGCAGCAGGCTCACCCGCTCCAGGGCGTGCACCGCGTCGTCGAACGGTGGCCAGTGGAACAGCTTCGGGTAGACGGTCCAGAGCTTGACGAGGAGCAGCGGGATGGCGGCGATGCCCGTCGCCACGTGGAGGCCCTGGGTCACCCGGTAGAGCCCGGCGGGCCGCGCCGGCCACGTGAACCAGCCCGGCGGGTGCTGGATCAGGTGCGAGAGCAGGCCCGTGAGGAAGCAGATCCCGAACGCCACGCCGAGGCAGATGCCGAGCCAGGCGGCGTTGCGCTCGGAGTGGACCCCGGTGAGGTCCGCAACGTTTTCCGTGTCTGACACGGTTTTCGTTGCGGACCTCCCAGAAGTCCCGGTCATCGAGCCGTCTCCAGCACCCCGAACCAGCGGCTGCGGCGCTGCCAGACGTCGCCGACGACCAGCTCGCAGGCGGCCCCCAATTCCTCCAGGTCGTCCACGCCCACCCGAGCCCAGGGGAACCACGACGAGGAACGGACGGCGGTCTCGATCCTCGCCCGGAGGCGGCCCCCGGCAACCCCCGGGCCTTCGACCTCGACGAGGATCCTGCCTCCCGGCCGCAACAGCGTCCCGAGGCGGACGAGCAGCGCCTCGGGGTCGCCCCCGATGCCGGCGTTGCCGTCGAGGAGGAGGGCCGTGGCCCACCGGCCCGCACCGGGCACGCGAGCGAACACCGATCGTTCCAAAACGCAGGCGCCGCGGGCACGGGCCAAGTGGACGGCGCTCGGCGCCACATCGAGACCGAGGGCGGGGATGCCCGCTGCCGCCAGGGCAACGACGTGGCGCCCCGGCCCGCAGCCGACGTCGAGGACGGGCGGCACCACCCGCCCGATGAGCTCGCGGTCCACCAGGTCCGGCTCGCCGAGCCAGCGCTCGAGCTCCAGCGGCAGGCGGACGCCGTCCTCGTAGACCAGGTCCGTGCTCACCGCGCCACCCACGAGCCGGCGACCGCCGCGACCGCAACAGCAAAGCGTCCCCCGGCCGCGCCCGACGCCACCGACAGGGCGTCCTCCCACACGTCGACGTCGCTGAGTGCCGGCAGCTCGGCCACGTGCAGCCCCAGGCCGGCAAGGCGCCGCCGCTGCACGTCGCAGGTATGGCCGGTGCTCATCGGTACCCCGAGGAATGCCGAAGCCATCGGCCGTCGCAGGCCCGCCGCCCACCATCCACCGTCGACTGCCGGGCCGAGGACGGCGCCGATGCCGGGTGCCAGGAGGGCGTCGACACAGCTGCCCAGCAGTGCGGGCGTCACCTGGGGAGTGTCCATGCCGATCAGCAGGGCGGGGCCGCCGCAGTCGTCGAAGGCCCCGGCGAGCCGCTGGTCCAGGCTCCCGCCCCGTTGCGGGATCACGTCGATGCCGCGGGGTAGCCACCGCCCGGGCGTCCCGTCGAGCACCAACACCGGCCGGACGCCGGCGACGCCCTTCACCGCCAGCAGCGTGTCGGCCAGCGCGGCCTCTGCGACGGCGGCTGCCTGGGCCGGTGTGCAGGGGGGGCACAGCCGGGTCTTCGACAGCCCCGGGATCGGGGCCTTGGCGATGACGATGAGCCGGGGTCTCATTGCAGCAGCCGCCGCATGTCGCTGGCGGCGCGCCATGTCCCCAGGACCGTGCCGGTCACCTTCGAGCGGCCGCTGCGGGGGAGGTAGTCCACCGGCACCTCGGCGATCCGCCAGCCGGCCTCGCCGGCCCGCAGCACCATCTCCAGCGGCCATCCGAAGCGGCGGTCGGCGATCCCCAGCTCCAGCAGGCCGGCGCGCCGGGCGGCCCGCATCGGCCCGAGGTCCCGGAGCGGAACACCGCACCGCTGGGAGACGGCCCGGGCCAGGTAGCGGTTGGCCAGTCGCGCGTGGACCGGCCAGGCCCCCCGCCCGGGCCGGCGGCGCCCCATCACGAGGTCGGCCGTTCCCGCCTCGACGGGGTCCGAGACCGAGGGGAGCGCCCGGGGATCGAGCGACCCGTCGCAGTCCATGAAGCACACGGTCGTGGCGGTTGCCGCGAGGAGGCCGGCCCAGCAGGCGGCCCCGAACCCGCGCACCGGCTGGGTGACCACCTCGGCCCCCAGGCCCCGCGCGATCGCGGCGGAGCCGTCGGTGGAACCGTTGTCCACCACGATGGGGCGGAACCCTTGCGGGAGGCGTCCCAGCACCCAGGGGATCGCCTCGGCCTCGTTCAGCACGGGGAGCACCACGTCAACCATGCAGGCGACGCTACCTGAGATCCCCGCCTCGATGCCTTACAAAAGTATTACGGTTCCCGAAACTCTTGTGGCGTGCGCCTCCTTCAAAGCCCGGGGCCCACAAAGGGGCCGTAAGCTGGCCGCGTGATGAGCGACCCGAACCCGGGGCCCGCGGCAACGACGGTGCTGGTCGTCGAGGACGACCCCAACGTCGCGGAGGTACTCACCCGCTATCTCCGCCGGGAGGGCTACGAGGTGACCTGCCTGGACGACGGGCTGGCCGCCCTGGGGCTGGCGCTGGCGGCCCCTCCCGACCTTGCGGTCCTCGACATCATGCTGCCGGGCATGACGGGTCTGGAGCTCTGCCGGCGGCTGCGCGCCGAGATGGATGTCCCGATCATCATGCTGACCGCCCTCGGCGAAGAGGCAGACCGGGTGGTGGGCCTGGAGCTGGGCGCCGACGACTACGTCACCAAGCCGTTCTCGCCCCGCGAGCTCACGGCACGGGTCAAGGCGATCCTCCGACGCTGCTCCACCGGGGCAGCGCCCGTCGCCGAGGACTCGGCGCCCCTCGTCGCTGGGGACATCAGGGTGGATCCCCGGACCCGGGAGGCGGAGGCCCGCGGTGTCCCGCTCACCCTGACCGCTCTCGAATTCGACCTGCTGGCGTTCCTCGCTCGCCACCCCCGCGAGGTCTTCACCCGCGAGCAGCTCCTCGACCACGTCTGGGGGTTCCAGGTGGCCGACAGCTCCACGGTCACCGTGCACGTCCGCCGCCTGCGCCAGAAGCTCGAGGCTGATCCCGCCCACCCCGCCCACCTGAAAACGGTGTGGGGCGTCGGCTACCGCTTCGAGGCCTGACCGTGCGACGCCTCGTCCCTCTCGTTGCGGCGTGCGCCGTCGGCGCCGGCGCGGCAGCGCTTGCCGGCGCGGCGGTCAACCTCTCGCCGCGTGACGCCCTCCACCTCGCCTGGCTCGCCGGCGGCGCCGGGTTCGTCGTCGGATGCGCCGGGGGCCTCGGGATCCACGCCCTGAAGCGGCGGTCGCTGGCCGCCAACCTCGCCTGGATCGCCGTGGTGTCCGTGGGGGCGGCCGCCGTGGGGGCGATCGCTGCCGCCCGGGCCATGTTCATCTCGGCAGCCGATCTGCGGGCCCTGGTCGTGATCGTCGTGGCCGCCGCCGCGACCGGCATCGTCGTGGCGCTGGCCCTCGGGGCCCGCGTGGCGGCCGGGTCCCGGGCGCTCGTGGGGGCCGCCCGAACGATCGGCGAGGGCTCGCCGATGCCGGCCCTGCCCGACCTCGCAACCGGCGAGCTGGCCCTGATCGGCGACGAGCTCGAAGCCATGAACCGCAACCTCGAGGAGTCCCGCCAGCGGGAGCGGGCGCTCGACGCATCCCGCCGCGAGCTGGTGGCCTGGGTGTCCCACGACCTGAGGACGCCGCTGTCGGGCATCCGGGCCATGACCGAGGCCCTGGAGGACGGCGTCGTCGACGACCCCGAGGTCGTGCGCCGCTACTACCGCTCGATCCGGGTCGAGGCCGACCGCCTGTCGGGCCTCGTCGACGACCTCTTCGAGCTCAGCCGCATCAATGCGGGGGCGCTTCGGCTGAACCTCGAGTCGGTGTGCCTCTCGGAGCTGGTCTCCGACGCCATCGCCTCGGCGGCCCCCATCGCCAGCGCCAAAGGTGTGCGCCTGCTGGGCAGCGTCGCGGGCGAGCTCCCGGACGTCGAGGTGTCGCCCCCTGAGATGGCCCGGGTGCTCCGGAACCTTCTGGAGAACGCCATCCGGCACACCCCCAGCGACGGGGCGGTCCGGGTGGAGGCGGCGGCGGACGCCGACGGGGCCTATGTCAATGTCGCCGATGCCTGCGGGGGAATCCCGGAGGACGACGTCGACCGGGTCTTCGAGCTGGCCTTCCGGGGGGAGGCGGACCGGCGGACCGGCAACGGGGCGGGGGCCGGGCTCGGCCTCACCATCGCCCGGGGCATCGTCCATGCCCACCGGGGCGAGATCTCGGTCCACAACGAGGGAGACGGCTGCCGGTTCACCGTCCGGCTGCCCTTCCGTCAGACGACGGGGCTCGAGGCCTCCGGGTAGGTGCGGGTCCTCGTCACCGGCGGCGCCGGGTTCATCGGCTCGGCCGTCGTCGACCTCCTCGTGGCCGAGGGCCACGACGCCGTCGTCCTCGACGCCCTCCTCCCTGCCGCCCACCGGGCCACCCCGGCGTACCTGAATCCGAGGGCCGAATACGTGTGGGGCGACCTGGCGGACGAGGCGGCGGTCGTCTCGTGCCTTCGGGGCGTCGACGCCGTCTCCCACCAGGCGGCCATGGTGGGGCTGGGCCTCGACCTCGGTGACGCCCCCGACTACGTCCGGCACAACGACCTGGCCACCGCCGTGCTGCTGCGCTGCCTGGCAAGAGCGGGCTTCGCCGGGCGCCTCGTGCTGGCGGGCAGCATGGTCGTCTACGGGGAGGGCCGGTACCGCTGCGGGGTTCACGGGATCGTCCGGCCAGGCCCCCGCCCCGCAGAGCGGCTCCGGGAGGGCTGGTTCGAACCGTCCTGTCCCGACTGCGGCCGGGACGTCGTCCCGGAGGCGGTCCCCGAGGCGGCAGCGCCCGACCCCCGCAGCGTCTACGCCGCGACCAAGCTCCACCAGGAGCACCTCTGCGCCTGCTTCGCCCGGGAGGCGGGGGTGCCGCTCACCGTGTTGCGCTACCACAACGTGTACGGCCCCCGCATGCCGGCCGACACGCCCTACGCGGGAGTGGCGGCGATCTTCCGGAGCGCGGTCGAGGCCGGCCGGCGGCCAAGGGTGTTCGAGGATGGCGGTCAGCGCCGGGACTTCGTCCACGTGGACGACGTGGCCAGGGCCAACCTGCTCGCACTCACCGAGGACTCGGGACGCAGCCACGTCTGCAACATCGCCAGCGGGTCGCCCGCCACCGTGCTCGAGATGGCGACCGCCCTGTCGGCGGCCTCGGGCGGGGCGACGGAGCCGCTGGTCACCGGCGAGTTCCGCCTCGGCGACGTCCGCCACATCTTCGCGTCCGTTTCCCATGCCGAAGAGGTCCTGGGTTTCCGAGCCGGGGTGCGGATGGCAGACGGCATGCGGCAGTTCGCAACGGCGGCGCTTCGCTGAGCTCGCTCGCCGCTGCCTCGGCGGCCCCGGCGGCCGGCGGCGTCGCCGTTGTCGCCCGGTCCGTCTCCCATACCTACGACGGCCCGTCCGGTCCCGTGCCCGTCCTCGACGACCTCGACCTCGACGTCCCGGCCGGTGGGTACGTGGCCCTCGCCGGTGCGTCAGGGGCCGGCAAGACGACGCTCCTCGCCCTGCTGGGGGGACTGGAGCGCGTCCAGTCGGGGTCGCTCAGTGTCGGAGAGTACGACGTTGCGGCCCTCACCGGCGACGACCTGGCGGCCTACCGCCGCCTGACGGTGGGCTTCGTCTTCCAGCACTTCGGCCTCCTCGACGCCCTGACCGCCGTCGAGAATGTCGAGCTGGCGGCCGTCCTCGCAGGGGAGCGTCCCTCGCAGCGGCGGGAGCGGGCCCGGGCGCTGCTCGACGCCGTCGGCATGACGCCCCGGGCGTCGCACCGGCCGGGCGCGCTGTCGGGCGGTGAGCGCCAGCGCGTCGCCATCGCACGGGCGCTCGTCAACCGCCCGAGGCTGGTCCTCGCCGACGAGCCGACGGGCAACCTCGACGAGGACACCTCGGTGGAGGTCCTGCGGCTCCTGGAGTCCCTGCAGACCGAACGCGGGTGCACGCTGCTCGTGGTCACCCACGACCGGGCGCTCGCCCGGCGGGCCGAGCACGTCGTGACCCTCGACCACGGGCGGACCCGGTGAGCTGGACCGACGCCGTCCGCCTCGCCGCTCGCAGCGTGCTGCGCAGGCCGGGGCGCGCCGCGCTGACCGTGGTGGCCGTGGCCCTGGCGGCTGCGCTCTTCACGGCGATGCTCACCATGGCGGAGACCGCCCGCTCCCGGGTGCTCGACCAGCTCTCCAAAGGGGGGCCGCTCGCCGGCATCCAGGTGGCGGCGGCCGCGGCCGATCCGTCGCAGGTCGACAGCGACAACCCCCGCCCCGGTGCCGCCCTTCCCATCGACGAGGCGGCGTTGCGGCGCATCGAGGTGCTGCCCGGGGTGAGCACGGTGCTGCCGGTCGTGACGGGGGAGTCGATCGTGGTCTGGGACGACCAGGCCGCGACCCCGCCTTCGGGGACGCCATCTTCGGGGGCCCCACCGGACCGCATCGTCGACACCATGGTCGGTGTCAACCTTGCTCGAGCGTCCCAGCTTCCCATCACCGTGCTTTCGGGGAGGCTGCCGGCGCCCAGCTCGCTCACCGAGGTGGCGGTGACCCCTGCCTTCCTCGCCCGCTTCGGCATCGGGCGCAAGCAGCTGGCAACCGCCATCGGCAAGGAGGTGGAGCTCGGCGCGCCGAGGGGCTTCCGCGACCCGGACGGCAGCCAGCGCCTCCGGGGCCGGTGGGTGCGGGCGCAGGTGGTCGGCGTCGTCGCCCAGCAGGCGGGATCGGGTGGCATCCTGGCCTCCCTGCAGCAGGCGCAGGCGGCCCACACCTGGACCGCGGGCGGCGACCTCTCCGCCGACCCCGACGCCACCACCACGCCGTACTCGGGCCTCTTCGTCATCGCGAAGGGACTCGACGGCGTGGCAAAAGTCCGGGCGGAGATCACGGGCGTCGGGTATTCGACCAGCGCCCCGGAGAACCTGATCGCCACGGTCCAGCGCTACGTGCAGGTGGTCGAGATCGTGCTCGGCGGCATCGGCGTCATCGCCCTGGCCATCGCGGCGCTCGGCATCGCCAACGCCCTGCTCGCCGCCGTGCGGGAGCGCCGGCGGGAGATCGGCGTCCTGAAGGCGGTCGGCGCCCGGGACCGCGATGTCCTCCGTACCTTCCTTATCGAGGCCGGCGTCATGGGTGCGCTCGGGGGCCTGATCGGCAGCATCCTCGGGCTGGCGGTGGCCCGGGCAGTGGCGGCCGTTGTGGACGGCTACCTCACCAGCCAGGGCCTGGCCGGCGTGCAGGTAGGGATGCCGTACCGCCTCGGCCTGGCGGCAGTGGCCGGCTCCGTCCTGCTGGCCCTGCTGGCGGGGGCCCTGCCGGCCCGGCGTGCCGCCCGCCTCCCGGCCCGGGAGGCGGTGGAGCTGTGAGACGGCTGTTCTGCGCCCTCCTCCTCGTGTGTGCCGCCGCGGCCTGCACGACCTCCCGCCCCGCTGCCAGGCCGCCGGCGACGCCATCCGCCGCGCCGCTCGTCTACGTGGCGGTCGGTGCGAGCGAGTCGGTGGGGGTCGGGGCCTCCGACCCGCTCCGCAACGCCTGGACCCAGGTCTTCTACCGCAGCGCCCTGCCCCGGTCGGCCGTGTTCGTCAACATGGCGGTGTCGGGCTCGACGGTGGCCGAGGCCCTCGCCGGCCAGGTCCCGAATGCCGTCGCGCAGTCGCCCGACGTCGTCACCGTCTGGCTCAACGTCAACGACCTCATCCGGGGCGTGACGCCGGCCAGCTACGAGGCCGACCTCACGAAACTCGTGACG
>JAOPZY010000131.1 GCA_025963875.1 Actinomycetota bacterium
CGAAACAGCGAACCACGCGGCCTCCAACGCCGGGAGGCCTCCACCGCAGAGGCAGCCCGCCGGCAGGAGCGTCGATTCTCGACCCCGCTCATAGACAGTTTCCTGTTCTCTCGCTGGTATAAGAGCACATATTACAGGATGGATGAAACCTGTCAATCGGTTCGACCGTATCTTCAACGGGCGAGCAAACGACGAGCTCGAAAAGGAAGGCCCGGCGGCGGCGCCTCATGCCGAGGGGACGAGTTGCCACACCCAGACGATCTTGCGAAAATCATATCAAGGTGATAGAATCCTTGCGTTATCAAACGTCCGAGCCTAACGCTGTCACGCATCCGGGGGGAATCCGTGCCGCTCGCCGTCGAGAACGAACCCTGCGACCTGTGCGGGCGCAACGACCGATGGGTCAAGGTTTACCGAGACCCCTTTGGAGAGGCCAGCGGGCCGGGACGGTGGCCGAATCTCATGATGCACTCCGACTGCTTCCTCACCTACATCAAGCAACGCAAGTCCGCGCCACGTCGGCAAGCCAGGCCGAATGTTCACATATGATCTTTGGGCAAAGTTAGTCAGGCCCATAGACCCACCTTGGGTATCAAGCGCCTCGGAACAAGGTGCCGGGATGGCAGACGGGCGTCGTCACGGCGTCGGCGTGCAGAGGCAGATGGGAGCTGTGGAACTCCAGGTCCCGAAGGGAACAGCGAGGGCCAGGGCGACGTCCCGTCGGCGGCAAAGCTCCTCCACCGCCGACGGGTAGGTCACCAACTCGGCCCCCCTCCACCGGCCCTCGGCGTCGAAGTCCGGCACCACGCCGAACTCGTCGTCGAAGAGCCAGAAGTCCTCCTTGGGCAGCGGCAGGCTCCTGCCCTCCGGGACCTCGAGGATGTGGCAGTGCTCCCCCGCCTGTTCGCTCCTCGTGTAGCCGTACTCGAATGAGTACCGCAGGTAGTCGCACAGACTGAGCGGCTGGCGCAGCATGTGAACGCGGTCCCAGCGCTTCTGCCTCGACGTCGCGCCCCGGACGATGTGGTCGTACCACCAATGTCCGTCGATCGGCGGCGGAGCGTTGCCGTGGGACCAGCTCCGGTACTCCTCGTCCTCCAGGCCCTCGCTGTAGTCGTCGAGGGTCTCCAGCCGGAAGACGGACTGGCGAAATGAGCGGAAGAGATCTTCGAGCTCGCCCGGGGCCAAGTGGGCGTCAACCCTCGCCGCATCCCTCACGCCGCCTGAGGCCCTCGCCGCGGCTTCAGCCTTCATGGCCGACCCGGCGGTCGCTGGGGTTCGACCTGGCCGCCTGCCCCAAGGCGACACGAGGTTGGATAACCGGCACAACAATGATCGTGGAAATATCCATGGAAATCCCCCGTTGTCTGCAGCCACCATAGGCATCTTCTTGCTGCACCTCCCTTAACCGTAGCGGTCGGCTTGCACGAAGACCAGTTAAAGATCTCTTATGACTCGGGCACACATCGCAAATCCCCCCTACCTCTGGCTCGGCATGTCGCCGGCGGCGACCTCGTGCAGCAGTTCTTCGTCGCCGAGATGCACGGTCACGCTGCGGGAGGTCAACTCGAAGATCGCAAGCAGGATGTCGCCGTGCTCCCCGCCGCGGCGCCGGAAGTACGGCTGCAGGCCCCACCCGGTGTGTTGGCGGATGCTGAAGGTGCCGATCTCTGCTCCGTCTTCCGCCTTCAGGGCGAACGTCCCCGCCAGGAGCTCCTTGAGGCCGGCGGGGATGTTCACGACCCCGGACCTGATGGTCGAGGCCGTCAGCCGGTAGGCCACCCACACGGCATCCTGCGAGATCCGACCGTGGTCCTGGAGGGCGCGCATGCGTGGGCTGCGCGGCATGACGCTCTCGGCCAGCCCGGGAGGGATCTCGGCGCCGCGCAGTCCGTAGACCCCCGGCGCGTACCGGTGAATGATAGGCGAGTAGCCCAGGTAGAAGGACATGCTCGACCGGTTCATGCCCGCCGCCTCGCAGTACGCCTCGAACTCACCGAGCCCGAGCAGCGGCCCGTGGGCGAGCAGGACCTCCGTCATCGTGGCCTCGTTGTCGGGGAGCACCTCGCGCCAGTCGAGCGGCCGGTCGGCCACAACGTCGTCCCCCTCGGTGTGGTACCCGTCGACGCGCCGGCACAGCTCGAGGAGAACCCGCCTCGGCGGCGCGAAGCCCTTCAGCCGGTGATGACGCACCAGCCCTCCACGCAACTCGCTGACATGGATCCTCGGAGCGACCGCCATGATCTTCTCGATCTGGTTGAGGAGCCGGTTCCGTGGGACGGACCGCAGCCAGAACCAGCCGGTCTCCTCGTCGAGCCACTCGAAGTCGACCAGCAGCGTCAGCAGGTCCAGCACGATCGCCGCCTCGATGCCCTCTGCCCCCATCTTGCTCACCTTCGCCGCCACGTCGAAGCACGTGGCCGCCCCCCACTGCTCGACCGACCGCCTGGCCACACGCCGGACGGCCGTACTCATCTGCTGCGAGGACTCGGGCAGGACCAGGCCACTGTGGCCGGGCCGGGGGAGGAGGAAGGCGACGTCGCGCCGGAGCACCTGCGCCGCCGTCTCCAGCCCCCAGAGATCGAACTGGTGAGCCAGGATCCCCTCGTCCACGAGAGCATGCGAGAGCTCCGCCGGTGCTCCCGGCAGCGCCCCCTCCACGAACTCGAGCGCCGCGTCGAGGGCAGGGGCGAAGGGCGGGGCAGCCGTGCGCGTGAGGGGAGCCAGCAACCTCTTCTCCATCTTCCTCACCCCCTCCCGGGTGATCCCGGCCCCCGCCCCCGCGACCTCCAACGTGCAACCACCGGCCCCGTCCCATCCCAGCCTCCGTGCCACGATCTGTCGCTGGCGGTCGTCACCGGCGATGCGGAGGAAGTCGGACAGCTCGTCCTCCAGGCACATGTGGGCCTTGTCACGGATGGCCTCGCGGAGCGCCACCAGCGCATCACGGACCTTGCGGGGGTCCTTCGTCAGGCCGGGCTCGGTCACGATGAGCTCGGCCAGTTCCTTGGCACTCCAGCCCTGGGAGCTGGGGGGCGCCGGTGCAACATCGAGAAGAGCCAGCACTCTGCGGACCTCCAGTCCCAGGCGCGGGTCGCAGTCCATGACCGCGCGGGCATGCTTCATCCTGATCAGGCGTCTGGCTTCGGGGATCATGAGGCGGGGTCTGCGATCAGCCCAAGCGCGGGCTCGCTCCTAGGGAGCGCTCACCGCCGAGGCGAGGACCTCGCTTCGACGCCGTCGCCGGTGGGCGGTCGCGGCGGCCACTCCGTGGACGAGCCCGTAGGCGATCAGCCCCGCCCCGGCACCGAACACCGTGTTGAAGGCCACGAGGCGGACCCAGGCCGAGGGAGCCACGTCGGTGATGGAGAGCCACACCGTGTGCGGATCCGCCCCGCCCGCGAAGAAGCTCTTGCCGAGCGGTGTGATCCAGCCCACCGAGAGAAGGACCGCCGCCCCGAGGGCAGCCATCCTCACGGCGCCGGCAGCAAGGGCGGGCTTGGCCCAGAGGAAGGCGTCGACGCCGAACCCGGCCGCGACGTACTGCAGGACCCCCCAGAAGCTGCCGTCCGGAGACCTGCCGATGGCCATCGTGCCCACCGCCGCCGCGAGGCCCACCCCGGTGGCCCACCCAGGACCGCCGGCTATGCGCATGATGAACAGCAGGGCCAGCCAGGTCAGCGCCCGGTGACCCGGCAGGCCGAGCGCAAGGTGCGGCTGGGTCATGATGGCCCCTGTGCTCAGCGCCGCCAGCAACCCAACCTTCGGAAGACGTCTGCCTGCTACTTCGGAGGCCCACAGGGCACCCTTCCACCTCGTGGCGACCGCTTGCGAGTTCTTCACATCCGTCCCTCCTCTCGCTCTCGTTGGGATTCTGCTCCCTCCAGCTACCTAGTGCGACTTCACCACCTCTCGCGCGGCGAGCGTCCACACCGCCGGTGCCGCATCGGCGGCCGCCCCGTCGCTCCGGGCGTCCACCAGCAGGACCGCCCTGCCCTTGCGCAGGATCGGCCGCACCCACTCCCCCAGCTGGATGAGATCACCGGGGGCCGGCTCGGCGCCGTCGGGGTCGCATGCTTCGTCGATCGCAGCCAGGGACCGTAGCTGCCGGTAGGTCGCGGCTCCCCGGAGCTCCCGGATACCGGGCATCCAGATGAACATCCCGTCGGTCCCGGACAGGTGCAGCCCAACGGCGGCCAGGGCTCCGATGATCCCCCCGGAGTCCCCACCGTGACCCGACAGGTGGACGCCGAGTGCGAGGGCACAGTCCTGGGCCAGCCCCTGGTCGAGCACCTCCTCCTTGGCCCGGCGCCCGAAGGCGACGAGGGCCCACCGGACCTCGTTCGGCGACCACGCAGCCGAGGTCACGGCCGCAAGCCCGGGGTCGGAGCCCGCAGCGCTCTCCGTTTCGAGGAAGCCGGCGCAGTAGGCAACGATACGGTCGACGGCGCCGAGGTCGGCGTGCATGGCGATGCAGGCGCTGGAGTTGTGGGAGGTGTAGGGGATCCGTGGATCGACGAGCAACTGGTGGCGGGTTGCCCCGAGGACCGTGCCGACCCCCAGGACCTGCAGCCGGGCCACGAGGCGCTGGACGAGCTGTCCAGTGCCGGAGGAGACCAGGTTGTCGGTATCGTCGATACCGACGAGGAGGTTGGTGGCCTCCAGGGTGGAGACTGCTTCCTGCTTCCGAGCCTGGGTCATGGCGCATATGCTGACAGATGTGTTAGTTATCTGTCAACCACCAATTCTGAGGAAACGGCCGCTCGGCGGGATCCTTCAGCGCCCCGTGCCGGCGAGGGCCCGGGCCTCTCGCGGTCCGGGCCGCGCGCCCGGCCCGCCGGCTCAGTGTGCGAGCGCGGGGGCTTCCTGGCCGGTGAGGTCGTAGCCGCCGAGGGCCTCGAGGCGGCGATGGAACGTGGGCGACGCGATCAGGTCGAGGAGTGCCCTGGCGCCGGGATGGTCTTCCCACTCCTCGGCGATGCGTAGCTCCACCCGGTGCTCCTCCAGGGCTGAGAATTCGAGGCCGTAGGCCAGGGCGGCGGTCTCGATGGTCGCCGCCACATCCGCCGAGCCGTAGGCGACGAGGCGGGCGGCGTCGAGATGGCCGGTGGCGACGGGGCCGCTGATCTTGCCGGCTCCCCCGTAGGGGACGAGCGCTCGCTCGAGGGCACGCTGCACCTCGGCCCCGGCGTCGCGGCGGACGGCGGTGATCTTTCCCCGGGCGACCTGGTCCAGCTTTGGGTGGACGCCTGCCCGGGACGCGAGGCCGACCCGCCACCGCGCGACGACGAAGCGGACCACGGGAAGCGAGCTGCGCCGGAGGTGTCCGGGCAGGCCGTGGACGACCGCCGCGTGGACCCGGCGGGCGTCGAGGGCCTCGATCGCCTCGGAGGTTGAGGCGGGCATCACCACGAGGCGCTGGGGGCCGCTTGCCGGCAGTAGGGACGCCGCCAGACCCAGGGCGGGTTCGCAGCCGACGACGGCAAACCCCGAGGGGTCCGCGTCGTCGAAGAGCTCCACCCGGCCGTCCCGGAACATGCCGTCGGCGCGCTCCCAGGACGACCCGCTCGCTCCGTGGTTGGGAAGGGGGTGGTAGGTGAGCAGGTCGCCCACGCGCACCGCCAGGACCGCCACCGTTCCCGAGGGCTCCGTGCCCAGGGCCGGGACGTGGCGCTGCCGGGCCGCCGTGGCGCCCTGGCCGAAGAGCTCCTCGACGGTGGTGCCGAGAGCTTCGGCGATGGCGAGCGCCGCATTGACGTTCGGGGAGTGGCGCCCGGTCTCCACGGCGCTGATCTGGGCACGCGTCAACCGGCTCGCAAGCGCGAGCTCGGTCTGGGTGAGGCCCAGGGTCTTCCGGCGATCAGCGACACTGTGACCCATGTAGTCGGATTCTAGCAGCCTGCTAGCATTGCGACAGTTTTCAATCAAG
>JAOPZY010000134.1 GCA_025963875.1 Actinomycetota bacterium
CGGCCACGTAGACGGTGTCGTGACCGGTGAAGGCCGCCCCGGTGAGGCCGTTGCGCCCGGTCGGTGCGTAGTCCCAGGCAACCACGTCGGCGGCGATGTAGTACGTGCGCTCGATGCCCGGGCCAGATGCCGCCCCCTGAAGCTCCATGACGTGCGGAGCGTGGGTGCAGGCCGCAGCCAGGATGACAACTGCAACCACTATCCCTGCCAACCGTCGCAAGGTCATCCCGCCCGCGACGGCTCGGCCCTCACCTGGCTGCTCTGAAAGACTCAAACACGACGGGCGCGATGTTAGGCCAGCCTAAGTTGTGATGTCAAGCCACCTTAATAACCGCGATTAAGAGAGCCTAAGGGTCGGGGCGGCCGGAAATTTGCTCGCTCGTTGCCCCTTCGGAGCCCAAAGGCTCTCCGTGATACCTGCCGAAGTACTCCATGTCGTGGGCCCCGTGGCGCGCCAGTACCTCTGCGACTCGGGTCTTCCGGCGCTCGTCGGCGGGGACCGCGATCAGGAACCGTCCCGCCGCAAGCTCGCGGGCATACCGCTCCCTTTCCTCGGGTTCGTCGCCGAGCGTGTGCTCGGCGAACCGGTAGAGCGCGCCCACAGGCCCGGGCCGTCGGTCTGCGGCTTCGACTCGGGCGGCCCCTTCGGCTCCACACAGCACGACGATGTCCTCTTGGCTGTAGCCCTCTCCAATCAGGTCCTGGATCGCCGCGGTCACCTGGCTGGGGTCGTCGACGACGCCGAGGACGCGATCGTCGTCGCGAGGAGTAAGGAAGGTCTCCGGCGGCTCGTGGAGCCAGATCTGGTCGTTCGGATCCATCAGGGGAACCTCTTCTTGGTCAGGGGAACGGTCATTCTACTGGAACCTCTCGACAGAGGCCTGCTCGCCACATTTCCACCCGCCCGGGACGCGGGTCCCGATGGTCGTGATGAAGTGCGGACGCCGGATTGGCGGCGAAACGCCGCCGATCTGCGATAGAAGGAACGCATGCCTTCGGACGCCCGGGTGTCGAACGCCGTACCGGACCTTCTCACCGCTCCCAGGTCCATTCCTTCCAGGCTCTGGGAGAGGCTCGTCGCACCGCTTCCCACGCCGGGCGCCGGTCTGGCCGAAACCCCGCTGCCCACCACCGGGGACAAGCTCCGCCTGTTCGGCCTGAGCTTCCTGATGCTCTTCGTGGAGCTGGCCCTGATCCGGTGGACCGGTGCCAACGTCCTCTACCTCTCCTACTTCTCCAATTTCGTTCTGCTCGGCAGCTTCCTCGGCATCGGGCTCGGCTTCCTCCGTCCGACCATCTGCGGCGCCAGCCTCTTCGCCTTCGCCGCCCCGCTCCTGGCCGGCGCCGTGGCGTACGTCCACTTCTACCCGGTGCAGATCGACCGGACGAGCAGCCAGATCATTTACTTCGGCCACTTCGTCCCGACGGGCATGCCGATCTGGGTCACGCTGCCCTTCATCTTCCTGGCCGCCGCCATGGTGATGGCCACGATCGCCTCCGGCGTGGCTCAGACCTTCGTGCGCTTCAAGCCGCTCGATGCCTACCGCCTCGACATCGTCGGCAGCATCGCGGGCATCGCCGCCTTCACGGCGCTCTCGCTGTTCCAGGCCCCGCCACTTGCCTGGGGCCTCGTCGCGTCGCTGGGGTTCGTCGCGGTGCTCGGCTCGTCGCTCCGTCCGCTCCAGGTCGTCGCGATCACCGTGCTCCTTCTGCTGTTGGGGATGGAGTCCGCCGCGGCGCACACCAAGTGGTCGCCCTACTACAAGGTGACGTGGGGAGGCAGCGGCCGCTTCGTCGGCGTGAGCGTGAACGGCATCCCCCACCAGGTCATCACCTCGGTGCAGACGCGCAGGGAGACCGAGCCGATCTATTTCCTCCCGTACGAGCGCACGCCCGGACTGAAGCTCGACAACGTCCTGATCGTGGGCGCGGGCACCGGCACCGACGTCGCCATCGCGCTCTCCCAGGGGGCACGCCACGTCGACGCGGTGGAGATCGACCCGCAGATCTACCGGCTCGGCAGGCAACTCAACCCGGCCCGGCCGTACCAGGATCCCCGCGTGTCGATCCACATCGACGACGGGCGGGCCTTCATCCAGCGGACCAACCAGCGGTACGACCTCGTCATCTTCGCCCTGCCGGACTCCCTGACGCTCGTCTCGGGCCAGTCGTCCCTCCGGCTGGAGAGCTACCTGTTCACCAAGGAGGCCATGAGCCGGGTGCGCGGGCTCCTGCAGCCGGACGGGGTCTTCGGCATGTACAACTTCTACCGGGAGTCGTGGCTGGTGGACCGCCTCGCCACCACGTTGCAGCTCGTCTACGGGCGGCCGCCCTGCGTGGATGTCGTGGGCAACTTCGGGCACGAGGCCCTCTTCCTCGCCGGCAGGACACCCACCGCCGTGACGTGCCCCGCCACGTGGACGGCGACCACCCGCTTCACCCAGCCCGCGACGGACAACGAACCTTTCCTGTACCTGAAGCAGCGCGGTATCCCGACCCTGTACTGGAAGACGTTGCTGCTCATCCTGGCCGTCGCCCTGGTGGCCGTCTGGGGGTACGCAGGCAGGCTCCGCAGCGGCCGGCAGTACACCGACCTGTTCTTCATGGGCGCCGCCTTCCTCCTGCTGGAGACCAAGAGCGTCGTGCAGTTCGCGCTCCTCTTCGGCACGACCTGGCTGGTCAACGCACTCGTCTTCGCCGGCGTCCTCATCTCGGTGCTGGCGGCGGTGGAAGTCTCACGCCGCGTCACCTTCCGGCGGCCGGCATGGCTCTATCTCTGGCTGCTGATCGCCCTGGCGGTCGCTTGGGCGGTGCCGCCGGACACGCTCCTGCGCTTCGGCCCGGTGCTGCGCTTCGCCCTTGCGGTCCTGCTGGCGGGGGCGCCGATCTTCCTGGCCAACCTGGCCTTCTCGCAGCGCTTCAAGGACGTGGCGACATCGGCAACCGCCTTCGGCATGAACCTGCTCGGGGCCATCCTGGGCGGGGCGCTGGAGTACTCGGCCCTCGTCGTCGGCTACCGAGCCCTGGCGCTGCTTGCCGCCGCCCTCTACGGGCTGGCATTCCTCTTCGGACGCAGCCACCTGCGAGGGGGCGTGCCGACCCGCGGATGAAGCCGGCTCTTCAGGCTGGCAGGGCCACCATGCGACAGGGGATCTCGGCGTCCTCGTCGAGTTGGTAGCTGGCGCAGATGCGGTGGTACCCATCGGCCACCGCCAGACGGTGGCGCCCAAGCTCCCCGCGAACCAGCAGGACCGGTGACAACGCCTTGCCGTCCTTGACCTTCTTGAGGTCCTTTGCCACCTCTGGATCATCGGCCGGCAGCAACGGCAAGGCGCTCGCTCGCAGCAGGTCGTTGGCCCGATGGCGCAGAACCGGAGCCTTCTCGAGGAGGCGGGCGATCGTCTGGGACCTCTCGTCATCCATCAGGAGGCTGAGGTAACGAGCGGCTGCTGGGTAATCGGATTCGTCTGGTTCGGTCTTCCAATGCTCGTGTTCGCCCAATGGTCCTCTCCCGATCGGTGGTTCTTCCACATTTCGGTATACATGGTTGAACGCGTCCGGCGACGGAACACTCCGGGGATGTATGCGCCAACGTCGCCCTCAGGTCCTCACCGTTGCCCGCCGTGCGCCTGAATCAGCTTTTCCAGCCCGTTGGGGCGCTGACCGAGCGTGCGGCCGCATCCCTCCAGGGCCGGAAAAGCCGCCGCACGTGGGTCGGGAACGGCCGTGCCCACATCGAAGTACGCGGTCTCTCCGGTCCGCGCTCCGAGGAGGTGGCGGCGAGTCTCAAGGCAAAACTCGAGCGGTTGCGAGGCGTGCACTGGGCTGAGGTGAACGTCGCGCTCGGCCGCGCCATCGTGGCGATCGACAGTGACGAACCGGACGTGGGGGACCTCATCGAGGCCATCGAAGCCGTCGAGGCCGCCCTGGGCGTGCACAAGGAGCGCTTCCCCTACGATCGTCCGGAGCACCCCGCAGACATCGAGCCGCTACATCGCAACCTCACGGCGATGGCGGCTGACGTCATCGGGCTGGGCGTCAGCACGTCGGCGAGCCTGATGCATGCGGTGCCGATCCCCGGCGAAGTGGCTGCGATCGCATCCTTCATCGACAGCCAGCCCCGGCTTCGGCGGTTGGTGAGCGAGGCGGTGGGGCCACCCGTGGCCGACCTGGCGCTGGCACTGGGGAGTGCCTTCGCCCAAGGGCTCGGACAAGGTCCGATTGGACTGGTCGTGGATCTTGCCCATCGCTCGAATCAGGTGGCGGAGGTCGTCGCCCGCCGGCGAGTCTGGGCGTTGCGGGAGCCGGAACTGCAGGCCAAGCCGGCATGGGCCCGAGCCGAGAGCACTGCGGTTGCCGCTGCACCCCCCGGTCGACCCGTCCCGCTTCCCGGCGGCCCGGTGGAGCGATGGGCCGACCGGACATCGCTTGCCTCCCTGGGGGCCTGTGGGGTTGCCGCCGCCGCCACCAGGGACCCGCGCCGCGCCGCGAGCGTCACCCTTGCAGGAATGCCGAAGGCCGGGAGGCTGGGTCGGGAGGCCTTCGCGGCGCAGCTCGGGCGGGTCCTGGCGGCCCGCGGCGTCGTGCCGTTCGATTCCCGTCGCCTGCGGCTCCTGGACCGGGTGGACACCGTGATGCTGGAGGCCGCAGCGGTGCTCACGGGGGCCCAGGTGGTTGGCCGGGTCATCCCTGTGGAAGGCGACGGCAGCGCCCGGCAGGACATCCTCACCGCCAGGGTGTATCGCTTGTACAGCGGCCGGGAAACGACAACCGTCCGGCGGCGGGGACGGTGGTCGCTCGGCCCCCTCGAATCTCTGGACGCCACCTTGCCGCGCGGCACGAAGTCGTCGGCTGCCCGTGCAGCCCAGAGCTGCGACGCGGTCCTCGGTCTTGCCTACGGAGGTCGCCTCGCGGCGCTTGTCACCGTCGAGTCCGAGCTGGACCCCCTTGCGGAGGAGCTTGCGGGCGCCATCCGCCGGGCCGGGCATTTTTTCGTCGTCGCCGGAACGACCGGTGCTGTTGCGCAGCGGCTCCACGCCGACCGGAGGACTGCCGCCGGCAAGCGCCTGCGGTTCGCAGTCCAGGACCTGCAAGGCGAGGGGAGGGTCGTGGCGCTGCTTGCCACACGTGGTGGCGAGGCGCTCAGGGCCGCCGATTGCGGGGTCGGCATTCTTACTCCAGGCAAACCCCCGCCCTGGGGAGCGCACCTGATGTGTGGTCCCGGCCTGGCAGCTGCCCACCTGGTCGTCGAAGCGACGACCTCTGCCGTCCGGGCGAGTCGTCGGAGCGCCGGACTGGCCGTTGCAGGGTCTGCGGTGGGGGGCGTTCTTGCCCTGTCCGGTGCGAGGGGGCAGGCCGCCCGGCGCGCCGTTCTTCCTGTCAACGGAGCCGCCTTGGCGGCGGTTGCGTGGGGAGCCTGGGACGGCGTCCAGCTGGGCCGCAGGCCCGACCCCGTCCCGGCAGAGACAACGCCGTGGCATGCCGTGCCGTGGGACGCGGTCCTGCGCAAGCTCGGGACATCACCGGAAGGCCTGGCGCCCGACGAGGTCCGGCGGCGCCGAAGCGGATCCGCCTGGGCGGCCCGCGGCCAGCCCCCGGGCCTCGCGGCCACGATTGTCGACGAGCTCGCCAACCCGTTGACGCCCGTGCTCGCGGCGGGGGCCGGGCTGGCAGCCGCCGCCGGCTCCCCCATGGATGCCGGGCTCGTCGGCGGCGTCATGGTGGGCAACGCCGTGTTCTCGGCCCTCTACCGCCGGCGGACCTTCGCATCCCTTCGCCGGCTGGTGCCAGCCGAGGAGACGCAGGTGCTCGTCCGGCGGTCAGGGCCGGCGTCCATGGTCCCCGCGACCCAGCTTGTGGTCGGTGACGTCGTCGAGCTCGAGGCGGGTGCGGTCGTGCCGGCCGATCTCCGCCTGCTGGACGCGACCGCCCTCGAGGTGGACGAGTCGTCCCTCACCGGGGAATCCCTTCCCGTGCCGAAGTCCCCCGCCCCCGTCCCAGACGTTCCGGTGGCCGAGCGGAGCTCCATGCTCTACGAGGGAACGACCATTGCCGCTGGATCCGCCGTCGGCGCCGTGGTTGCTCTCTTTCCCGCTACCGAGATCGGGAGGAGCGTGGCCCTGGCCCACGAGAGGGCCGGGCCGCCGCTGGGCGTGCAGGCCCGGCTCCGGTCGATCACCAACCTGACGCTTCCCATCTCGCTTGCAGGCAGCGCCGCACTGATCGCCAATGGTCTGCTGCGCGGGCGGCCCTTCCGGGAGGCGCTCGGGGATGGCGTGAGTCTCGGCGTCGCGGCCGTACCCGAGGGACTCCCCTTCGTCGCCAATGCCGCGGCGTTCGCCGGCGCGAGGCGGCTCTCGTCACGGGGCGCTCTGGTCGCCAACCCGGAGGCCCTCGAGACGCTGGGGAGGGTCGATGTCCTGTGTTTCGACAAGACCGGCACACTGACCCTCGGCAAGCTCAGCGTTCGGCTGGTCTCCGACGGGGTCACGGACCTGCCACCGCAGCAGCTGGTGCAACCCCACCGTGAACTCCACCGGGCGGTCCTCGCTGCCGGCGTCCGCGCCAGCCCTCCGGCCGGTGGCCCGAGGCCACCGCATGCCACAGATCGGGCAGTGCTCCGAGCGGCGCGCGAGGCCGGGGTCGATCCCTCCACCGGGCTCTCGCGGTGGACCCGGATCGGCGAGGTTCCCTTCGAGCCCGCCCGAGGGTTGCACACGACCGTTGGGGAATCGGGTTCCCGCAGGCTCATCAGCGTCAAGGGCGCCCCCGAGCGGGTCCTGGAGCTGTGCACGAGCTGGCGAAGCCCGGATGGGGACGTGCCGCTGGATCGCCGTCAACGGCGGATGGTCGAGGCCCACGTCGAACATCTGGCCAGGCGCGGTTTTCGGGTGCTGGCGGTGGCGGAACGGGCGGACGCCCGACCGGATGCACCGGTCAACGGCTCACGCTCGGCCCCCGATCACCTCCCCGATCTTGTCCCCAGGGACCTGCGGCTTCTTGGTTTGCTTGCCCTTGCCGACGAGGCGCGCGACACGGCCGCGCCCGCCATCGCCGCCCTGGGAAGGGCAGGCGTCGCGGTGCGGATGATCACCGGCGACCATCCGACGACGGCGGCCGCCGTGGCAAAGGAGCTGGGCATCCTGAACGGCGGAGCCGTGCTCACCGGTGCCCAGCTCGATGGGCTGACCGACGACGAGCTCGCCGCCAGGCTGCCGGAGGCGACGGTCTTCGCAAGGGTCACGCCGACCCAGAAGGTGAGGATCGTCGAGGCCCTCCAGCGTTCGGGGCGGCGTGTTGCGATGACCGGCGACGGCGCCAACGATGCACCGGCGATCCGGCTGGCTGCGGTTGGCTTCGCGGTCGGAGACCGCGCCACGCCGGCTGCTCGCGACGCCGCCGACGTCGTGATCGTCGGCGACGAGTTGGAGACCATCATCGACGCGATCGTCGAGGGACGGGCCATGTGGGCCTCGCTCCGTGACGCCCTGGCCATCCTCCTCGGCGGCAACCTCGGCGAGATCGCCTTCGAGCTGACCGGGAGCGCGCTCACCGGCCACTCCCCGCTGAACCCACGCCAGCTCCTGCTGACCAACCTGCTGACCGACCTCGGTCCCGCCCTCGCCATCGCACTCCAGCCGCCCCGTGACCGCCCGACGGAGGAGCTGCTGCGGGAGGGACCGGATGCTTCGCTGGGGCGGTCGCTCAACCGCCAGATCGTTCTCCGAGCCGTGTCGACGGCGGCGGCCGCGACGGGGGCCTGGGTCGTGGCACGTCCCACGGGACGCAGGCGATCGGCGACGGTGGGCCTCGCCGCCCTTGTCGGGGCCCAGCTGGGGCAGACGCTCGTCGCAGGCCGTCGGAGCCCCCTGGTGATCGGGACGGTCGCCGTCTCGGGAGCTGCCCTTTTCGCAGTGGTCCAGACGCCGGGGGTCAGCCAATTCTTCGGCTGCACACCGCTTGGGCCCGCCGAGTGGGCGACGGCCGCCGGTGCCGCCGGGATAGCCACGTTCGGATCGATCGCGCTTCCCTGGGCGGCCTCCAGAGTGAGATCCTTGGGGCACCGCCGCCCGAGGAATGGACATTCTCCAGGCGGGTATCCCGATGCAGACGGATGAGCCGGAACTCAACCGAGGAGTGGCAACCATGGCGACGACCAACGAGCAACCCAAGGAATCCCGACCGCGCGGGCGGGTGATCCCCCTGCCAGGGCTGCCGGCACTGCCCCACCTGCCGGCACTGCCCCACCTGCCGGCCCTGCCCGGTATCCGGCAGCTCTCCTGGTTGCGGCCGCAGGTCAAGCTCCCGTCCCGGGACAAGATGTTGCTCTACGCCGGCCTTGGCGCGATGGCTGCCATCGACCTCATCGACTGGCCGGTCGCCGCCGCCATTGCCATGGCGCAGGTGCTCACCAGCTCGGGCTCTCGATCGCAGTCCCTGCCCGAGGTCTCCGTGCATCGGAGCGAGGCCCCGGCAGGGGACAAGGCGCCAGCAGCGGCGGCCCCATCGCCTGCGCGGAAGGCGCATTCTCGGCGGCCACGCGCACAGCAGACGTAGAAGGGCGTCAGACCCCGGACTCGGCGCCACTGGCGAGCTCGGCGATCGCCTTGTTGTGAACGTTGTCGGCGATGAGATGCCCGACGCCGATGATCAACGCCAGCTCCCAGTCGACGAGCTCGAAAGCAGCCATGAGCCCGAGGCCCGCGTACCAGGCCAGCCGCTCGGGCTTGGGCAAGCAAACCCGCAGTCCGATCACCGGTAGGGTGACGTACGACCCGAACGCCGCCGTGCCGTCGGTCCCGTTGTCGCGTTGCGCCACATCCGCCTCCTTTTACTCCAATGTCCAGGTCTGATCTACCCGTTCGTCTACGAGCCTGGGCACGCCGCCGGCTGTTTGCCGAATTTTCGCGAAACCGTCGCGTCCCATTCACACAACCTTCAGACCCCCGTCACCTGGGGTCCCTACCGTTGATGTTCTGGAGAATGCCGCGTGAAGCCAAACGGAAGGGGCTCGTCGTGGAAGAGTTGGTTGTGCAGGTGCTCATCGAAGTCGCGGTCGCCGTCGTCGCCCTCCTCTTCGGACAGCTGCTCAAGAAGATCGGCCTCGTGCCTGCCTGAGGCGGGGTACGCCACCGCCTCTGTCATCCACCGCCCATGACCTGCTGCACCAGGTACACGACACTGACCAGGCTCACCCCGAGAACGATAACCCAGGCTGCCGCCCTGAGCGCGCCGCGCACGGCGTGGTCGCCCATCAGACCCCGTTCGCTCGCCACCAGCAGGAGCAGGACGAGCCCGATGGGCGTGCCGATCCCTCCCGCGATCGAGGCAAGGAACAGCAGTCTGATGGGCGAGAAGCCCGTGAACGCGAAAGCGCAGCCCAGCGCCATCGCCCCCACCGTAACTGCGTAGAAGGCCGGGGCCCGGTGGGGTTTCTCTGAAAGGCCCCGGGGCCAGTCGAACTGGGCCCCCACGACGTAGGCGGCGGTGGCCAGCAGGACCGGCAGCGCGAGGAGTGCCGAGCCGAGCAGGCCGATCCCAAAGACGTATTCCGCATACTTTCCGGCCACGGGGGCCAGGGCCCGGGCGGCGTCCTGGGCGGTCTGGATCTGCTGGTGGTGCACGCCGAGCGTGGCAGCCGTGGCGATCAGGATGAACCACATCACCGCCACCGCGAAGAAGATGCCCGTCACCGCGTCGGCCTCTTCGAGCCGCAACCATGCAAGGGGTCGCTTGTCCTCCGCCTCCTCGATCGTCTGCCAGACGTACACGTAGCTCGTCAGGGTCGTGCCGAGAAGGGCCAGGGCGCCGGCGATGTAGTCCTTGTTCAGCTTGAACGTCGGAAGCACCGTGTGCCGCACCACCATGGACCAATTGGGGTGGGCGAGGACGGCCGCCGCGACGTAGGCGAGCAGCAGGAGCAGCACGTAGCGAAGCACCCCCTGGAACTCGTCGTAGGAGCCGACGAAGAGCAGGCCCAGGATGAGCACAGCCAGCGGGATCACGAACAACCGCGGGGAAAGGTGGGTGAGCAGTCCCAGGGCGGCGGCTCCCGCCTCCAGGTCCGCGGCGATGGTGATCACCGTGACCACCAGGATCGAGCCGAGCAGCAGCAGCTGCGACACGCGCCCGAACCGGCGCTTCACCAGGTACTGCAGGTCTTCGTGGGTCACCACCCCGATGCGGGAGCTGATGGCCTGAATGACGGCGAGGATCGGCAAGATGAGAATCGCCAGCCACGACAACCCGTACACCGTCGTGGCGCCGATGACCGCCATCGTGGCGACCGTCGTCGGATCGACGTCGGAAGCTCCCGCGATGAGACCGGAAGCCGAAGACCTCAGGTGGTCGAGGAGCCGGGGCGGCGGCCCGTTTTCCTGCTTGTCGCTCTGTGGGCCGGTTGTTGCCGCGCTCACCGCGCTTCCTCACTGCCGGGCCTCGGCAACTCGATCGGTCCCCCGGCTCAAGCCGGAGGGTAGTCGCCTTTCGCGCGCCGGTGCGCGATGCGCTCCTGACATCCAGCACGCCCGACGATGAAACCTACAGAACGGGCTCCAGGACGACCACGGGGATCTTCCGTTCGGTCCTCAGCTCGTGCTCCTCGAACGCCGGGATGGTGCGCTTCTGCAGGTCCCAGTACCGTTCGCGCTCGTCGCCCTCGGCCACGCGGGCCTTCACCTCGACAATGTCCGTCCCCACCTCGATGGCGGCCTCGGGGATGGCCACGAGGTTGAGGTACCAGTCCGGGTGGCGGGGCGCCCCGCCACCGGAAGCGAACACGACGAAGACGTCGTCGATCGGCAGGTAGACGAGGGGATTTTCCCGGGCCTCACCGCTGCGCGCTCCAATCGTGTGGAGGATCAGGAGCGGCACACCCTCGAAGTTGCCGCCGACCCTGCCCCCCTCGGCGCGGAAACCCTCGATCAGCTTCTCGTTCCAGGCGTTGATGTCCGACATGGCCCTCCTCCCGGCTCTGAAGGGACGTACCCCGGACAAGTATTCGCGGAACCTTCGCGCTGGCGCCACTCTTGCGCCACCCAACGGACAAGTCCCGTTCACGAGGGGTCGCGATGATGCTGGTCCATGACCACCGACGACGAGGCCGACGACGAGGCGAGAGTCTCCCGCCGCAGGTTCCTGCAGGGAGCCGGCACCGCCGGGGTCATCGCCGCAACGCCATGGCTCTGGCCCGGCGCCGCGGGCGCCGCGGGTGCCTCGACCGGGCCCACCCTCCTGAGGCAGACCCCCATCGCCGGTGCGCCACCGCCCGAGCAGCTCCACCTCCAGTTCGGCGGGGACGCCGCGAGCGAGATGTCGGCAAGCTGGGCGACGCCCGTCCGGGTGAACCGCCCGCGGCTGCGGCTCGGCAAGCCGGGCCTGGGCCACGGCATCGACATCGACGCCGACGAGCGGGTCTACACCGAGGCCCTGACGGGCCAGACGGTCTACACCTATCACGCCCGGATGGAGGGCCTCGAGGCGGACACCGACTACGCCTACCAGGTTCACCACCTGGGGGCGGATCCCCTGGCGGGCCGGTTCCACACCGGGCCCGACGGGCGGTCGAAGAAGTTCCGCTTCACGAGCTTCGGCGACCAGTCCGTGCCGATGCCCATCGGCCTCGGCCTGGGCCCGTGGTCGCCCAACGCCGGGTTCGTGGTCGACGCCGTCGAGGCTGCGAACCCCCTGTTCCACCTCTTGAACGGCGACCTCTGCTACGCCAACGTCAGCGACTCGCCGGTCGAGACCTGGAGTGCGTTCTTCAACAACAACATGCGTTCGGCACGCAACCGGCCGTGGATGCCGTGCGAGGGCAATCACGAGAACGAAGTCGTCAACGGCCCCCAGGGCTACCTCGCCTACCAGACCCGCTTCGACCTCCCCGCCAATGGCGAGCAACCTCCCTTCGCCGGCAACTGGTATGCCTTCACGGTAGGAGCCATCCGGGTCGTCTCGATCAACAACGACGACGTCTGCCTCCAGGACGGCGCCTTCAGCACCTACCGCCGCGACCACGTTCCCGGCTACACGAGCAACGGCGCCAACCCGTACATCCGCGGCTACAGCGGGGGCGCCCAGAAGCGGTGGCTCGAGCGGACCCTGCGGGAAGCCCGGGAGGACACCGGCATCGACTGGATCGTCGTCTGCATGCACCAGGTCGCGATGTCATCCGCGCACTTCAACGGCGCCGACCTCGGGATCCGCCAGGAGTGGCTGCCCCTCTTCGACCGCTACGGCGTCGACCTCGTCGTGGCCGGTCACGAACACCACTTCGAGCGGACATTCCCGGTGAAGGGGGTCGTGCCGGGCAGCGCGTTGCTCACCCCGCAGACCCAGGGCACCGACGCCGCGAGCATCGACACGACGGCCGGGTGCTGCCACATGATCATCGGCGGAGGGGGCCATTCGGGATTCACGCCGCCGAGCGCCTTCGACACCCCCCACGACGGCGTGCTGATCGCCGGCGTCGGCAACGGCAGCCCGCAGCAGCAGCATCCGACGATCATCGTGACCGAGCCTGCCCCATGGTCCGCCTACCGTGACGTGACCACGCCCTACGGCTTCGCCACCTTCGACGTCGACCCCGGCGCAGGTGCCGGCATGACGACGATCACCGTCACCCACTACGGCGCCCAGAAGGGCTCCAGCGTCTATGCCCCGGTCGACACGTGCGTCCTCCGGCGTCCGTCCCGGCGCCACGGCCAGGCCGGTGGCGACCGCGGGCTTGCAGCAACGGCGGCCCGAGCCCGGTAGGCAGCCGCATCCCGAGCAGGGCTCTTCAGCGAAACCTCCGAGATCAAGTGTCTGTTTGACCGCGCTCTACGCGGTCAAACAGACGCAAGTGCTCCCGCCTCACCACGATGGGTTAGGGACGGCTTAACGGCGGGTTAGTTCCCATCCCGACCAATCGTGCCGACGAGGCGCCGATGAACCATTGGGACCTCCTCGGGGATAGGGAGGCTGTCCTGTTGGGCTCGCTTGCGCTCGAATAGGACTCTCAACGCGGCGGTACGTACCCCAACTGTCAGAAGGAAATGGTCCTTTCTTGTCATTGGGAGCCCCCACAGACATGCCGATCATCAGACCAGGGTGACTGACGCACGCATACAGGAGGCCACGATGGAACGGTTGCGACGCACGCGGAGCGACGATCGGGGCACAGCCGCCCTTGAGCTCGCCTTCGTACTTCCGGTCTTTCTGCTCATCGTGTACGGGGGTCTGTCGTTCGGCCTGGCGATGGCCGCGAAGGGGTCGATCACCCAGGCCGCCGCCGAGGGGGCTCGATCCGCGATCGGCGCCTCGGTCATCCCCGCCGACAACGGTAGTCAGTGTGCGGCCTACACCCGCACAGCCCAGGCCCAGGCCGTGCAGGCGCTGAAGGGCCTCGGGGCTGCGGCGACCTACGCGGTCGTCACGCCGACCGTCGGCATGGCGGCTGGAGGGGCGTGCCAGGACAACGCCGTCACGGGCGTCATCGTGACCGTCACCGTCAGCTACCCCTACGGCGCCCATCCGACCATCCCCAAGGCCCCGGGTCTCGGGCTCGTCCTGCCCGCGAACATCAACTCGACGTACTCGGTGGCGGTCTCATGAGCACCCGCCTGCAGTCCATGGGACGTCGCCTGGTCCGACACGTTGTCCGCCGTTCCGGGCTGGTCCTCGGTCACGAGCAGGGCGAGCAGGGAGTCATCGCCGTCCTGGCCGCCATCGTCCTCACCGTGACGATCACGTCCGGCGCGCTTTCTCTCGACATCGCGGGCCGGGTGACGGAGGTGCGCCGGGACCAGGCGGTCGCGGATCTCGCCGCCCTGGACGCGGTTCGTAATCTTGGGTCCGCCCAGACGGTTGCAGCGGCCAGCGCGCGCCGAAACGGAGTCGACAACACCAAGAGCGGCAACAGCGTGGTTGCCACCCTCGGGGAGATCAATGTGGTCAACGGTCGAAATGTGTTCTCCGCCGGCAGGTCGCAGACGGCGGTGCAGGTCACGGTGTCCACGCCGTACAAGGACTTCCTCGGCGGGACCAAGGGATCCATGGTCGCCAGCGCTTCCGCCTCCAACATCGGGATGGCCGGGTTCTCCGTCGGTGCCACGCTGGTGAACATCAACGTCGGGCTCGGCAAGTTCGGCGGTGCCAGCCTGGGCCTTATCGGTTACAAGGGTCTTGCCAGCGGTACCGTGACGCTGGGAGCCCTGGCGACGAAGCTTGGGTTGTCGCTCCTCACGCCGGATCAGGTCCTGGCCAGTCAGGTCACGGTCGGCCAGCTCGTCACTTCGAGCGCCTTGCTCCTCAGCGCGGCCGACCCCTCCTACGCCACCCTGACGGCCCTGGGCACAACCCTTGCGGGGAACCCGGTCAACAACCTCAACAAGGTCGCTCTGGGATCGGTCCTCGGCCTCACGCAGGGATCCGGCGTCGGTCTGGGGGCCACGCTCAACCTCCTCCAGGCCGTGACCGGCTCGGTCCAGCTCGCGACCCAGAAGGCCGGACTTGCCGCCAACATCAATATCTCTGTCGCCGGCTTGGTGGGCGCAAGCTTTAGCGTCACTGCCATCGTGCCGCCCACCATCGTCTACGGCCCGCTGGGTACCACGGCAACCAATACCCAGGTGACCCTGAACGCCTCGATCGACCTCAATCTTGGCCTCGCTGCCGTTCACCTGCCCCTCACATTGACGCTGGGGGGCGCCATCGGCACGCTGAAGGCGATCACCTGCGCCAACGCCACGCCGACTTCCATCAAGCTGGGGACTGCCTTCCCGTCCCTGACGCTCAACGTCAGTGGGGGCTACATCACACTCCTGGGGTTGCCTCTCGCCACCAACATCGTGGGCCCCATCACGGTCGTCAGCAACGGCGTCGCGGACGCGGTCCTCGCTTACCCAGCCAACTTCAGCTCGAATGCCGTCTCGAACCTGGCCGTCAGCGTCCTCTCGAGCCTCGCCCTGACTGGCATCGCCAACCTCGTCGGCTCCGGATTGCTCGGGAGTCTCCTCGCCGACCTCCTGAACGTCGTCGGCGGTGTGGTGGTGCCGCTGGTGCTCGGTATCGTGGGCAGCCTCACCAGTCTCCTGGGCATCACCGTCGGCAGTGCG
>JAOPZY010000153.1 GCA_025963875.1 Actinomycetota bacterium
AACCGGAGGGCGAAGGGCGTAACGCTAACGTACCCGGACGCGTCGGTGTGGTTTCCGGTCTCAACCACATCATCCATTTCGACTCTGAGCGCGGGCTGAACGTTGCTGCGCTTGTGGAAAATCGCGCGTACCTGTCTACTAGGGCGGCCATGAACCCCGAGACCGAGGAGGCGCTGGACCGGCTCTACGCCGCCCCTCCGGACCGGTTCACCGCCGAGCGGGATGCGCTTGCCAAGACCCTCAGGACCTCCGACAAGGCGGCGGCCGCGGCCGTCAAAGCCCTCCGGCGGCCGCCCGTCACCGCCTGGGCGCTGAACCAGGTGGCCCGCAACCACGCCGACGACCTGTCGGCGTTGGTCGAGGCCGACGCCGAGCTGAACCGGTCGCAGCGGGAGGGGACCGGCCGGGAGGCCCTGGCGGAGGCGGGCAGGGCACGCCGGGAGATCATCGGCCGGCTGGTGGCGGCCGCCACCCGCACCCTGGCGGAGGCGGGGCATCCGGACTCCCCCGCCAACCGGGACCGGATCGCCCGGACCCTCGCTGCGGTCGCGATGGACGCCGAGGGCCGCGACGCCCTGGCCCGGGGCCGCCTCACCGGCGACCTGACACCGGGCTCGTCGTGGGAAACGGGATTCGCGGCGGAGCCGGAACTCGGCGGTGAGGCGGGCGAAGCGGCCGCGGCGGAGCGCCGCCATGACCTGCGGCGCAAGGCCGACGACCTGGCGGCCGAGGCCAAGCGTCTCGGGTCCGAGGCGTCCCGCCTGGAGGCCGATGCCGCCAAGGCGGAGGCGACGGCCCGGATCGCCCGGTCGGTGGCGAACGAGGCCCGCCGGAAGGCCGATGACGCTGCGGCGAGGGCCGAGGCTGCCGCTGAAGATCGTTGAAGGGCGAGGTTAGGTAAAAAAGTGCTGTTATAGCTGACAAAGTTACCTAACCTCGTTCCTGGACGTCGTCCGAACGCCGTGTTACCATCCAGATGGATGGTGGACAGATGGTTTTCTGCAGCCGGCGAGGGAGCTATGACAGCGAACGAATCGGAGAAGACCGAGAAGATCACCATCAACCTTGGGTTCGTGGATCTCGGTCAGATCGACCTCCTGGTCCAGGAGGGCTTCTACACCAACCGCACGGACTTCATCCGCGCTGCCATCCGCGCCCAACTCGGCGCCCGGACGGCAGCGGTCGACCAGACCGTGGCGCGGAGGACGCTCGTACTCGGCACCCAGCACTACACCTGCCGCCAATTGGAGGAGATCCGTGATGCCGGTCAGATGGTGCAGATCCGCGTGCTCGGCCTGGCCAGTATCGCGGAGGACGTCTCCCCGGAACTTGCGCTGGCGACCATCGCCTCGGTCGAGGTGCTGGGCGCCTTTCGAGCCAGCTCGGCGGTGAGGGCCGCCCTGGGGCCCCGCATCGCCTGATTGTTCGAGTCGAACTGGACAGCCCAACACCGGATCACCCGAGGCGCCCCTCAAGGCGCCGGATCAAAGGAGGGAAGCGTCGATGGACGAAGATCGGATGAGCACCATGACCGAGGCCACACGCCTGACGCGCGAAGGACGGATTTCCGAGGCCATGACACTCATTCAGGGAACCCTGTCCGGGCCGGGCTCGCAGACGCCAGGCCCGGGGAACGGCCTGCCGGTGCTGGCGATGCAGGGGCCGGAGAAGGTTCGTTCCATGCCTGGCCGCCGGGGCCCCGACGTGCTTCCCGCAGGAGCGCAGTTCATCAACTTCCAGCACACCGGGCCGGCGGGATCCCGGACGTACAAGCTCTACGTCCCGAGCGGATACGGCGGCGGCGAGAGCGTGCCCCTCGTCGTCATGCTGCACGGAGGCACCCAGGACGCCTGGGACTTCGCTGCCGGGACACACATGAACGACCTGGCCGAGCGCGACGGGTTCCTTGTCGCCTACCCCGAGCAGCCGTCATCGGCGAACGGCATGAAGTACTGGAACTGGTTCGAGCCGGGTCACCAGGTCTCCGGAGCCGGGGAGCCATCCCTGATCGCCGGCATCACCCGGCAGATCATGCGTGGCTACGCCGTCGACGCCAGCCGCGTCTACGTCGCCGGCTTCTCAGCTGGAGGGGCGATGGCGGCGGTGATGGCGGCCACCTACCCCGACCTGTACGCCGCCGCTGGCGTCCATTCCGGCCTCGCCTACGGCGCCGCCCACGATGTTGCCTCCGCCTTCGCGGCGATGAGCAACGGGCCGGCGGCGCCCACCACGGACCCGGGCCGGGGCATTCCGCTGATCGTCTTCCACGGCGACCAGGACCCCATCGTGGGGCACGTGAACGCCGACCGCCTGGTAGCCGATGGCCTGAGAACCGTGGGTCCGGGAGCTGTGAGATCGGTGGAGCACGGACAAGCGCCGAATGGCCACGCCTATACCCGGACCATCTACAAGAACGCCAACGGCGACACGCTCATCGAGCAGTGGAGCATCCATCAAGGGGGCCACGCCTGGTCGGGGGGAAGCACGCGGGGCTCGTATGCCGATTCGCAGGGGCCCGACGCCTCAGGCGAACTGATCCGCTTCTTCAGAGAGCACCCTCACCCGGTCCCAGCGTCGTGACCGCAGGCTTCAGCAGGCCGAGAACCACGGCTGCGCGGCCGGCTCGACCACGGCTGGGCCTGCCGGCAGCAGCGGGTTCGTCGAGCCGGGTGACTTCGGCGCCACCGCGTTCGGCGAATAGTCCTTCCCCAGCACGACCACGGCGTCGCCGGCGGTGACGTTGAGTGCGGCGGGAACCGGCTGGACCTGGGCACCGCCGAAGAGCTGCGTGGCCAGGAACTGCGCCTTCTGCTGGTTGCCGGCGGTGTAGTACACGACCGTCGCCGCGTAGTCCGAGCGGTCGGCGTTGCCCGTCTTCACCACGGTGTAGCCCTTGGCCTCGAGGCTGGTCCTCGCCTGGGCGGCCACACCGGCGAGCTTCGTGCCGTTGAGGATCGTCGCCGCCACATTCGAGGCGTCGACGGCGCTCACGCCCTGCTTGCCGTAATCCGGGAGCGGGTGGCCGGTGCGCATCGCGGTGAACAGGGCGGTGGACTGGGCGGTGTTGGCAACGACGTAGCCGTCGGGCTGCGGCAGGGACGGCACCACCCGGAAGTCGAGGTCGGTGCTCGAGAAGTGGCGGAAGCGCAGCGCCATGGAGCTCATCGTCGAGAGACCCAGCCCGCTGTCGTGGCCGACGTTGCCGGCCCCGAGGTTGATGAGGCTCACGACCTTCTGCGGGTTGAGCAGCGTTCCGGCAGACAGGACCTTCTCCATCATCAGCTTGACGAACAGCTGCTGTCGGGCGATGCGCCCGTAGTCGCTGTCGATGTGGCGGACACGCACGAACGCAAGGGCCTGGTCGCCCGTCAGCAGGTTGCAGCCCGCCGGCTGGTTGAGGCCAGAGTCCGTGTCCAGCACCTTCCGGGTGAACCTGACGTTCACGCCCCCGAGGGCGTTGGTGATGGTCCGGAAGCTGTTGAAGTTGACCTCGACGTAGTGGTTGACGGGCAGGCCCGTGAAGTCGTGGACCGCCTTCACCATGGCCGAGATTCCCTGGTTGTAGAAGCCGTTGATCTTCTGGTAACCCCCCCGGGGGGCGGGTACCCTCAGGTCCCGCGGGAGGGCGAGGGCCACCGCCTTGGCGGCCGTCGGGTCGATGTGGAGCAGCACGACGCTGTCGGCCCGCTGGCCGCTGTTGCGGTCGGTTGCGTTGGGGTCGTAGTGCTGCAGGTCCTGAGGATCGAGCACGGCCCGGGAGTCCGACCCGAGGACCAGGACGTTCATCGGCCCCTGGGCTTGAAACGGGTCGCACGCGGGGCACGCCGCCCCGTTGCGGTCGACCAGCGCCCGGGTGTGGAAGAAGAGCGCCACGCCGGCCACGATCATGACGAGGGCGACCAGGGCCAGGGTCCCCAGCACGCGCCGGATGACCCTGCCCCGGCGGGTGGTCCTCAGGCCGTGACGCCCGGGTCCGCGCCCCGGCGCGCCCGGCTTGCTGGCGGGCCGGGCCGGACGGATCGGCGTCTCCTGGCTCAGGGCAGGCTCCCTCCGGAGGGGATCCGGTTCGGGCCGGGCCCGAGGCGCCCCTCAAGGCGCCGGATCAAGGGACGGGTCGCCTTCAGCACGCGGCGACCTCCAGGGCGCTCGTCGGCAGCGGCGTCGCAGGACCGGCCGGCAACAGCGGCGATGGTGCGGATGTGGGCACAGCGGTCACCTTTCCCTGTGCGTAGTCCTGGCCGAGGACCACGACGACGTCGCTGCCGGCATGGATCTGCGGCGGGAGCGGCTGGACCTGCGCCTCCCCGTAGACCTGGGCCACCAGGCTCGCCTTGTCCACGTTGCCCGGCGTGTAGTAGACGACCGTGGCGGCATAGTTGGTTGCATCCGCGCTGCCGGTGCCAGCGACAACATACCCGGCAGCCTGGAGCTCCGTCTGCGCCTGGGACGTGATGCTGGGCGTCGTCGTGCCGTTGAGGATGGTCGCCGTCACGCTGGAGGGGGTGATCGCGGAACCCTGCTTGCCGTAGTCCGGCAGCGTGGTCCCGCTCTTGATGGCGTCGAACAGCGCTGCGGACTGCCCGGCAAACGGGATCACGTACGCCACCCCGCCGAGGTACTGGGGTTGGGAGGGCACAACCCGGAAGTCCACGGTCTGCGGCGTGAAGTTGCGGAGCTGCAGGGCCAGCTTCTCGATGGTCCCCGCCCCGAGACCGACGTCGGTGGTGACGTTGCCGGCCCCCACGTTGACGAGGCTGACGACCTTCAGGGGGTTGAGGAGCGTGCCGGCGGAGAGGACCTGCTTCATCACCAGCTGGACGAAGAACTGCTGGCGGGCGATGCGGCCGTAGTCGCTGTCGACGTGGCGGGTCCTGACAAACGCCAGCGCCTGGTCGCCGCGGAGCGTGACACACCCGGCGGGCACGTTCAGACCCGAGTCCGGATCGTTGACCGCCTGCGAGAACCGCATCCGCACGCCGCCCAGGGTGTCGACGATGTTGCGGAAGCCCGTGAAGTTCACTTCCACGTAGTGGTCGATCGGCAGGCCGGTGAACGAGTTGACCGCCTGCACCATGGCCGCCGGGCCCTGGTTGTAGAAGCTGTTGATCTTGACGAACTGGCCGTCGGGCGCCTTGACCCTCAGGTCACGCGGGAGGTTGACGAGGATGGCCTTCGAGGACTTGAAATCGACGTGGAGCAGGGCGATGGTGTCGGCCCGCTGGCTCTGGGCGCTGTCGCCGGGCCGGCGGTCCGAGCCGAGGACAAGGACGTTCATCGGGCCCGTCGCGCCGTCGGTCGACCGGCAGGCCGCGCAGGCTACGACGTGGTGCCGTCCGAGCCGGAATCGGGCATAACCGACAAGGCCACCGACACTCAGGACGACAACGAGCATAAGGATGCCCGCGTACTTCAGGGCCCTCCGCAGCCTCCGCCTTTGCTGAGGGCCGGGAGCAGAAGGTGCCTCGGGTACGTCGTGCGCTATGTCGGGGGCGGGCGCGAGCAGCTCCTCGCCCCCAGGGACCTCGGTCCCTGTCGGGGCATTCCCGCTCATGGAGGGAAAGTATCTCGCATCGTGCGTGCCGCGTGCGTAATTTCACAGCTGGCGTTATTCGGGCATTCTCCGCCCGGAGCCTATCGGGAGCCTATCGGGGGGCTATTCAGGGCCTATTCGGGGGCTTCTTCGGAAGCCCTTTCGTAGGCGCCGAGGGTGAGCCGGGCGGTCTCGGCCCAGTCGTAGCCAGCCGCGCGGGCATGGCCCGCCGCCACCGCCCGGGCGCGCAGGCCGTCGTCGGTGACCGCGGCCCGGATGGCCGCGGCGATCGACTCGACATCGAGGGGGTCGCACCAGACGGGGGCGTCGCCGAGCACCTCGGGCAGGGCTCCCGCCCGGGCGGCGACCACCGGCACCCCTGCGGCCATGGCCTCGAGCGGCGGCAGCCCGAACCCCTCGTAGAGGGAGGGAAAGACGAAGACCCGGGCCCCCGCGAGCAGGGCTGCCAGGTCCTCGTCACCGAGGTAGCCGGGGAACTCGACCCGCCCGGCGATGCCGAGCTCGACGGTTCGGGCCCGGAGATCCCCGCTTCCCCAGCCGGCGGGGCCGGCGACGACGAGGTCGAGGTCGAGGTCGCCGACCTGGGCGAACGCCCGGAGCAGGCGGTCGAGGTTCTTGCGGGGCTCCCGGGTCCCGGTGAAGAGGAGGTAGCCCCGCCGGTCCGGCCCTGTCGCCGGGGCGCCGCTGCGCAGGGCACTTGGCCGGACGCCCTCGGGCGTGACCACGATGCGGTCACGGGGGAACGCCAGCTCGGAGCTCACCTGCTCCGCCACGGTCTCGGAGGGGGTCAGCACGACGGCGCAGCGCTTCAGCACCTGCGGCAGGATCCAGCGGTACCGCCGCACCTGCGGAGTGCAGAACTCCGGGTAGAGGAGGTAGGTGAGGTCGTGAACGGTCACGACGCCGTTGCGGCGGCGGAGCGGGGGGATCCAGAAGTTCGTGCCGTGCACGGCGCCGGCCCGGCCGAACAGCACGTCGCCCCTCGGGTACCGGGCGAGCTCCCAGGCCCCCACGACCAGGCGGGCCGGGATCGGCACCCTCCGCAGGGTCGCCCGTCCGTTCCCGCCCGAGGCGCCCCTCAAGGCGCCGGATAAACCCAGAATCGTGGCCGGTGCCGGCTGGCGCCCGACGGCGAACATGGCGACCTCGAGCTCGGGGTCCGCGGCCAGCATGGCGTCGAGCAGGGCGGCTGCGTAGTGGCCGACGCCCGTGCGGGGGTTCAGCAGGGGTGCGGCGTCGTAGGCGATCCTCACCGGAGAAGTATCCTCATTCGCCATGCGCATCGGGGTGAACCTGCTCTTCCTCGAACCCGGTGAGGTCGGGGGCTCGGAGGCACTGCTCACCAACCTCGTCCGCGCCATGGGGGCGTGCGGCCACGACCTCGTGGTGGTGGCGATGCAGGGCTTCCGGGCGGCACACCCCGACATCGAGACCATCGCCGAGGTCGTCGAGGCCCCCTGGAGCTCCAACCTGCGTCCCTTGAGGATCGCAGCCGAACACACCTGGCTGGCGCTGATGGCCCGCCGGCGTCACCTCGACGTGGTCCACCACGGCGTCGGCACCGCACCCTTCGTGAAGGTGCTCCCCACGGTGGTGACCATCCACGACATCCAGTACCGCCACTATCCCGAGTACTTCCATCCCCTGAAGCTGGCGTGGCTGCGGACCAACGTGCCGTACGTCGTCCACCACTCCGAGGTCATCACGGTCCCCTCGCACTACGTCCGGGAGGACGTGATGGCGGCCTTCGACGCCGACCCCGACAAGGTGGTGGTCGTCCCGTTCGGCAGCGAGGGCCTGCTGGCGCCGTCGGCCGGGGCGGATGCGGTGCGGGAGCGATACGGCCTGGAACGGCCGTTCTTCCTCTTCCCGGGGCGCAGCTACCCGCACAAGAACCACCGGTTCCTGGTCGAGGCCTGGGCGCCGGTGGCGGCGCGGGCCGACCTCGTGTTCACCGGGCCCGACGGGCCTCGCGACACCGACATCGGCGAGACCGCCGCCCGCCTCGGTGTGGCGAAGGGGCTGCGGCGACTGGGCCTGGTCTCCCGGGCAGACCTCGCCGGGCTCTACGAGTCGGCCGAGGCCCTGGCCTGGCCGTCGCGCTTCGAGGGCTTCGGTGCCCCGGTGCTGGAGGCCATGGGTGCCGGGTGCCCGGTCGTGGCCTCGGCGGCCACCGCCATCCCGGAGGTCGTCGGCGACGCCGGCCTCCTCCTCTCCCCCGACGACGCCGCGGGGTGGACGGCGGCCCTCGACCGCATCCTCACCGATCCCGCCCTGCGGGAGGACCTGGTGCGACGGGGGCGGGCACGGGCTGGCGAGTTCTCGTGGAAGCGCTCGGGATCGCTCCAGGTGGCCGCCTACGAGCAGGCGGTCGCCTGATGCACAACGCGGTCGCCATCGTGTTCGTCGCCACCGACGAGGCCCACGTCCTCATCCCGGCCCTCGAGTCGCTGGAGGCGAGCCCGCCCGAGCACCCCCTGCAGATCGTCGTCGTCGACAACGCCTCGACCGACGGCATGGCCGAGCGGGTCCGGGGCCGCTGGCCCCACATCCCGGTGCTCCCCCAGCCCTCCCGCCGGGGCCTGCCGGCCAATCTGAACAGCGGGATCCGGGCGACCTCCGCGCCCTTCGTCATGCTGTGCAACCCCGACCTGGAATTCCCGGCGGGGGCGGTGGACACGCTGGCCTCCTTCCTGGAGGGCCACCCCCGTGCCGGGATGGCGGCGCCGAAGCTGGTGTCCCCCGAGGGTGACCGCAGGCCGTCGGCGCGCCGCTGGTACACGCTGGAGTCGCTGGTCGCGCTGAAGCTGGCGTGGCGGGAAGGTGCCCCACCCCCTTCGGTGGCACGCAGCGTCTACGAGGACTGGGACTACGTCGATCCCCGCCCGGTCGACTGGGTCCCCTGCCCGGCGACGATGGTGCGCCGCACCGCCCTGGGCGAGGTGGGGCTCATGGACGAGCGGTTCCGCCTCTACTTCGACGACGTCGACCTCTCGCTCAGGATGCACCTCGGGGGCTGGGAGGTGTGGTGCGTGCCGGGGGCCGAGATCGTGCACTGCGAGCAGCGGGCCAGCCGCTCGGTCCTGTCCCCCGCGTGGCGCTGGCACCTGTTCTCGATGTGCAAGTTCGCCTGGAAGCACAGGGGATTCGGCCCGCCCGGGGGAACGCCGCAGGTACGCCGGGGCTGACCTTTTGCGCTCGTTGCGGACCATCGCCGTCGACTGGTCGGGCCGAAAGCAGGGTGCCGCCCGGCACATCTGGGCGACGGAGGTGGCGGCCGGGGAGCTGATCTCTCTGCTGGCCCCGAGCCGAGCGAGGTAGGGAGAAAATCCCGCGCCCACGCGGGATTTCTTACCAACCTCCCGCTAGCGCCACCGGGTTGCCTCCCGACGGGTGGCTGCAAATGAGCATGCCCGGCAGAAGACCGGTCACTTTCCACCGATGTATACTGCTGATGTATGCGGCGGACCCAGATCTACCTTACCGAGGAACAGGATCGGCTCCTGTCGGAGCGGGCGCGTGACCAGGGCCTCTCGAAGGCGGAGGTAATCCGCCGGCTCTTGGACGAGCGCCTCGGCAATGGACCGAACCACGAGAGGGCGGAGGCCATCCGTAACACCGCCGGCCTGCTCGCTGACTATCCGGACTGGCCCGAATGGCTTGCCTCGGTGCGGGGCGTACCGGCTGAGGAGCGACTCCGCAGCCTTGGCCTTTAACGGAGGCCTTTAACAGAGGCCTTTGAACCACCTCTTCGACTCGACCATCCTCATTGCCCACCTCCGCGGCGATGAGCGGGCCACAGCCCTCCTCGAAGACGGGGAGCCGTTCGCCAGCGTGGTGTCGAGGGCGGAGATCGAAGGAGGCATGCGGACCGGAGAGCGGAGGGCCGTCGCCCGGCTGTTCGACGCCCTGGTACTCCTCCCGGTGACAGACTCGGTTGCCAGAAGCGCGGGGGCCATGCTTCGCACCTTCCGCCGGTCGCATCCAGGCATCGACATCGCCGACTACCTGATCGCCGCCACGGCCGACGTGGGCGGGCTGGGCCTGGTCACCCTGAACATCAAACACTTCCCCATGATGAGCGGCGTGCGACCACCGTTCTAATCCCGTTCTGGTTCCCCGGCCGCCGGGTCCTCAAGCCAATTCGCCGGGTTGCCGATGTTGAAGAAGCTTGTAGGAAAAAAAACAACCCGGGGGGGAAAACGAGTGGCGCGCGCAAAGAGCGGTGCCGGGCCGCGGGCCCGGATGCTCGTGGTACTCGCAATGGTGTCTGGTTCGTTGATTATGCGAGGAATAGTCCCGCAACCGGCGGGGGCTCTGGCGGGTCCGGGGGCCGCCATCACCGAGTTCCCGGTCAACATCTTCGGGAGCGATCCGCTCGGCATCGCCGCAGGCCCCGACGGCAACCTGTGGATCGCCGACTCCAACGACAACCCGCAGTTTGTGAATCCGCCCTCCCCAGATGTCAACGACCACCGCAAGGTCGAGAAGATGAGCACGAGCGGCGTTGTGGTCGCCGGCTACTCGGTGATCGCGGGAGGTTGCTGCGCCGATCCGTCCAGCATGGCGGTCGGGCCCGACGGCGCCATGTGGTTCACCGAGAGTACGAGCGGAGCAAATTCCATCGGCAGGGTGACCACCGGTGGCATCGTCTCCGAGTTCAGTGGGCTGAGCGCTGCCAGCCAGCCGACTGCGATCACCAGCGCCGGCGGGGCTCTCTGGTTCACCGAGTCCCACGCCGGGGGCAAAATCGGCAGGATCACCACCGGCGGGTCGGTGAGCGAGTACCCGGTGACCTTGACCGGCGTCACGAGCACCGCCTTCGTCCCCTACGGCATCACGACGGGTCCGGACGGCAACCTCTGGTTCACGCTCCAGAGTTCCGACACGACACCCACCTACGTCGGGGTCATGGGCACCAACGGGGCGATGCTGGCCCAGATCAGGGTTTCCAACACCGGCGTAGGCCTGGCGGGCATCACGCCGGACGCCGCCAACAATGCGGTCTGGTTCACCGAGCAGTCAGGCCATGCGATCGGGAAGATCGACGTCACCACGAAGGCGATCACCACCGTGGTGGGCGACGGCCTCGGAGGACCCACCTCGATCGCGAAGGGGCCCGACGGGTTCCTGTACTTCGTCGAGACCCTGAACAGCAGCATCGGCCGCTTCGACCCGGCGAGCCCGCCCGCCTCCGTTTCGACGCACTTTCTCACCCCGACAAGTGGGGCCTTCTCGTCCGGTGCCCCGCCGACGGGCATCACGGTCGGCCCGGACGGCAACATCTGGTTCACGGAGAATTCCCCCAAGGTGGAGGGGCAGTCGCCCTCCAGAATCCACGCCGTCGGACGGCTCGTCCTGCCCGCCACCGTGGCCTTCGGGGGCCTGAACGACTTCGGCACGGCCGCGGTGAATACAAACGGATCGGCACAGCACCTGGCGGCCACATCGATGGGGGCAGCCGACCTCGTCTTCAGCGGCGCCGGCGGGGGGTTCACACTGACGGGACCGAACGCCGGAGACTTCTCGATCTCGGCCAACGGCTGTGCCTCGGCCAGGCTGCAGAACGCCGATCCCGCGAGCCCCACGTGCTCGCTCGACGTCACGTTCCGGCCGAGCGCCGCCGGCGCCCGGACGGCCACGCTTCACGTGACGTCCAACGCCGCCGCCGGGGCCGTCGACATCCCGCTGGCCGGTACCGGGTTCGGTTCGTCCGGCGCGGCCAGCCTGAACACCGCCAGCATCGCCTTCGGCCCCCAGACACCCAACACAACGAGCGGCCCCCAAACCGTCACCCTCACCAACCCCGCCGGGACGCCATTGAGCGTGTCCGCTGTCTCCGTTGGCGGCGCCAACCCCGGTGACTTCACCAAGATCGCCGACACGTGCAGCGGAGCGACGGTCGCCGCGGGGGGCGGCACCTGCAGCGTGTGGTTGACGTTCACCCCCACCAGCCCGGGTGCGCGGTCGGCCACGCTGACCTTCAACGACTCGGCCCCCGAGGGCCACCAGGACGTGGCGCTGACCGGCACGGGCCAGCCCGCTCCGGCGACGCCGCCTCCTCCTGCACCACCCGCGGGCGGCTACTGGTTGTCGGCCACCGACGGGGGCATCTTCAACTTCGGGAATGCCGGGTTCTTCGGTTCCACGGGGGCCATCAAGCTGAACAAGCCCATCGTGGGCATGGCGGCGACGCCGAGCGGGCGGGGGTACTGGCTCGTGGCCTCGGACGGGGGGATCTTCACGTTCGGAGACGCTACCTTCTTCGGCTCCACCGGGGCCATCAGGCTCAACAGCCCCATCGTCGGCATGGCGGCGACGCCGAGCGGGCAGGGGTACTGGCTGGTTGCGACCGACGGTGGGATCTTCAACTTCGGCGATGCTCCGTTCGCAGGGTCCACCGGGGCCATCAAGCTGAACAAGCCCATCGTGGCGATGGCGTCCACGAAGTCCGGCGCGGGGTACTGGCTCAGCGCCTCCGACGGCGGGATCTTCAACTTCGGCGATGCTCCGTTCGCAGGGTCCACCGGGTCCATCAACCTCAACAAGCCCATCGTGGCAATGGCCGCGGCCCCCGGCGGCGGCTACTGGCTCGTGGCGACCGACGGTGGGATCTTCAACTTCGGGACCGCCGGCTTCTTGGGCTCGACAGGGGCCATCCACCTCAACAGCCCCATTGTCGGTATGGCGGCCACGGGGGACGGCGCTGGCTACTGGCTCGTCGCAGCCGACGGTGGGATCTTCAACTTCGGGACCGCCGGCTTCTTCGGCTCGACGGGGGCCATCCACCTCAATAAACCGATCGTCGTCATGGCCAGTACGCCTTCGCAGCCCTAGTAGGGAACGACTCCCCCTGGTAGAAGAGGTCCGCGACTCCTACAATCCGGGGAGGACTGGGAGGGCAACCGATGACCAGGCTGCGAAGGCTCACCAGGCCCCAGTGGGCCGTCCTGCTGGCGGTGATCGTTCTCGCCGCCGGTGGCATCACGGCGGCGGCCCTTGCTCTGGGCAGCCCGTCGAGACCGTCGGTCAGACTCCGGGTTACCAACCCCTCGCCGACGACACCTGCGCCCACAATGCCCGCCGCAGCAACGCCGTCCGCGACCCAGCCCGTGACTCCCGCCCCGTCCCCGCCGGCCACGGTCGTCACACCCCAGCCGCGCGTGTCCGGCGTCTTGCCCCGGGCCCCACTGCCGCCGGTCCATGTCGCCAGCCCCACCCCGTCGGTGCCGGGAGCCGTCGAACCGGCGAACTGCCCCATGAACATGAAATGCACGCTGCCCTGCCCCGACCCCGGGAGCTGCACGCCGGC